>JBFWZG010000054.1:8898-20359 GCA_050185515.1 Reyranellaceae bacterium
CCAACCGTTCCCTGCACGCAATGCGCCGGCCAAAGCGTCTGCGGTCCGTAGGCGAAATCGACCGTCTCGAATGCGTGCCGCCCGGGATGGGCGGAGGCGAAGGAGCGGTGATCGGGCGGATGCCAGTCCTGCGTCAGGATCACGTGCTCGAAGCGGGCAATCAGGCGGTTGGCGATCGGCACCACTTCGTCGCCGCCGCCGACGGCGAGCGCGCCGCCCGGGCAGAAATCGTTCTGCACGTCGATGACGAGCAGCGCCTCAGGCATGCGCCGCTTCCTGCACGCCAAGCTCCTCCATCATCTTCGCCCGCATGATGAACTTCTGCGGCTTGCCGGTAACCGTCATGGGGAACTCGGTTACGAACCGGATATGTCGCGGAATCTTCTGGTGCGCGATCTGGCCGCGACAGAACTCGCGTACCTGGTCGGCCGTCAGCGTCTCGCCCGGCTTGACGACGATCCAGGCGCAGAGTTCCTCGCCGTACTTGGCATCGGGCACGCCGAATACCTGAACGTCTTGGATCTGCGGGATGCGGTAGAGATATTCCTCGATCTCGCGCGGATAGAGGTTCTCGCCGCCTCGGATCACCATATCCTTCACCCGGCCGACGATGTTGCAATAGCCCTCCTCGTCGATCACCGCCAGGTCGCCCGTTCGCATCCAGCCTTCGGCGTCGATCGCCTCGGCAGTGCGCGCCTCGTCACCCCAGTACCCTTGCATCACCGAATAGCCGCGCGTGCACAATTCGCCGCGCTCGCCCGGCTTCAGTGTCTTGCCTGCCTCGTCGGCGATCTTCACTTCGACATGGGGATGGATGCGGCCGACTGTCGATACGCGGCGCTCGAGCGGATCGTCGGTCGAGGACTGGAAGGAAACCGGGCTGGTCTCGGTCATGCCGTAGGCGATGGTCACTTCCTTCATTCCCATGTCGACCACCACCCGCTTCATCACCTCAATAGGGCATGGCGCCCCGGCCATGATCCCGGTACGCAGGGACGACAGGTCGAACTGGCGAAACCGCGGATGGTCGAGCTCGGCGATGAACATGGTCGGCACGCCATGCAGGGCAGTGCACTTCTCCGACTCCACCGCGGCCAGCACCTCCAGCGGATCGAAGCCTTCGCCGGGGAACACCATGCAGGAGCCGTGGCTGACGCAGGCCAGCACCGACAGCACCATGCCGAAGCAGTGATAGAGCGGCACCGGAATGCACAGTATGTCGGCTTCCGAGAACTTCATGCTTTCGCCGACGAACCAGCCGTTGTTGACGATGTTGCGATGGGTCAGCGTCGCGCCTTTGGGCAGGCCGGTTGTGCCGGAGGTGAACTGGATGTTGATGGCGTCGTCGGGCTTGAGGCTCGCCGTGATCGCATCGAGCCGCGCCTGCTGCGTCGGACCGCCAAGGCGCAAGACGTCGGCGTAGTTCAGCATGCCGGGCGTCTTTTCGGTCCCGAGGCGGATGACGATGCGCAGATGCGGCAGCCTGGCCAGCGTCAGCTTTCCCGCCTCGCCAGCCTGCAGTTCCGGCGCCAGATTCTGCAGCATGCCCAGATAGTCGCTGGTCTTGAATGAGGGTGCCACGATCAACGCCTTGGCCGCTACCTTGTTCAGCGCGTACTCGAGCTCGGCGACCCGGTAGGCGGGATTGATGTTGACGAGGATGAGCCCGATGCGCGCGGTGGCGAACTGCGCCACGACCCATTCGCTGCGATTGGGCGACCAGATGCCAATGCGATCGCCCTTCTCCAGCCCCAGCGCCAGAAGTCCCGCCGCCAGCTCGTCGACTGCCCTGGCGAATTCCCCGTACGTCCAGCGCACATCCTGATGCCGCACCACGAGGCCCGCTCGACCCGAGAACCGGGCGACCGTTTGCCGCAACAGGGACGGCACCGTCAGGTCCAGCAACGGTACGTCAGTGGCCCCGCGAACATGCGCCTGGATCAATGCTTCCACCGGAGTCCTCCGTCGTTGCAGTCTTGGGGCGTCGCGTCCCGCTCCGATCATAGGAGCCCCGACCCGGCTGACAACCGCCCGATTCGGCGAAAAACCGCCGCCCCCCGGCCTTGCCGCTGCGGCATCGCCGATGCTATAGCCGCCGCAAGACCCTTGCGGAGGCTGGCCGCCCGGAAAACGTCCAGGGCTGTCGCAGGGCCGTAGGATTTCCGGTGGCGGCAGCCGCGGCAAACCGACCGCCGGGAAGGCGAACGAGGCCGCAGGCCGGAACATTTCCGCCACATCGCCGTTTTTCGCAGTGGGAGCGTTATGAGAGCCAGAACTGGCCTTGTACGGAGCGCACAGCGCAGACCACGGCGTTTCCGCGAACCGCAACCCGTTTCCCGAGCGGCAGCACCCTGATGGCGTGGTCTTTCCGACAATTTCGCATCCGGATGGTGCTGGCTACGGCAAGCCTGTTTCTGTGGCCGATCGCGTGCCTGGCGACCGCGCATGCCATTGAAGTCGACACGGTGGTGACGATCGAGGGACCGGAAAAGCTCGAGGAGTACCTGAAAGCGGTGATAGAGGCCAATGCCGCGCGCGGGCGACGTCCGCCCGAACCGATAACCGTCCTGCAGCGCACCCAGACGCAGCGAGACGAGGTTGTGCGCGCGCTGCGCTCGGAGGGCTACTACGACGGCACCGTTGACGTGAGCTTCGCAGGCTATGCCCTGGACGATCCGGCCCTATTCGACCAGCTCGAACCAATCGCCACTCGTGAACGAATCGAAGTGAAGTTCGCCGTGCAAGCAGGCGAGCGCTACAGCTTCAAGCCACCGCTCGTTCTGGACGCAGCCAGCGGCCAGCCGATCCCGGTCGAACTGGTCGATCGCGACAAGCTGTCGGCGCGAGATGACCGCAGCGCCGTCGCCGCCCGGGTCATCGCCGCCGACGAGGACATCGTCCGGCAGCTGCGGGAGAAAGGCCGTCCCTACGCCAAGATCGAAGGCCGCGAGGTCGTGGTCGACCATGCCGACAGATCGATGATGGTGACCTGGCGCGTGGCGCCCGGCCCGAAGGCGAATTTCGGCTCGGTGCAGTTCGAGGGTCTGGAGCGGACGCGCGAAGAATTCCTGGCCCGGCGCCTGCCCTTCAAGCAAGGCGAAAGCTATACGCCGGAGAAGGTCGACGCGCTGCGCGACGAGCTGATCGGGCTCGGCATCCTCAGCAGCGTACGGGTCAAGGAAGCGCCGCAACTCGACGCGCAGGGACGGCTCCCGGTGACGGTGGAAGTCGTCGAGCGGGCGCCGCGCACCATAGGCATCGGCGCCAACTACGCGACCTCGGAGGGTTTCGGCGCCCGCGCCTACTGGCAGCATCGCAACCTGTTCGGCGGCGCCGAATCTCTGCGCCTGTCGGCCGAAGTTGGCGGCCTGCTGGAGAACAAGCTGACGGAGCCGAGCTTCGGCGTCTATGCCAACTACCGGGAACCGGACTTCCTCGAACGGCACCAGGACCTCACCGCGGCGGCGCTGGCCGAGCGCAAGATCCTCGACGCCTACACCAAGCAGGCGATCGGCGGTTCGATCGGCCTCGAACGGCTGTTCAACGAAAACCTTAAGGGCAGCATCGGCATCAGCCTTGAACATTCGATCCAGGAGCGCGATGGCGACAAGGAGCGCTTCACGCTGATCGGATTGCCGACGGCGCTGGCGCTCGACCGCAGCAACGACCTGCTCAATCCGACCGAAGGCTTCCGCCTGTCGGGCGAAGTGACGCCATATGTCGACACCCTCAATCCCGCATCGCGCTTCATCGTCGGACGGCTGGTCGGTACCGCCTACTTCGACTTTTCCTCCGACAAGTCGACGGTGCTGGCGACGCGCGCCGCCATCGCCTCACTGCTCGATCTCGGCACCTCGATCGTGCCGTTCGACAAACGCATCTACAGCGGCGGCGGCGGCTCGGTGCGGGGCTATGCCTATCAGAGTTTGGGCCCGCGCGACGGGAACGATCCGCTGGGCGGGCGCAGCTCGCTGGAGATGAGCGTCGAGCTGCGCCAACGCATCAGCGGCCGCTTCGGCATGGCGGCCTTCGTCGACGCCGGCAACGTCTGGGAGACCTCGACGCCCGACCCCGGCGGCACGCTGCGTTTCGGCGCTGGCGTTGGCGCGCGCTACCACACCGATTTCGGCCCGCTGCGCTTCGACGTCGCCGTGCCGCTTCACCGGCGCAAGGGCGATGACCGGTTCGGTCTCTACGTCAGCATCGGCCAGGCCTTCTGATGACGGCGCGCAAACGCTGGCTGACCATCCTCGGCGTCGTCCTGGGCCTGCCGCTGGCGCTCGTCGTGCTGGTGCTCGCCGTGGCGCAGACCGGGTTCGGCAAGCGGCAGATCGCCGGCCTCGTCGAATCGGCGGCCAGCACCGACGACCAGCGCATCGAGATCGCCGGGCTGAGCGGCTTTCTGCCGTGGTCGATGTCGCTCGAAACGCTGCGCATAGCCGATCGCGAGGGTGTATGGCTTGCAGGGCGCGACATCGCGCTGGACTGGTCGCCGCTCGCGCTGATCGGCGGCCGGCTCGACATCGACCGCCTGCACGCCGACGCCATCGAGATCCAGCGCCGACCGCTGCCCGGCGCGCCATCAGCCGATCAATCGGACGAAGACGGCTCAGCGCTCCCACTTCGCATCGATATCGCGGCGGTATCGGTGGACCGTCTGACCCTGGGCCCGGCGCTGGCCGGCGAAACCGCAGCCTGGCGTTTCGCCGGCGAAGCCCGCGTCGCGGGGCTCGACGAAGAGAACTGGCTCAACATCGAGGCCAGCCGCATCGACGGTGGCGACGGCCTGATCGACCTGAAGAGCCGCTACGAAGGCGCAAGGCAGCATCTCACCATCAAGCTTGTGACGCGCGAGGGAGCTGCGACGGTCAATCGTCTGACCCCTTCCGATACGCAGACGGGCATCGATCTGCGTGCCGACATTGCCGGTCCGCTCGACGACCTCGACGGCACATTGAGCGTGCGGGCCGGCGAGCTGCTGAGCGCCGACGGGCGGGTGCGGGCGCAGCGCGGCCAGAACGGCACCAGGGCGACGCTGGACCTGTCGGGCCGCGCCGGCCGGATGGGTAATGCCCCGTGGCTGGAAGTGCTGGCCGGCGACTGGCGACTGCAGGCCGAGGGGCTGATCGACGCAGACACCATCGCCATCGACAGTGCGGTGCTGCAAGCGCCGCCCGGCACGGCGCGGATCGACGGCAGCATCGACAGGCGCGACGACACCGCAAAGCTGAACTTCGCGCTCACCGCGATTGCCGAGGCACTGGCGCCGCTGCTGCCCGAGACCAAGTGGCACAGCCTGACGGCGAGCGGCACGCTAACCGGCAAGCTGATGCAGCCGACGATCGCCGCGGCGATCGAAGGAAGGCAGATCGGGATCGACGAGGTGACGATCGGAACGGCGACCTTGCGCCTCGACGGCAGCGAGGGCGACAACGGCGCGCTCGCCGCCACGCTCGAGGGCGCCCTGAACGAGGTCGCGCTGCCGACCGGCGAAGGACGCCGGTTGCGCACCGAGGCGACGATATCGGCCCGGCTGGCGCGCACGTCAACGGGCGTCGTCGCCGTCGACAATCTTGCCATCCGCTCGCCGCTGCTGCAGGCGACGGGCAATGGCCGCTTCGATCCGGCGGCCAATGCGCTGACCGGCGCGCTGGAGGCACGGGCGGCTAATCTCGCCGCCTTCGCCGACGCACTGAATCTTGATATTGCCGGGGCCGTGCAGCTCAGTTTGCAGGCGAAGCGGGAGGACGGCCGCACGGCGGTCACGGCCGAGGCAAGTCTGGAGAACGGCAAGGCGCCCGAAGTGCCGCCGGCGCTGATCGCGCCACGGGTGACCGCGAAGCTGGATGGATCGCTGGGCGCCGATGGCCGGACGTGGCGGATCGATTCCCTGGAGCTCGAATCGGCGGCCGCCTACATCGAGGCCAGCGGCGAGGGGATCGCCGCCAGCGGCAGCGCCGACCTCTCGTGGCGCATCGCCAATCTCGCCGCGATGGATCCGCAACTGGCCGGCAGCAGCGAGGGCCAGGCCCGCATCGAGGGCGATCCTGAAAGCTTCGCGGCCGAACTCCGCCTCAGGGTGACCGATGCCGCCCTGGGCGCGGCCCGGGTGAGTCGCCTCGCCGCCGACGTTTCCGCGCGTCGCTCGCAGGGCGCCATTTCAGGCACGCTGGCAGTCGACGGCTTGATGCAGGACAAGCCGATCGCCGGCGATGGGCGCTTCGTGCTGGCGGCGGACGGGCGGGTCGAGGTGCCGGCCTTCGATCTGCGCTGGGCCAGCATCGCAGCCGTCGCCCGCAACTTCCAGATCGCCCGCACAAGTTCGACCGGCGAGATTTCGGTCAAGGCCGGACAGCTCGCCGATCTGCAGCCTTTTCTCGGCAACGGCATCGCCGGCAGCCTCGACGCCAGCATCACGGCGCTTCAAAACGACACGCTGAAGCTGCAGGCGCGCGCGAGCAATCTGCGCTTCGCCGACATCGCGGTCGAAACGGCACAACTCGCCGGCCAGGTGCGCGATCCCCTGGGGCAGGCGGCTTTCGAAGCGACGGCGAGCGCCAGCGGCAGCGGGCTGGCCGGACCATTGCGGCAGATCGCGCTCAAGGCGAACGGCGAGCGCACCGCATTCCAGTTCAACGTCGAGGGCAGCGGCGAGAATGCGCGGGTGACGGCGCAGGGCAGCGCGGCGCTCGGCGATGCGACGAGCAGGATCGAGTTGCGAGCGCTCGATGCGACTTATGCCGGCCAGAGGGCATCGCTGGCCGGCCCGGCACGCATCACGGTCCAGGGCGAGACGATCGGGATCGAGAACCTGACCTTGCGCGCCGGCAACGGCACGCTGCGCGCCCAGGGGCGGCTCGGTTCGCCCGATGGCCGGCTCGAGGCCAGCGGCCGTGACCTGCCGCTGACCCTGTTGCGCGCGGTCGACCCCGAACTGCAGCTTTTCGGCACCGCGAACTTCACCGCCACGATGCGCGGCGCGCTGGCACGGCCCGAGATCGATCTGTCGCTGCAGGCCAGCAACATGCGACTGCGCACGATCGATACGGCCGGCATCCCGCCTGGCGCGCTGCAACTGGAAGCGAAGCTGCGCGGCGACGCGGCGTCGTTCGACGGCAGCTTCAGCGCCGGCGAAGGCAATCGCTTCCGCTTCAGCGGCCAGGGACAGATGCAAGGGGGCCAGTGGCTGCGGGAGGGACGCCTGCGCATCGACGGCGGACTGCAGCTGGCGCAGCTGGCGCCATTCCTGCCCGGCCGCGGCCGCCTGCGCGGGCGGCTCGAAGCGGACCTCACCTTCACCGCCAGCAACGGCGCCATCGGCGGCGACGGCACGCTGCGCATCGTCGACGGGCGCTACTTCAATTACGACCAGGGCATCGCGGTGCGCGACGTCAACGCCACCTTCTCTGTCGCCGGCGACCGGTTGCAGATCACCAGCTTCGCCGCCCGCACCCGCAGCGAAGGCAGCATTGACGTCAGCGGCGGGATCCGCGTCGATCCCGAACTGACCCTGCCAGTCGACATCCGTGTCGTCGCGAAAAGCGCGCGCATCATCGACCGCCGCGACATGCAGGCGACGCTGTCGAGCGATCTGCGGCTGCACGGTTCGGTGGCGCAGGGCATGACCCTCGAGGGCAGCGCCAAGGTCGAGCGGGCGGAACTCAACCTCGACGCCACCGAAACGGGGGGACCGGAAATCGTCAGCCTCGACGTGCGCGAGATCAACCGGCCAGGCGGCCAGCCTGACGACAAGCAGCGCAAGCCGGCGCCGCCGGGTCCGCAGGTCGCGCTGGCGATCGAGGTCAAGGCGCCGCAGGCGGTGTTCGTGCGCGGGCGCGGTCTCGACGTGGAGATGGGCGGGCAGCTGACGATTGGCGGCACCGTCAGCCAACCGCGAATTCTAGGCGGGCTGCAGCTCAGGCGCGGCACGTTTTCCGGCATCGGCCGCCGACTGGAATTCACCCGCGGCAGCGTCACCTTCCCCGATCCCGACCGGCTCGAGCCGGTAATCGACTTCACGGCTTCGACCAGCATCGAGGCCGGCGACGTCGAAATCGCGATAACCGGCCGCCCATCGGCCCCTAAGGTCGCGGTTTCGTCCTCGCCGCCCTTGCCGCAGGACGAGATCATGGCGCAACTGCTGTTCGGCCAGTCGACCAGCACGCTCAGCCCCTTGCAGCTGGCCGAGATCGGCCAATCGGTCGGCAGCCTCTCCGGGCTGACCGGCTCAGGCGGCGGCATTCTCGACCGGCTGCGCAAGGCGCTCGGCTTCGACCGGCTGGGCGTCAGCTCCAATCCCGCCGCGGCGGCAGGAAATTCTCCGTTGTCGGGCTCGTCGCTGGAGCTGGGGCGTTACGTGGCGCCGGGCGTCTATCTCGGCGCCAAGCAGGGCGCGACATCGGGTTCGACGGCCGCCGTGGTCGAGATCGAACTTACCCCGAACATCAAGGTGCAGAGCGAAGTCGGCGCCGAAGCCGGCTCCAAGGTCGGTATCGGCCTGGAATGGGATTACTGAGGCTCAGAGCGCGCCCAGCACCCACAGATCGTCGGCCGGGTCGGCCGTTTCACCGCGCAGACGGGTCCACAGGTCGGGCGCCACGATGCGACGCAACATGCGCCAGAAGCGCTCGCGTTCGCGCCCGCTCAGCGCCGGGGCGGTTTCATGCACCAGCGCCGAGACTGCCGCAACGCCCAGCCCCTCGGCCAGCGCCTGCTGCAACGCCAGCAACTCCTCCTCGCTGGCAGCCTCGCGCAGCAGCGGCATCAATTCGATCTCTGCATCCGCCATATGCAACAGGGCATCGCCGACAAAAGCGGAGAACCGGGCGTTGAGTTCGAAAATCGCTCGCACCCGTTCTGCCGGCCTCGCCCGTGCCAGCCACTCCGCACGACGCTGCAGTTTCTGGATGGCGATCGCCAGCCGCAAGCCGTCGAGCCTGGCGGCCTCGGCAGCGCCCGGTCGCAGGCGGTCAAGCAAAGCGTGCACATGGCGCGCCTCGGCAGCGCCCAAGGCTGCCGCCAGCTCGAGGACGCGGCGGAGATCGGCGACGGCTTCAGTGACGCTATGCTCATGTTTCGCGTCGGCCACTGCCAGTCGGGCGGACACCCTGAAAAGCACCCGTCGCACGCCCTTGTGGACGCTGGAATAGAAATCCGCGCCTGACAGGCTGATGAACTGGCCCGTGTCATCGTAAGGCATGCCGGAGCTCCAAGATTCCTGTCGAACTAATTGCGCTTCCAGTGCATGATAGATCAAATTCACAAGATTGATGCACATATGCGTCGCGCTAATATTAGCGAAACAAATCTGAGATTGTTTCTCGTCCTCGACGCCCTGCTCAGCGAACGCAGCGTAACGCGCGCCGCCAAACGGCTCAATCTGACGCAGCCGGCGGTCAGTCACGCGCTCAAGCAACTGCGTGCGCTCTACAACGACGAGCTGTTCGTGCGTTCGGCCGACGGACTGGCGCCAACGCCGCTTGCCGCCAGCCTCGAACCGATGCTGCGCAGCGGGCTGAGCGAACTGGAGCGCACGCTGCAAAGCGATGCCGAATTCGAGCCGGCGACGTCGCGGCGACGTTTCTCCATCGCCACGGTCGACTATCCGCTGCTGACCGGCATTCCTCTGCTGATGCAGAAGCTGGCGCGGGAAGCGCCCCTGATCGACGTGCGCATCCTGCCGCCGGCGTCGGATCTGCATGCCCGTCTTGTTTCGGGCGAGCTCGATACGGTGCTGGCCGGCGGCGAAGTCGAGCAGCAGATGTCGCTCGACAAGGCTCTCATGAAGACGCGCTTCGTCAGCGAGGATTTCGTCTGCATGCTGCGCAAGAACCATCCAGCACTGGAACGGCCGCTCGATCTCGATGCTTTCTGCGCGCTGCCGCACCTGATGGTCAGCACCGGCGGTCGCGATACGGGCTTCGTCGATGCGGTCCTCAAGAAGCAAGGGCGCAGCCGGCGCATGGCGCTGACGGTTCAATCCTTCATCGGTGCGCCGACCGTGGTCGCGGCGACAGACATGATCGCCACCGTTCCTCGCGCCATCGGCGAATGGGCCATGGCGCGCTGCGAGGTGGAGTTGCGTCCCGTGCCGCTGCAGATGCCCAAGGCCGAGGCGTTCGTCTGGTGGCACCAGCGCTTCAACAACGATCCCGGCCATCGCTGGTGGCGGCGCATGCTGGTCGACGCCTTCCTGCCGTTCAACAAATCCGCCGCGGCCTGAAGCGTTCCGGCGCGGTCGCGAGGCGCGCAGGCGGTGCAGGCGCACCGCAAATTTTGCCCTACGTCGAATGGCCCCTAGGGCGCAGCGCCAACCCAAGGCACAATGCATCGGGCCGCTGCCACGACAGACGAGAGAGCGGAGGATGACAATGAGACGGGACATCGACATCGGAGTCGCCCGACGCATCGCGCTCTACAGCGACGCCGTCCTGTTGCGCGGTCCGGTGCGCTGGCTGACAACGTCCGGCACGCCCGGGTTCGACGAGCAGGGCGAACTGTCGGACGACTTTGCCGTACAGGCGGAATGGGCCTGGCGCAACGTGCTGACGGCGCTCAAGGCTGCCGACATGGACGCCGGCGACATAGTGCGTGTGACGCAATACATCGTTCGCCGCAGCGACGGGCCGGCCTACCGTGCGATCCGCGAGCGCTTCCTTGGACCCGCACGTCCGGCTTCCATGCTGTTGTTCGGCATCGAACTGCCGTGGCCGGAGATGCTGATCGAGATCCAGGTCGACGCGGCGCAGGCGCTGCCGCATTGAAGCCGGCTGATCCATATTTGTCGCATGGCGAGGGTGGACAAGCATAATCGCACCGAGTACCGCCGCGCGCCGCGCGTGCCGGGGCTGACCCTGATCCGCGCCGATTTCACGACGCAGGAGTTCGCGCCGCATGCCCATGATGCGCTGGTGATCGCCGTCACCGAAGCAGGCGGCTCCGAAATCAAAAGTCGCGGGGCGGTGCAGCGGGCGACGGCCGGCACGCTGTTCGTGTTCAATCCCGACGAGCCGCATGCGGGGTGGATGGGCTGGAGCACAGTCTGGCGCTATCGCTCCTTCTATCTTACACAGTCGGCGCTCGAACTGGTCCGCAGCACGTTGGGGCTGGATCGCATTCCCTACTTCACCGCCAATCTCTTCACCGACGCCGATCTGATTGACGGCTTCGTCCGGCTGCACCGCGCACTGGAGAGCGACGCCGACGCCCTGCACGAAGAGGAACTGTTGACAGGCTCGTTCGGCCTGCTGTTCCGACGCCACGGCGGCAAGCCCAACCGCGTTGCGGCAGCTCCACGCGATCTCACCCTGTTGCGGCGCGCCATCGAGCGCATGCGCGAAGATTATGCAGACGGGCTCGCTCTCGACGCGCTGTCGGCCGAGCTCGGCCTGACCCGGTTCCAGCTCATCGGGCTGTTCAATCGCTGCACCGGGCTTAGCCCTCACGCCTACCTGACGCAGTT
>JBFWZG010000055.1:0-20330 GCA_050185515.1 Reyranellaceae bacterium
TTCGCAGCCCTGCTGATCGGCGTGAACATCCTGCTGCTGCTCGCCTACCTGCTGATGCTGGCCAGCGTCGTGCTGGCGCCGCTGGTGCCGGTTCTCTTCTATGCCGTCAATGGCTGGCTGGCCGGACGGGAATATTTCGAGACCGTGGCGTTCCGCCGCCTGTCGGAACCCGAGGCCCGCGCCCTGCGCCGGCCCTTCACCATCCAGCTTACCCTGGCGGGGGCGGCCATCGCCTTTCTTGCGGTAATCCCCATCGTGAACCTGGTCGCGCCCGTGCTGGCGACGGCCGTGATGGTGCATCTTTTTCAGGATTTCAGCCGTCGCCGGCCCTCGGCGCGCTGAAGGTCGGGCGGGTGACGGCAGGCGATTGCAAGTAGCCCGGACCGTCATGGCATGGTAAAAATGCAGTCCGGATCGGGCTTTAGAGCCGCCGGATCATGTAACCCCGTACCATGTGGTGAAGGATGTCGATGTTCGGCCGCAAGAAGCCCGATGCGCCCAAGAGCGAACCCGTTCCCTCCGATGCGGGCGCCCCGCCGCTGAAGCTGCGCAGCGCCGGCGCGCCGGCGGCCCCGGCCCCGACGCCGACCAACCTCGTCGCCCCCGTGCAGCCGCGCTACGAAATCCCGCGCCGACCGACCGATACCGCGCCGCGTCCGGCCGCCGCCGCCGTGGCCCAGCCGCCGCGCGATTCCTCGGGCAATGTCAGCGAAGGCAAGAAACTTCTGGTCGGGCGCGATATCGTTCTCAGCGGTGAGATCACGACCTGTGACCAGCTCGTGGTCGAGGGTCGCGTCGAGGCAGCTTTGACCGACAGCCGCGTCATCGAGATTCGCGAGACCGGCTTCTTCAAGGGCACCGCCGAGATCGACGACGCGGAGATCCGCGGCACGTTCGAGGGCGACCTCGTGGTGCGCAATCGACTGCTGATCCGCGCCACCGGCAAGGTGACGGGCGAGATCCGCTACGGCATGCTGGAGATCGAATGCGGCGGCCAGCTCAGCGGCGACATCCAGCTGATCGCCGCGCCGCCGGCGACCGCGGCCGAGCAGCGCCCGATGGCCAATGGCGCGTCAGACGACGAAGGGCTGGCGCTGGACGAGCCGGACTCGAGGGAGGAGTCCTGGCAGATCCCGGCGCGACAGTAGAAGCGGATCCGGGGGAGCAATGACGCCGCGGGGGACGGGAGGCATCGCGAGACTGCCGCGCTTCGTTCTGAGCGGCGGCTTCCTGCTCCTTCTGGCGCTCGGCAGCTGCGTGCAGACCGCGGATGGGCCGGCCACAACGGGCGGCCCTCGCACCGCCGCACTCGGTCCGGCAACTGGCGGTCCGACCCGACTGAACGATCTCAGCAGCACGCAGGTGGTCGCCATGCTCGGCGAGCCCGCTTTCCGCCGCGAGGAGAATCCGGCCCAGATCTGGCGCTATCGCGGCGAGACCTGCGTGCTCGAACTGATGCTTTACAAGCTCGACGCCGATCTGAAGGTGCGCCACGTCGAGGCGCGCGACGAGAAGTTCCGCGCCGTGGCCCAGAACGCCTGCATCGACAGCATCGCCGCCAGCCGCCGCAAGTCGCTGCGCGGCTGAGCGTCCTCGCCGCCCTTCACGCCGCTTCCTTCGTCTTGTCCCTGTAGCGGCAGATGTCGCGCACGACGCAGCGCGGGCATTCCGGCCGGCGCGCCTTGCAGACGTAGCGACCATGCAGGATCAGCCAGTGATGCGCGTGCAGGAGAAATTCCGCCGGCACCACCTTCTCGAGCCGCGCCTCGACCGCTTCGACCGTCTTGCCGACGGCGAGGCCGGTTCGGTTGGAGACGCGGAAGATATGCGTGTCGACGGCGATGGTCGGCTGGCCGAAGGCGATGTTGAGCACCACGTTGGCCGTCTTGCGCCCGACACCGGGCAGGCTGACCAGCGCCTCGCGATCGGCCGGCACCTCGCCGCCGAACTCGTCGATCAGCTTGCGCGACAGGGCGATCACGTTCTTCGCCTTGGTGCGGAACAGGCCGATGGTCTTGATCATCTCGCGCACCCGCGCTTCGCCCAATGCCACCATGGCGTGAGGATCGGGAGCGGCCGCGAACAGCGCCGGCGTCGCCTTGTTGACTCCGGCATCGGTTGCCTGGGCCGACAGAACGACAGCGACCAGCAGGGTGAAAGGGTTGGTGTAGAGCAGTTCGCCCATGGGTTCGGGGTTGGCGGCCTGCAGGCGCCGGAAGAATTCCGCGATCTGCGCGCGAGTCAGGGCGGCTGGCATGATCTCCATCCTCGTTTCGTCGCCGAAACCACGGCGCGGCAGGTTGACGCAAGGAGAACCTATGCGGAAGGCTTAGATTCCATGCAACTGAAACCAGTCCACAGTTCCGGCGCAATTGCCGGTATGCTTTAGCCATGAGCCGGCAAGACGCACAAGTCCGCTATTTCGACGCCGAAATCACGCCCCATCGCAGCCTGGGTCGGCGCGGATTTCGCATTCTGATAGCAGTCGTGGCGGTCGCGAATCTGCTGGTCGGGGGCATGTTCTGGTACGCCGGCGCCTGGCCGGTGTTCGGCTTCATGGGGCTGGACGTCGCGCTGCTTTATTTCCTCTTCCGGTTGAATTACCGTCACGCCAAAGAAACGGAACTGGTCCAACTCACCGACGACGCGCTTCAGGTGCGCCGGGTGCGGGCCGACGGGGAGGTAACGTCGTGGTCGCTCGAGCCCTACTGGCTGCGGGTCGAGATGGACGATCCGCCGCGCCACGATTCGGCGCTGGTGCTGGCGACGCGCGGGACGCGTCTTGCCATCGGATCGCAGCTCACGCCCGAGGAACGCCTGCAGCTGGCGCGGGCGCTGCGTCGCGCCCTGCATCGCCATCGCAACCGTCACGATTCGCGGCCGGCTCCCGTCTGATTCGGATCCTTGCGGTCGCGGAGTAGCTGACGCGCCATGTACAACCGCGCCGTCCTTCTCGTGCTGCTGCTGTCGGTGGTGTGGTCGCTGTCCTGGCCGCTGATCAAGTACGCGACTTTCTACTTCGGCCCGGTCAGCATCGTGGTTGCGCGCATGGCCATCGCCGGCGCAGCACTCGCCCTGTTTCTGATCGTGCGCGGCAAGCGCCTGCCTTGGCCGCCTCGGACCTGGCTGCCCGTGCTGCCGATCGCCGTGCTCGGCACCGCCGTGCCCTACGCACTGGTCGCCTACGGGCAGTTGCATGTTCCGTCCGGCCTGTCGGCGGTGCTGGTCGGCACCATGCCGGTATGGACGGTGCTGCTGACGCATTTCTTCTCCAGCGGCGCGCGGGCCGGCGAACGTCTCAATCTCGTCAAGCTGATCGGCGCGCTGTGCGGACTGGTCGGCATCGTGCTGCTGGTCGGGCCGACCGCGCTCGAGGGCGCGCGGATGGCGCTGCTGGGCGAACTGGCGCTGATCGCCGCTGCACTGTGCTGGGCGATCGGCACCATCTACACCAGCTTCGTGAAATCGGTGACGCCCGACCAGTCGGCGACGATGAGCGCGCTGCTGGCGGCGGTGATGATGGCGCCGCTTGCCGGCGCGTGGGAACTGCCGCTGATGCGCGACATTCCCTGGCAGGCCTATGCGGCGCTGCTGTGTTTGGGGTTGGTCGCCACCGCCTTCGGCACCTTGCTGATGTTCCGCATCATCGCGGTGCATGGTCCCACCATCGTCTCGATGGTGATGTATCTCAATCCCGCGCTGGCGCTCTGCTGGGGGGCGCTGTTCTTCGACGAATCGCTTGAATTGCGCCATTTCGCGGCCTTCGCCTTCGTCCTCGGCGCGCTGTGGCTGATCGATCGCGGCCGCAAGATCGCCCTGGCGCGCGCCCGGCCCGCGGCTGCCGCCGGCGAATAGCGATTGCCGGCAATCGGCGGATAGAGCCCGCCCATCGTCGCGATGAAGATGCCCTCCTCGACACAAGGAGGAATTGACATGACATCGATACCGTCGAATCCGACGAACCACGCGACGCTGCATGTCGGCATGGGCGACAGCGTGCTGGGACGCTTCGCCGTGGCGGCGCGGGGCGGCCGCATCGTCGCCGTCGTCTTCGGCGACAACGACGCGAGCTTGCTGGCGGATCTGCGCCGGCGCTTTCCCGGCGCTTCGCTGGCGGCGGATGGCGGTACGGCCGATCTGCTGCAAGCGGTTGCCGAATTGATCGCCCGTCCCACAGCCGCCGCCAGTCTGCCCCTCGACCCGGTCGGCACGAAGTTCCAGAAGTCGGTGTGGACGGCGCTGCGTCGGCTGCCGGCCGGCGCCACCGCCAGTTACGCCGAGATCGCCGCCGCCATCGGCGCGCCCAAGGCGGTGCGCGCGGTGGCCGGCGCCTGCGCCGCCAATCCCATCGCCGTCGCCATACCGTGCCATCGCGTGCGGCCGAAGGCCGGCGGCATCGGCGGCTATCGCTGGGGGGCCGAACGCAAGGCGGCTCTGCTGCGGGCCGAAGCCGCGCTATGATCGCCGCCATGGCGATGGCAGGAACGAGTTCGACGGACGACGGCATCGACGCGCGGCTGGCGGTGCTCGATGCCGCCGCCATCGCTGTCGCTTTGGATGCGGAGGGGCATGCCGTTTTGCCGCGCCTGTTGCGGACGGACGAATGCGAAATGCTGGCGGCGCTCTATGACGGCGACGAGCGGCAGTTCCGCAGCCGCGTGGTCATGGCGCGGCACGGCTACGGGCGGGGCGAGTACCGCTATTTCGCCTATCCGCTGCCGCCGCTGGTCGCACAGTTGCGCGCCTCGCTCTATCCCCTGCTGGCGCCGCTGGCCAATCGCTGGCACGAGGCGATGGGCAGCGAGGTGCGGTTTCCCGCCACGCATGACGGCTTCCTGCGCCGCTGCCATGCCGCCGGCCAGACGCGGCCGACGCCGCTGCTGCTACGCTACGGCGCCGGCGACTACAACTGCCTGCACCAGGACCTGTACGGCGCGCACGTCTTTCCGCTGCAGATCGCCTTCCTGCTGTCCCAGCCCGGCCGCGACTTCGCCGGCGGCGAGTTCGTGCTGACCGAGCAGCGCCCGCGCATGCAGTCGCGCGTGCAGGTCGTGCCGCTGCGGCAGGGCGACGGCGTGATCTTCGCAGTCAACCAGCGGCCGGTGCGCGGCACGCGCGGCCATTATCGCGTCGTCATGCGTCACGGCGTCAGCAGGCTGCATCACGGAAACCGCCACACGCTGGGCGTCATCTTCCACGACGCCGCCTGAGGCGGCTGGCCGCTTGCCTGCTCCGCGCCGGCGCGGGATGATGCCGCATGCTGACGCTTTCCATCATCCTCGAGGTCGCGGTGGCGATCGTCGCCGTCCTCGCCGCGCGCCGGCGCAGCCCCTGGCTCTACGGGCTGGCCGTCACCTTCGGAATCTACGTGCTCTACGACCTTGCCCGGCTGACCGGCACCGACGTGCAGGCGGGCGTGCTGTCGGCGCTGTTCCTGGTGGCGACGATCAGCGCGCTGGTCGCCGTCGTCGGCCTCTATCGCAAGGGCTGAGCGCTTCGCGATTGCCGGCAATCGCCGGATAGAGCGCTTCGCTCATACCCGCCAGTCTGCCTCCGGTTTCGGAGGAGGCAGCGATGCGCATGCAGGGGTCTGATTTCGGTTTGCTGGCGGTGCTGGGCCTGCTGTGGGGCGGCTCGTTCGTCTTCACCTCGATCGCCGTACATGAGCTGCCGCCGCTGACGCTGGCCACGGCGCGTTACGGGCTGTCGGCGCTGGTGCTGCTCGGCTGGATGGCGATGCGCGGCATCGGCGTCCGCCTGACCCTGGGGCTGTGCCTGTCGTTCGTGGTGATGGGGGCGCTCAACAACCTGCTGCCGTTCGGCCTGATCGCCTTCGGGCAGCTGCACGTCCCGGCCGGGCTGGCCGCCATCCTCAACAGCACCGCGCCGCTGTTCGGCGCCGTGCTGACGCCGCTGCTGGCGGCGGGCGAGGAGCGCTTCTCCGTGTTCCGCTTTCTCGGCGTTTTCCTCGGCATTGCCGGCATCGCCGTGCTGTCGCTGCCCGCACTGGCGGGCGCCGCCGACTTCGCCGCCTGGGCGCTGCTGCCCGGGCTGGGGGCGGCACTGTCCTACGCCTTTGCCGCCATCTGGGGGCTGCGCTTCCGTGGCCTGCCGGTGCTGGTCATCGCCAGCGGCCAGCTGGTGGCGGCGACGCTGCTCGGCCTGCCGCTGGCCGCGCTGGTCGACCATGCCTGGCTGCTGCGTCCTTCGATGGAGGCGCTGGCGGCGGTCGGCGCGCTGGCGCTGTTCTGCACGGCGCTGGGCTATCTGATCTATACCCGCCTGCTGGTGCGCAGCGGCCCCACCAATGCGCTGCTGGTGACGTTCCTGGTGCCGCCGGCCGCCGTCGCCATCGACCTGCTGGCCTTCGGCCAGCGCCTGCCCGACATGGCGCTGCCGGCCCTGGCGCTGATCTTCGCCGGCATCGCCTGCGTCGATGGCCGCGCGCCCTTGTGGCTGCGCGGCCGTCTGGCGGCGGCTTCTAGCCGGTAAGCCCCAGCACGTCGTGCATGGAATAGAGGCCCGGCGGCTTGCCGCGACCCCAGAGCGCGGCCCGCAGCGCGCCGTTGGCGAAGATCTCGCGCGTCGCCGCCTTGTGCGTCAGCTCCAGCCGCTCGCCAGGCCCGGCGAAGATCACGGTATGGTCGCCGACCACGTCGCCGCCGCGCAGGGCGGCGAAGCCGATATCGCCGGTGCGCCGCGCGCCGGTATGCCCGTCGCGTCCGCGCGCCGCCTTGTCGGCCAGCGACACCTTGCGGCCGTCGGCGGCGGCCTGGCCCAGCATCAGCGCGGTGCCTGACGGCGCATCGACCTTGTGGCGATGGTGCATTTCGACGATCTCGATGTCGTAGCTGTCGTCGAGGGCGGCGGCGACGCGCGCGACCAGCGCCGTCAGCAGATTGACGCCCAGACTCATGTTGCCCGACTTGACGATCGGCACGCGCTTGGCCGCCTCGGCGACGATGGCGTCCTGCTCGGCGTCCAGCCCGGTGGTGCCCAGCACCACCACCGCGCCCGCGGCCGCCGCCATCTCGGCGTGGCGCACGCTGGCGGCGGGGGCGGTGAAGTCGATCACCGCCGCGCAGCGGGCGATGGCTGCCGCCGCGTCGTCGGTGATCGGCACGTCGAGCCTGCCGACGCCCGCCAGTTCGCCGGCGTCGCGTCCCAGCAAATTGCTGCCGGCCCGCTCGGTCGCAGCGCCCAGGGTGCAGTCCGGGTGCGAGGCGATCTGGCGCACCAGCATCTGGCCCATGCGCCCGCCGGCGCCGACGATGCAGATCTTCATTGACTTCTCCGTCCGATCAGGCGGCCTTCTTAGCACGGGCGGGCCGGGCGCGCGCCTTCGCTTTGCGTCCCGCGCAGTGGCAGCCCTCGACGTGGTCGTCGACCATGCCCGCCGCCTGCATGAAGGCGTAGCAGATGGTCGGGCCGACGAAGTTGAACCCTTCCTTGCGCAGCGCCTTGCTCATCGCCTCGCTTTCCGGGGTGCTGCCCGGAATGTCGCGCAGCGTCTTCGGGCGACGCAGCAGCGGGCGACCGCCGACGAACTGCCAGATCCACGGCGCGAAGGCGCCCTCGCGTTCGACGATGCGCAGGAAGGCCTGCGCGTTCTGCACGCTGGCGGCGATCTTGGCGCGGTTGCGCACCAGCCCCTCGTTGGCCATCAGTTTCGTCTGACGCGCCGGCGAGTAGCGCGCGATCTTCGCCGGATCGAAGCCGTCATAGGCGCGCCGGTAGTTCTCGCGCTTGCGCAGCACGGTGATCCACGACAGCCCGGCCTGACAGCCCTCGAGAATCAGCAGTTCGAACAGCGCCCGGTCGTCGCGCAGTTCCACGCCCCATTCGCGGTCGTGGTAGGCGATGTAAAGCGGATCGTCCGACAGCCAGCCGCAGCGCGGATTGCCGTCGGCGAAACGCACAAGGGAAGGGCGCTTTTCAGCCATCGACTAGTTCTTCCTTTCCAGGCGCATCGTGCCGCTCTTGCCCAGGCCGCGCAGATCCCATGTGCCCTCCAGCGCATCGCCGCGGCGCTCGAGATCGTGGGTGATGCCGTTGACGCCCTGGGTGGCGAACATCACCCTGTCGCCGTCGATTTTCAGGTTGACATTGACGGTCGCGTCGCTGGCGGTGACCACCAGAACCCCTCGGCCCCCCTTGCCGCCCGGCGCGACTTTCAGGACGCGCAGGATACGGTGGGTGCCGCCCTTGCTGACAGGGGGCAGGCCGCGCAGATCGCCCTCCCACTCGCCCAGCAGCCAGTGGGGCTTCTGTTGCTGTTGCTGTCGTTGCGGCTGCTGCGGTTTGGGCATCTGCGCCGCCGCCGGCAGGGCGGCGATCAGGGAGAATGCCAGCGAAAGGACAACGAGACGGGAAAACATGGTTTGGCCTCCTTGGTTGCCGCAGCGTTGCGGTTCAGGGATTTCTCACCAATGCGCGCGGCGCCGCGCACTTGCCATCCGCCGGCCTTCCGAGGCTGGCCGGCGCTATTTCTTCTGCAGCGCGATGTTGCCGCTCAGCCGCGAGGCGCCGACCGTCTCCCAGGTTCCGTCGAGCTTGTTGCCCTTTCGCACGAGCTTGTAGGCGGCCCCCCCGCTTCCCGGCGAAGTGAAGCTGACGGTATCGCCGGCCACGATGATCGCGACGGGCACCTTGGATGCGGCGCTGGCCCATGTGCCCTGCGCCGATGCGCCATCGGGCGCCACCGAAGTGACGGCCAGCGTGCGGGTATTGCCGAAGCGGGCATTGGCCGAGACGTTGGCCAGTTCGCCCGACCATTCTCCGAGCAGCCAGTGCGGCTGCTGCGCGGTAGCGGGCGCGAAACAAGCAAGCGACAGGAAAACAGCGACGACCAGCGAGCGGATCGACGGCATTCTTAACTCCCCCGGCGCCGAATGTCAGGCCGCGGCGCTGTCGGCCGGAGCGAATGGTGCCACGGTTCGGGGAGGGTCGGGAAGCGGGAAGGCAGCGGCATCCGGCCGCCGGGCGGGCCTATTCCTTCAGCTCGCGCCACAGCTCCTTGACGCGGCTGAAGAAGCCGTCTGATTCGGGGCTGGTCGACTTGCTGCCGCCGGCCTTCTCGAATTCCTTCAGCAGGTCGCGCTGCTTGGCCGTCAGGTTGACCGGCGTCTCGACCACGGCCTGCACGTACATGTCGCCGCGCACCGAGGAGCGCATGACGGTCATGCCCTTGCCGCGCAGGCGGAACTGATGACCGCTCTGCACGCCGTTGGGGATGGTGATGCGGGCGCGGGTGCCGTCGACGGTCGGCACCTCGATCTGCCCGCCAAGGGCGGCCGTCGTCATCGGAATCGGCACGCGGCAGAAGATGTTGGTGCCGTCGCGCTGGAAAATCTCGTGCTGGCGGATGCTGAGAAAGACGTAGAGATCGCCCGTCGCCGCCCCGCGCATGCCGGCTTCGCCCTCGCCGGCGAGGCGGATGCGGGTGCCGTCCTCGACGCCGGCCGGGATCTTGACCTGCAGCGTCTTCTCGCGCCGCACGCGGCCGGCGCCCGAACAGGTGCGGCAGGGATTGTCGATGACGCGGCCGGCGCCCTGGCAGTTGGTGCAGGTGCGCTCGACGGTGAAGAAGCCCTGCTGGGCGCGGATACGGCCGCGGCCCTGGCAGACCTGGCAGGTCACGGGCTTGGAGCCGGGTGCTGCGCCTGAGCCCGAGCAATCGTCGCACGACACCGAGGTCGGCACGCGGATGCGCGCTTCCGACCCGGCATAGGCTTCTTCGAGCGAGATCTCGAGATTGTAGCGCAGGTCCGAGCCGCGCGCCGCGCCGCCCTGGGCGCGCCGGCCGCCGCCCATGGCGCCGAACATCTCCTCGAAAATATCGGCGAAGCCGGCGCCGAAATTGAACTCGAAGCCCGGACCGCCGCGACCGCCGGCGCCGCCGTTCTCGAACGCCGCCGCCCCGTAGCGGTCGTAGGCCGCCCGCTTCTGGTCGTCCTTCAGCACGTCGTAGGCGTGGCTGATTTCCTTGAACTTCTGCTCCGCCGCCTTGTCGCCGGGATTGCGGTCGGGATGATGCTGCATCGCCAGCTTGCGATAGGCCTTTTTCAGGTCTTCCGCGCTGGCGCTGCGTTCGACCCCCAGCAAGTCGTAGTAATCCTGCCCCGACATCGGCTAACGCCCCGCTTGCTCAAATTTCCTGATCCGCCGGCCTCGCTCCCCCGAGCCCGCCGGCGTCAAACGCAGCCGCCCCGTCCGGGTCCGCGAAGGCGAACGGGGACGGGGCGGCACTCGCTCATGCGCGGACGACCTAGTTCTTCTTGTCGTCCTTGACTTCCTCGAAGTCGGCGTCGACCACCTTCTCGCCGCCGGGCGCGCCCTGCGCCCCGCCGGCGGTCTGGTCGGCGCCGCCGGCAGCGGCCTCGCCCGCCGCCTGCTGCGCCTTGTACATCGCTTCGCCGAGCTTCATCGCGGCCTGGGCCAGCGCGTCGGTCTTGGCCTTGATGTCGGCCGCGTCGTCGGACGAGGTCACCGCCTTCAGCGCCTCGATGGCGCCTTCGACCGCGGCCTTGTCCTCGGCGCTGACCTTGTCGCCGTACTCCTCGAGGTTCTTCTGGCTCGAGTGGATCAGCGATTCGGCCTGGTTGCGCGCCTCGACCAGTTCGCGCTTCTTCTTGTCCTCGCCGGCATGCTCCTCGGCTTCCTTGACCATGCGCTGGATGTCGGCTTCCGACAGCCCGCCCGAGGCCTGGATGCGGATCTGCTGCTCCTTGTTGGTCGCCTTGTCCTTGGCAGAGACCTGCACGATGCCGTTGGCGTCGATGTCGAAGGTGACCTCGACCTGCGGCAGGCCGCGCGGCGCCGGCGGAATGCCGACCAGGTCGAACTGGCCCAGCAGCTTGTTGTCCGCCGCCATCTCGCGCTCGCCCTGGAAGACGCGGATGGTCACCGCGGTCTGGTTGTCCTCGGCGGTCGAGAACACCTGGCTCTTCTTGGTCGGGATGGTCGTGTTGCGGTCGATCAGGCGGGTGAATACGCCGCCCAGGGTCTCGATGCCCAGCGACAGCGGGGTCACGTCGAGCAGCAGCACGTCCTTGACGTCGCCCTTCAGCACGCCGCCCTGGATGGCGGCGCCGACGGCCACGACCTCGTCCGGATTGACGCCCTTGTGCGGCTCCTTGCCGAAAAAGTTCTTAACCGTCTCGGCGATCTTGGGCATGCGGGTCATGCCGCCGACCAGGATCACCTCGTCGATCTCGCCCGCCGACAGGCCGGCGTCGCGCAGGGCCGCCTTGCAGGGCTCGATGGTGCGCTGCACGAGGTCCTCGACCAGCGCCTCGAGCTTGGCGCGCGAGAGCTTCATGGTCAGGTGCTTGGGGCCCGAGGCGTCGGCCGTGATGAACGGCAGGTTGATCTCGGTCTCCTTGGCGCTCGACAGCTCGATCTTCGCCTTCTCGGCCGCTTCCTTCAGGCGCTGCAGCGCCAGACGGTCGGAGCGCAGGTCGATGCCGCTCTCCTTCTTGAACTCGGTGGCGAGATACTCGATCACGCGCATGTCGAAGTCTTCGCCGCCCAGGAACGTGTCGCCGTTGGTGGCCTTCACTTCGAACACGCCGTCGCCGATCTCGAGGATCGACACGTCGAACGTGCCGCCGCCAAGGTCGTACACCACGACGGTGCCGCTGCCCTTCTTCTCCAGCCCGTAGGCCAGGGCGGCGGCGGTCGGCTCGTTGATGATGCGCTCGACTTCGAGGCCGGCGATGCGGCCGGCGTCCTTGGTCGCCTGGCGCTGGGCGTCGTTGAAGTAGGCCGGAACGGTGATGACGGCGCGGGTGACCTTTTCGCCGAGATAGGATTCGGCGGTTTCCTTCATCTTCTGCAGGATGAAGGCGGAGACCTGGCTCGGCGAGTATTTCTGGCCGCGGGCCTCGACCCAGGCGTCGCCGTTGTCGCCCTTGACGATCTTGTACGGCACCATGCCGGCGTCCTTCTGGACGATCGGGTCGGCATTGTTGCGGCCGATCAGGCGCTTGATGGCGTAGAGCGTGTTCTGCGGATTGGTCACCGCCTGGCGCTTGGCGGCCTGGCCGACCAGGCGCTCGCCGCTCTCGGTGAAGGCGACCATGGACGGGGTGGTGCGCGCGCCCTCGGCGTTCTCGATCACCTTGACGTCCTTGCCCTCCATCACGGCGACGCAGGAATTGGTCGTGCCAAGGTCGATACCGATAATCTTCGACATGCTGTCCCTCTCTTGTTCGGCAGGGTCGAAAGGCCCTCGAAGGCGCCCCGGGACCCCCCAGGATTCAGGCTTTTGCGGGTAGCGTCGGGGTTCTAAGTCCCCGGCGGTCACGCGGGTATATAAGGACCGAAACCGGGCTGTGCAACGCCGCAAACCGGGTCAAAAAAGGATTCCCGGGCGCGACACTCCGCCCTTTTCCGGCATATGAGGCCTGCGGCGGCGCCCCGCTCAGGCCGGCTGCGGGTGGCGCTGCGCCCGCCAGGTCTCGGCTTCCTCCAGCAGCCAGTCGCGCAGCGCCAGGAGGGCGGGGTTGCGGGCCCGGCGGGCGGGGTGGACCAGCTGCAGCGGCTGGCCCAGCCGTTCGCGCCCGCCGAACGGGCGCACCAGCCGGCCGCTGCGCAGATCGTCCTCGATCAGGCAGTCGATGCCCATCGCCAGACCCAGCCCGTCGATCGCCGCCTGAAATGCCAGATTGACGCTCTGGAACTCCAGCCAGCGCACGCCGCGCAGCGCCTTGGCCGCGTCGGGGCCGAGCCACAGCTGCCAGTCGCGCGGCCGTGGCCGGCCGACGATCAAGGTCTGGCCGGCGAGATCGGCCGGCGACGCGATGCGCGCCGCCAGCGCCTTGCTGCAGACGGGGTAGGTGACGACCTCGACGAGTTTGTGGGCGATAAGCCCGTCCGGCGCGGCGCCTTCTTGCATGACGCGGATCGCCAGATCGTAGGCGTCGCGGGTGAAGTCGACCGGGTTCAGCGACGTGGTCAGCCGCAGATCGATGCCCGGGTGCCGGTCGTGGAAACGGCTCAGCCGCGGTATCAGCCAGCGCAGTGCGAAGGTGGGAAAGACGACCAGCGACACGACCGGCGCATCCTGCGCCTGGCTGGCCAGCCTCGTCGCCGCCTCGATCTCGGCCAGCGCCGGCCCGATCACGGCAAGATAGGCGCGGCCCGCGGCGTTCAATTCGATGCGTTTGTGGTAGCGCTCGAACAGGCGCAGGCCGAGGCGGGCTTCCAGCCCGGCGATCTGGCGGCTGACGGCGCTGGGGGTCAGGGCAAGCTCGTCGGCCGCCTGCGCGAAGCTGGCGCCGCGGGCGGCGGCGGCGAAGGCCTGCAGCGCCAGGGTCGAGGGCAGGCGGGCCATGCCGGCCTCCTGGTTGCGGTTTCGGCACGCAAAGAATGCGCAAACATCGTTTGCCGAGCATCAGGATGAATGTCAAATCTGAACCTAACAGGCCCCGCGGATCGGGCCGTCCGGGAGGAACCATGCAGAATGCCGCCGCCGCGTCGCAAACCCGTCCGACGGGCTCGGACGCCATCGCGCCCGATTGCCATGGGCTGAACTTCTTCGAGATCGACCGCGGCCTGCGCGATCTGCTGCAGCTCTATCTGCCGGGCGATCTGTACGCGGCGCTGCTGCCGCATTACCGCGCCCTGGGCGAGATCGCCGGCGGCCGGCTCGACACGCTGGCGCGCCAGTCGGACCGGCACGGGCCGGTGCTGCATCATCGCGACGCCTTCGGCCGCGACGAGGACTGGGTCGAATTCCATCCCGCCTACCGCGAGATGGAGAAGATCGCGCTGGAGCGCTTCGGCATCCATTCCATGTCGCGCCGCGCCGGCGTGTTCGGCCTCGACGCGCCGGTGCCGCCGCCGGCCAAGTACGCCTTCCAGTATCTGTTCGCCCAGTCCGAGTTCGGCCTGATGTGCCCGATCTCGGCGACCGAAACCACGGCGCTGCTGATCGAGCGCTACGGCGACGAGAAACTGAAGTCGCAGGTGCTGTCGCGCATGCTCGAGCAGGATCGCGCCAACATCCTCATGGGCGCGCAGTTCATGACCGAGAAGACCGGCGGCTCCGACGTCAGCACCATCGCGCTGACGGCGCGCAACGAGGACGGCGTCTGGCGGCTCTACGGCGACAAGTGGTTCTGCTCCTGCGCCGATGCCGATATCGCGCTGCTGCTGGCGCGGCCCGAAGGCGCGCCCGAGGGCAATGCCGGCCTGGGCCTGTTCGCTCTGCCGCGCCACCTGCCGGACGGCAGCCGCAACCGCTATCGCGTGGTGCGCCTGAAGGACAAGCTGGGCAGCCGCTCGATGGCCTCGGGCGAGATCATATTCGAGGGCGCGGTGGCGTATCCACTGGGCGAGGTCGGCGCGCAGGCCAACAAGGGCCTGAAGCAGATGCTCGACCAGGTCAACATGTCCCGTCTGTCGCACGGGGTGCGCGCGGCGGCGATGATGCGGCGCTGCTTCAACGAGGCGCTGGTGGTGGCCAATGCGCGCCGCGCCTTCGGCTCGCGCCTGATCGACAAGCCCATGGTGCGCCGCCAGCTCGCCAAGCTGGCGCTGCCGACCGAGCAGGCGCTGACCATGTCGCTCTACACCGCCGACTGCCTGCAGAAGGCCGATGCCGGCGACAGGGACGCCGAACGCCTGACCCGCATCCTGACGCCGATGCTGAAGTACCGCACCGCTCGCGACAACGTCGCCGTGGCGACCGGCGCGATGGAGATGCGCGGCGGCAACGGCTACATCGAGGACTTCGTCAACGCCCGGCTGGTGCGCGACGCGCATCTGGGCGTGATCTGGGAAGGTACGTCGAACATCAACTCGATCGACATCATCGATCGCGCCGTCGGCCGGGTCGGCGCGCATGAAGACCTCGGCCGCGCGCTCAGGGAAACGATCGAGGCCGCCGACGGCGTGCCGGGCCAGTTCCGCGGCGAACTCGGCAAGCTGGCCGATCGCGCCATCGCCTTCGCCGACCAGGTGGCGCGCGACGGGGCGGAGGGCAAGAAGCGTCAGGCCGCGCGCGCCCTCTACAACGCCACCGCGGCCGTGCAGCTGGCGCGCGAAGGCGCGGCGCTGGGCCGCAAGGGCGGCGATGCCCGCCGGCTGGTGCTGGCGCAGATGGTGGTCGATCACCGGCTGCGGCCACAGGATCCGCTCGCGGGCAGCGAAAGCGCGCCGGCGCAGATCGACGCCATTCTGTCGGAAAAGACGGTTTCGCTGGAAACGGCGCAGGCGCTGGTGCGGTAGGCCCTTGGGCCGCGCTAGCGCTCTTCGACGGTGAAGCCCTCGGGCAGCCGGAACAGGGTTTCCGGCTGCTCGCCGGTCCTGATCGTCAGCGCCTCGAATTTCGTCTCGACCGGGCCGACGGTCTGCACCGCGCGCAGCACGATGCCCTGGCTGTCGACGCACCAGTCCTGCCGGTCGGGACCGATCTGCCAGCGCAGCACGGTGCAGTCGCGCCCTGCCACCGTGTCGCTGCCCAAAGCTCGCGGCGGGCCCAGCGTCTGCATCACCCGGCCATAGCCGTCGGCCATCGGCAACAGCACGTCGGCCATCGGCGCCCGCACCGCCTTCCTGTCGGGATCGGCGGGATCGAAGGCGGTCACCGTGCCGGTGGCCTTGTCGCCGATGAACACGCGGTGATCGCCGTTGCCGCCGTCGAGCATCTCGTCGCGCACGCGCGTGCCGCTGATGGCGATGCCGCGCCGGCCGGTTTCGACCTGCCCGTTCTGCGACTGGCTGAAGCTGAACACCATGGCGTAGTCGATCATCGGACCGCGCGGCGGCAACTGCCCCTCCGGCGCGGCCAGTGCGGGTGCGGCAAGCATCGACGCAATGCCGCACAGCGCCATTCGTCTGAGGATCGATAGTCCGTTCATCTCCCGCTTCCTTTCGTTCGCCGGGCGCCGCCGCGCAGGTCGTCGCGCAATCGATCGAGCAGCGCCTCGCGGGCGGCATCGTCGGGCATCTGGCGCAACCGGTCGGACAGCGCCAACAGGGTGGCGGCGTACCGGTTGTGCCAGTCCGGCCGGCCCGCCTCCTGCGGCGCGACGCGAGGCCGGTCGGCGCCTTCCACCCGGATCCGGCCCGGCTCCAGCCTGACCTTCTGATCCATCGCCGCAATGGCGATTTTGCGGCGGTCGAAGCCCCGTCCGATCAGCGCCTTGCGCAGGCCGGCGGCGGCGGGCGCCTCGCCATGCGTGAGGAAGACGCGTCCGGAGGCCGTCAGGTTCCCGCCGGCGCGCGCGCAGGCCCAGTCGGCCAGCTGGCTGCGATCGGCATGACCGGAATAGACGTCGATGTTGCGGATCGCCGCCTTGACCGCAACCTCCTCGCCGTGGATGCGCACGGCGGGCGCACCATCAAGTATCACGCGTCCCAGCGTGCCGGCCGCCTGGAAGCCGACCAGCAGCAGCGTCGCGTCCGGCCGCCACAGGTTGGCCTTGAGATGATGGCGGATGCGGCCGCCTTCGCACATGCCGCTGCCCGCCATGATGATGGCTCCGCCATGCACGCGGCCGATGGCCTTGCTCTGCTCGACCGATTCGGTGACACGGAAATTGCGCCGCCGCAGGGCCTGGGCGACGCGCGCGCCGCCGGGCCGTTCGCGCGCGTGCTCGGCGAACACCTCTGTCGCCCGCGCCGCCAGCGGCGAATCGAGAAATACCGGCGCCGCCGGCAGTTCGCCGGCATCGATCAGCCCGGCAAGATCGTAGAGCAGCTCCTGGGTGCGCTCGATGGCGAAGACGGGGATCATCAGATTGCCGCCGCGCTTGAGCGCCAGCTTCACTTCCCGGCGCAGCGCGGCGCGTCGCGCCGTCTCGTCCAGTTCGGGCCGGTCGGTATCGCCATAGGTGGATTCCATCACCAGCAAGTCGAAACCCGTAGGTCCGGTCGGATGCGCCTTGAGCGGCCGGCTGCCGGGGCCGATGTCGCCCGAGAACAGCAGCCGCCTGACGCCGTCGCTCGCCGCGATCTCCAGCTCGATCGAGGCCGAGCCCAGGATATGCGCGGCATCCCAGAAGCGCGCCCTCACGCCGCCCCCGGCGGCGAACCATTTGCCGTAGCCCACGCCCTCGATCTGCTTCAGCGCCGCCTCGGCCTGCGCGCGCGTGTAGATGGGTTCTACGGGCGGCCGGCCGCGCTGGGCGTTGCGCCGGTTCAGCCGCTCGACGTCGATCTCCTGGATGGCGCCGGAGTCGGGCAGCATGTAGGCCAGAAGATCGCGCGTGCCCTCCGTGCACAGCACGCGCCCGCCATAGCCCAGCCGCACCAGCTTCGGCACCAGCCCGCTATGGTCGATATGGGCATGCGTCAGCAGCACGTGGTCGATCGACGCCGGATCGAAGGGGAACGGACCGTAGTTCAGCTCGCGCAGCGTCTTCGAGCCCTGGAACATGCCGCAATCGACCAGCAGCCGACCGCCTTCGTGCTCGATCAGGTAGCACGAACCGGTGACGGTGCCGGCCGCGCCATGGAAGGACAGTGTGATGCTCATTGGCCGATCCTGTAGCCGTTGCCGGCGGTCGCGTGATGGCGGGCGAAGCCGAGATCGCTCTCCAGCGTCGCATGGATGCGATAGAGCGGTTCGCCGAGGGCGACCTTCTCGCCGCATTTCTTCAGCAGGTCGATGCCGGCCTGCTTGGCCAGCGGCGCGCCTGCCAGCCGCGCGATGCGGGCCAGGCGCTGGCAGTCGATGGCCTGCACCGTGCCGGCCGCCGGCGCGCTGACTTCGTGCGCCAGCTTGCCGGGCGGTGGCGGCGGTGGCATGCGGCCCTGGCGTTCGACGATGCGCTCGAACTTCTCCAGCGCCAGCCCGGAATGCAGGATCTCCTTGGCGCGGGCGAAGCCTTCGCCGCCGCGCAGCGCCGGATCGAACTCGATCAGGTGTCCGGCCAGCATCAGCGACTTCTCGCGCAGGTCTGCCGGCGCGTCCTTCTCGTTGCGCAGCACCGCCATCACGTCGCGCGCCTCCAGCACCGGGCCGATGCCGCGACCGATCGGCTGGCGGCCGTCGCTCATGACGATGTCGATGCGCAGGCCGATGGCGTCGGCGACGTACTCGAACAGCTTGCGCAGTCGCACCGCGTCCTCGCCGCTGCGCACCTTGGCGCTGGGCCCGACCGGAATGTCGAGCAGCAGGTGGGTGGCCCCGGCCGCGACCTTCTTCGACAGGATCGAGGCCACCATCTGCTCGCGGCTGTCGATCGCCAGCGGGCGCTCGACGGCGATGAACAGATCGTCGGCCGGCGACAGGTTGGCGCGTCCGCCCCACACCAGGCAGCCGTTCTCGCGCGCCACCACTTCGTGCATTTCCTCTGAGCTGAGATCGACCCGGGCCAGCACCTCCATCGTGTCGGCGGTGCCGGCCGGCGAAGTGATGGCGCGCGAGGACGTCTTGGGCATGGTCAGCCCGTGCGCGGCGAGGATCGGCACCACGATCATCGAGGTGCGGTTGCCGGGGATGCCGCCGATGCAGTGCTTGTCGACGATCATCCGGCCCGGCCGGTCGTTCCAGCGCAGCCGCGCGCCGGTCTCTATCATCGCCCGGGTCAGGCCCAGCACCTCCTCGTGCGAGAAGCTGTTGGCCGAGCCGGCGAGGAAGGCGGCGATTTCCATCTTGGAGTAGCGGCCGGCGACTATGTCGCCGACGATGGCGCGCAGCTCCGGCGTCGACAGGGTGCGTCCCATGATCTTGCCGCGCAGCGCATCGTGCGAACCGGGCGGTGGGGCGGCCTCGATGGCGACTTCGCTGCCTTCGGGCAGGCCAAGCAGGCGGAAGGCCTCGTCCGACAGCCCCAGCGCCTCGCGCTCCAGTATGGCGCCCGGATCGACGATGTTGAGCGTGGCGCGAATGCGCGGCCTGCCGCCCGCGGCCGCCACTTCGATGCGGTTGAGGACGCGGAACTCCTCGGCGTTGTAGGTCGTGCAGTCGCGGCGCAGGAAGGCGATGTTCTCGCGATAGGTATCGATGCCGATGCGGCGCAGGATAAGCATGGTTGGGACTATAGCCCGGTTTGGCCATCCAACCTCTTGATCCAGCGCAATTTCCGGCAGGCGACGGGGGCCGATGAGGCGTGTTCCGCCTGTCGCACCGATTGTTCGCCAACCGGTGCCGGGTCTATCATGGCCTGAACAGCCATTCAGCCGATCACCGGAGAGACGGATGCCCTATATCGAGGATCGCCTGGTTCACGACGCCGACGCCCACATCATGGAAACGCCGGAAATGCTCGAGCGCTACGCCGAGCCGCAATGGCGGGAGAAGGTGAGGGCGCTCGACGTCTTCCATTCCGTCGCCGGTTTCCACGACCGCATGGGCGAGGTGCAGGCGCGCCACGACGATCCCGCCTGGCGGTCGAAGGACGCGACCGAGATCATGCTGCGCAAGAGCTGGGACGGCATCGGCTCGTTCCGCCGCGAGGACCGGCCGGCCGCGCTCGACCATATCGGCGTCGCCAGCCAGCTGGTGTTCAACACCATGCTGTCGGGTTTCCTGGTCGATGCCGAGCATGGCGACGACATCGAGTTCGCCTACGCCCTGGCCCGCCTGCACAACCGCGCCATGGCCGATTTCTGCGCCGTCGACCGCCGGCTGCTGTCGACGCTCTACGTGCCGCTGGCCGATCTGGCGCAGGTCGACGCGATAGCCGACGAAGTGATCGCCCAGGGCGCCAGCGCCATCCTGATCCCCTCGCAATGCCCCGACGGCCACTCGCCCAGCCATGTCGGGCTCGACGGGCTGTGGGCGCGGGCGCAGGAGGCGGGCATCCCGATCGTGTTCCATGTCGGCGGCGGCGGTCCGCTGCTGAGCCCCGACTATTTCAACAACGGCCTGCCGCCGGTGCCGGATTTCCACGGCGGCGCCGAGAATTTCCGCTCGGTCGACTACATGGCGATCCCCTATCCGGTGATGCAGACGCTGGCGACCATGATCCTCGACCGCGTGCTCGACCGATTCCCGCAGCTGAAGATCGGGGTGATCGAGCAGGGCGCCGCCTGGGTGCCGGGCTGGATGCGCTCGCTCGATTCGGCGCATGCCGCCTTCTACAAGAACGAGGAGCGGCTGCAGCGGATGAGCCTGCGCCCCAGCGAGTACGTCAGGCGGCAGATCCGCGTCACGCCCTATCCGCACGAGGACACGGGCTGGATCGTCGAGCAGGCCGGCGAGGAGGTCTGCCTGTTCTCGTCGGACTACCCGCATGTCGAAGGCGGGCGCAATCCGATGAAGCGCTTTGGCGATGCGCTGGCCGGCGTCCCCGAAAGCGCGCAGCGGCGTTTCTACTGCGACAACTTCGTCGACATGATGGGTGCGGGCCTGCCGGAGGATCTGCGCCATCCGC
>JBFWZG010000056.1:0-10040 GCA_050185515.1 Reyranellaceae bacterium
ACCGGACGCCCGAGCGCGCCGGCGATATGGGCGACGGCGGTGTCGACGGTGATCAGCAGGTCGAGCTGCTCGATATAGCCCGCCGTCTGGCTGAAATCGGACATCTGCTCGTCGGCGATGCGCAGCATTCGTCCGCCAAGTCCGGCCTGCTCGAGCTCGGCGTAGCGCTCGCCGTACTGCAGGCTGTAGAACGTCACGCCCGGTACGTCCAGCAGGCGTTTCAGTTCGGTGGCCGGCAGCGAGCGGCGGCTGTCGTTGTCGTGCGTCGGACTGCCGGCCCAGACGACGCCGACCCGCCTGGTGTTCTCGCCGCCCATCAGCACCACCGGCGGCGCCTTGATGTAGGGCACGGCGGCGGGAATGTTGTCGATGTCCTGGCGGAAGATTCGCGGCAACGCCATGACCGGCACCTTGAAATGGTGCGGCGGGATATCGCGATCGTTGGTCACCACACGGTCGACGCCGGCGACGGTTTCCATCAGCCGTCCGATCGGTGGCGCGCAAGCCACCACGACGGTGCCGCCACGCTCCTTGGCCATTGCGAAGTAGCGCGCGCATTGCACGACGTCGCCGAATCCCTGTTCGTGATAGATGAGCAGCGTTTGGCCTTCGAAGCCGCGCCCGTCCCACAACGGGGATTTCAGGCTGTGCTTGGCGAGCTGGCTCTTCATCTGCATGCGCCACTCGTACTCGTCCCAGCCACGGGCGAAATCGCCGTTCATCAGCATGCACAGCGCACGATGGGTATGGATTTCCGGATCGCCCGGCTTGCGCTCGATGGCGCGGCGGAAGAACACCAGCGCTTCGTCGAGCTTGCCGGCATCCTGCAGCAGGTTGCCGATGTTGTGCAGGGCGGTGACGTAGTTGGGATCGAGCGACAGCGACTTGCGATGCGCCTGCTCGGCCCGCTCGTAGTCGCCGTCGATCGCCAGCAGCAGGCCGATATTGGTGTAGACCGGCGCGAAGCCGGGATCGAGCTCGACGGCGCGCTGGAAGCAGCCCATGGCCTCGGCGAAGCGGCGGCGCTTCTTCAAGACAACCCCGAGCGTATTGACGAACGAGGCGGTTTCCGGCGACAGCTCGACGGCGCGTCGCGCCAGATTCTCCGCCTCCTCCAGATTGTTGGTGTCCATCTGCAGGACGGCGGAAAGATGCACCGCATCGGCATAGTTCGGCGAGCCCGCCAGAACCTTGTCGCACAGGACGCGGGCCTCCTTCAGCCGGCCCGCGCGATACTGCGTCGCCGCCAGGTTGAAGGCCTGCGGAAAGGTCATGAACTGGCCGGTCTGGGACACGATCTGGCACCCTCGAAAACGGGCCGCACTTTATCGGCTGGACCGGCCCGGTTCAACCGGGGCAGCCGGTGCGGCGGCGCTGCGCTTGGAACCCGTCAGCCAGTCTTCTACAATCGCCGCATGGATAACTTCGCCTCGCCGCCGGATCTGTCGGCGCCTCTCGACCGCCACCGCGCCCGCGTGCTGCCGGAGTGGATCGACTACAACGGCCACATGAACGTGGCCTTCTATCTCTACGCCTTCGATCAGGCGACCGAGACCCTGTGCCGGGAACTGGGCTGCGACGCGGCCTATGTGGCCGGTCGGCGGGGCATGGTCTTCACCCTGGAAACCCATCTGACCTACGACCGGGAAGTCAAGCTGGGCGATCCCCTGCGAATTACGACGCAGATACTCGACTGGGACGCCAAGCGGGTGCATTTCTTCCACTGCATGCACCACGCGGATGAGGGATTTATTGCCTCGACCAACGACCAAATCATGCTAAATGTCGGCTACGAAAGCCGCCGCTCGGAGCCGTGGCCGGACGATGTCCGGGCCCGTATTGACGCGATCGGAGCCGCCCACAAGACGTTGCCCTGGCCCGCCAAGGCCGGTCGTCGGGTGACACTGAAACGGCAATCGGACGGTTAATTGGGCTGGGGAGTCGACGCCGGCATGTTCGGTTTCTCTGTTTCGGCGCGCCGCTTAGCGCCGCTGGCGCTGATCTTTTGTGCGATCGTGTTCGCCGCCCTGTCTCCTGTCGCAACCGCTTCGGCCCAGAACGCCGGCAAGGTCGCCCTGCCTCTGCAGACGCAGACCGCCTACGCCGCCATGCCGTCGCGGCCGTGGTTCGCGGATCGGCCAAACTATTTCAATCCCTTCGACTTGCAGTGGAACGACGGGCGCTGGTGGGTCAACGGCTACGCCGGCGTCGTCGCCGAGGCCGAACTCTCGTCGATCCTGTTCACCGGGGATTTCTCGACCGGCGACGTTGGGCTGATCGGCGTCTCCTTCGGACGCGAATTCGGATCGATCGGCAATGCGCTGCGATTCGAATGGGAAGCCGGCGCCTCGTTCCATTTCGGCAACGAGACCTTCGCCTCCGCCCACGCCTATCTCGTCGCCCGCTGGATCTGGTTCCCGTGGAACCACATCGTGATGACCACCTTCGCGATGGGCACGGGCCCCTCCATCGCCACCAAGAAATCCAAGTACGAAACCGAGAACGGCGAAGCCAGCTACTACAAGAACGGCATGATGATGGAGTTCACCTTCGGCCTGCCGCAGGAGCCAGACTGGATGCTGCAACTGCGCATCCAGCACCGATCCAGCATTTTCGGCGTCCTGCCCAAGGCCGGCACGCCGACCGACTACCTGACGATCGGCTTCAAGCACCGCTTCTAGAAGCGACTACGCTTCGTCGCGCGCCGCCAGGCGGTCGAGCGCTTCGCCGCGCAGCCGGTAGGGCGCCCAGTCGTCGATATGGGCGATGCCGAGGCGCTCGTAGAAACCGCGCGCCGGATTCCACGTCAGCACGTTGAGGTCGATGCGGCCCAGCCCGCGATCGCGGGCGATGCGCGCCAGCCGCGCCATCAACGCCACACCGACGCCGTACTTGCGGGCCTCTTCGCAGACGAAGATGTCCTCGAGAAAGAAGCCGGCGCGGCCTTCCCAGGTCGAATAGTTGGACGTCCACAGCGCAAAGCCGACCGGACGCCCGTTACGCTCGGCAATGATGGCCTCGAAGTGCGGGCGCGGGCCGAACCCGTCTCGCCGCAGCGTCTCTGGCGTCGCCTTCACCGCATCCGGCTCGCGCTCGTAGACGGCGAGCGCGACCAGCATGGCATGCAGCGCCCCGCAATCCTCCGCTCGCGCCGCCCTGACGCTTACACCGTCCTTGCTCACAGTCCCTCCCGCGCCGCGCGCAGCGCCTGCTCGAGCACCGCGCTGTCGCCGACCTGATTGGCCAGCAGAAGTATGAGGCGCGCATTGAACAACCCGACCTGGGCTTCGTCGAGGTCGCGATAGCAGTCCACCAGGGCGTTGTAGAATCCGTCCGGATCGGCGATGGCGGGATCGCTGCGCAGCGTCTTGGGGGTTTCGACCATGCTTTCCTCCCTAGGTGCCGCAGGCATCGCGCAAAGCCGCGGCCAGCGCCGCCGGACCGACACTGCGCCAGCGCGCGGCAACGTGCCGATCGGGGCGCAGCAGATAGACCGTGCCCGGCCGCGCATCGTAGCGCCGCCACAGCACGTCCGCCGCCCTGTCGACCCTCACTGTCGATGCATCCGACAGAGCAGGCATCGTCGCACCGCCGTCCGCGACGAAGGCCACCACGGCGAAACCGTTGCCCAGAGCCTGGAACAGCCAGCCATCGCCCAGTGGCCCGTCGGGTGCGGCCGCGCCGGGCGGAGGACCGCCCTGCCACTCGCCGTCCCCGGTGGCGACGCCGTCGCATCCGTAGGCGCTGGCCTGCGACAGACGGCCGGAGTTGATCAGGGTGCGGGCGAAGGGATGCGCCGCGGCCAGCGACAGCACGGCATCGCGCAAAGTGCGGCTGGCCGCATTCTTGGGCGTGATGAAATCGGTCGACCGCGTCGAATGGCGTATGTTCTCGCGCGCCGCCGGCACACGCTCGGCGGAATAGCTGTCGAGCAGCGCCGCCGGCGCCTTGCCGCGCAGCACGAGATCGAGCTTCCACACCAGATTGTCGGCGTCCTGCACGCCGGAATTGCCGCCGCGCGCGCCAAAGGGCGAGACCACATGGGCGGCGTCGCCGGCGAACAGCACCCGGCCGTGGTTGAAGCTCTCCATGCAGCGGCACGTGAAGCTGTAGACGCTGACCCATTCGTAGTCGAACGGACGGTTGCCCAGCATGGCCTGCAGGCGCGGCGTGACGCGCGCCAGGTCGCGCTCCTTTTCGGGATCGGCGTCGGGACCGAGCTGGAAATCGATGCGGAACACGTCGTCGGCCTGGCGGTGCAGCAGAACGGACTGGCCGCGATGGAACGGCGGATCGAACCAGAACCACCGTTCGGAGGGAAACTCGGCCTGCATGCGCACGTCGGCGATGAGGAAGCGGTCGTTGAACACCTGGCCTTCGAACCCCAGCCCCAGCATGCCGCGGATCGGGCTGCGCACGCCGTCGGCGGCGATGACGTAGCGGGCGGCGATTTCGTAGGCGCCATCCGGCGTCGCGACGGTCAGGCGCACGCACTCGCCGTCCTGGCGCAGCGCCGCGACGCGGCTCTTCCAGCGCAGGTCGATCGCCGGCAGCTCGGCGCAGCGCTCCACAAGGTATTGCTCGACGTAGTATTGCTGCAGGTTGATGAAGGCGGGAAAGCGCTGATGCGACTCGCCCTGCAGGCTGAAGCTGTAGATGAGCTGCTCGCCGCAAAACAGCTTGCCGGTGTCCCACAGCACGCCCTTCCGCAGCATGCGGTCGCACACGCCCAGCCGGTCCCAGATCTCCAGAGTGCGCCGCGCCCAGCAGATGGCCCTGCTGCCGACCGACACCGTATCGTCCTCGTCCAGCACGATAACGGGATGGCCGCGCAGCGCCAGATCGATGGCCGCCGTCAGCCCGACCGGGCCGGCGCCGACCACGACGACCGGATGAACAGCGTTTGCGCCGCCATCGAGCTCGGCGGGACGGCGATAGGGATAGACGGGATTGACGTAGCTCGGCATTGATCGCGGGCGCGCGGCGGCGTCTCAGCTTTCCAGCGCCTTCCACATCTCGATATCGCGCTCGGCGGTCCAGATGCGCGGATGATCGATGCCCTTGGCCTCGTCATAGGCGCGCGACACGTCGAACGGCATGCAGTGCTCGAAGATCACCCAGTTGCCGTAGCGCGGCTGCAGCGCCCGCATCGCCCCCTCGTAGGCCTGCTTCAGGCTTTCATTGGCCTGGGCCCGCTTCTTCACTTCCTCGTAGAGCTCGGTGACGAAGGCCTGCGTACCAGCCAGCCCGTCTTCGACCGCGCGCTCGGTGGTCAGCGCGTCGCCCCGGCCCGGCACCAGCGCCAGCGGCTTCAGGTCGCGCAGCTTCTGCAGGGTCTGCGGCCAGTCCTGCAGATGCGCATCTCCGCAATAGGGCGTGGCGCCGTACTCGACCAGATCGCCCGAGAACAGCACGCGCTCCTTGGGCAGCCAGACGATGGTGTCGCCCTTGGTGTGGCCGCGTCCGGCATGAATGATCTGCACCTCGACCGACCCCAGCCACAGGGTCATGCGATCGGTGAAGGTGATGGTCGGCCAAGTCAGGCCCGGCACGGTCTCGACCGAGCGGAACAGGCGCGGGAAGCGCTGCACCTCCGAAAGGTAGTCCTGCTGGCCGCGCTCGACGATCATATCGCGCGTCGCCTCGCTGGCGATGATGTGGTCGGCGCCATAGGCCGAGGCGCCCAGCACCCGGACAGCATGGTAATGGCTCAGCACGACGTACTTGATCGGCTTGTCGGTAACCTCGCGGATGCGGCGAATCACGTCCTGCGCCATGACCGGCGTGGCCTGCGTGTCGATCACCATCACCGCGTCGTCGCCGATGACGATGCCAGTGTTCGGATCGCCTTCGGCGGTATAGGCATAGGCGTTGTCGGCCAGCTTGCTGAAGGTGATCTTCTTGTCGGCCAGATCGTTCTGCGAGGCGAAGCTGCGGGCGCTGCTCATGGGTCGATTCCTCGAATACTCGATAATTAGTTGCTTTTGAAACTAATTATGACGCCCATGGCGCGACGACGCAAGGCGACGGCGAGTTACAGGCTGTTGTCCAGCCGCAGATATTTGTAGCGATCGCCCGATACGATCTTCAGACGCCGCTCCGCCTCGCCCCGGCGCAGATCGAGATCGATGACGGCACCGGCCTCGCCCGCCGCCCATATGCCCCGGTAGAAGGACGGCAGATCGTCGACGGCGACGCCGCCGATTTCCACGACCCGGTCGCCGGGCTCAACGCCGGACTTGGCCGCAGGACCGTCCGGAGCGACCTGGGTCACGATCAGGCCGCTGGGCGATTCGCGCATGTAGAGGCCGAGCCACGGCCTTGGCGGCGCGCTGACCCGGCCGCTGGCCAGAAGATCGGCCAGGATCGGCCGGATGCGATTGATCGGAATGAACATGTTGCCGGGCAGGTCGCTGGCGCGCGCCGCATCCTGGACCAGCAGCGAACCTATCCCCACGAGCCTGTCTTCCTTGTCCATCAGCGCCGCGCCGCCCCAGCCGGGAAAGGGCGGTGAGGTGAAGATCGCGTTCTCGAGCAGGTATTCCCAGTAGCCGGCGAAGTCGCGTCGATCGACCACGAGGACTGGAAACGGCGCGCCATGGTACAGGCCGCCGGCGACGATGCTGAGACGGGCATCGGCTGTGATCTTGTCGCTGTCGCCCAGCCGCGCCGCCTGCATCTTCACCGGCGCGGCGGCCCGCAGGACGCCAAAGCCGCTGTCGTAGTCGTAGGCGACGATGCTGGCCGGCAGCGATCGGCCGTCAGGCAGATCGAGCGTCACCTCGCGCGCTTCCATGATCAGGTAGCCGACCGTCAGCACCAGCCCGTCGTCGTCGATCACCACGCCCGAACCGCTGCGCTCGGTGCCGAGCGTCGCTGCGGTGCGCGCCTCGTCGGGAACACGGGCGCTGACGCCGATCACCGGGCCGGGCAATTGCGCCGAGGCGGGAACGGCGCCGGCCAGTACCGTCGCCAGAAGTATCAGCAGGACGCGAATGGATCGATCGAGCGGCAGGGCGAACATGGCGCACCTCGCAAGCCTGGTCGCGCCACTCTAGCATGCGCCGATGCCTCGCGGCAGCGCCGCCAAACCGACTACCAGGGCAGGAACCCGAAAAGCCACAGCCACAGGCAGGCGATGCCCATGCTGACCAGCGTCACCGGAACGCCCGTGCGGGCATGGTCGCGGAATCCCAGCCGGATGCCGATGGCCGCCGCGCGCTCGGCGACGATGATATTGGCCAGGGATCCGACGATCAGCAGATTGCCGGCCAGGGTCGACAGCAACGCCAGACCGTAAAGCGCTTCCGCCGAGGGCTGCGCCCAGGCCGTCAGCAGCAGAATGACAGCGGGGACGTTGCCGATCGTGTTGCTTGCCACCAGGGTCAGCGGCGCCAGCAGCGACAGCCGGTCGGGCACCAGCCCGTTTGCCGCCAGCCAGGCGAAGGCGGTCTCGGTATGGCTGGTCGAGGCGAAGGCCGCGGTAATCGTGAACAGGCAGGCGAACAGCACCAGAAGATGCCAGTCGACCGCCGCGACCATAGCCCGGCTCGACAGCCGCCGGCTGAGCAGCAGCAGGCCGGCTATCACCAGCGCGCCGATCTCGCGCGGCAGGTCGGTGGTGAACAGCACCACCAGCATCAGCACCGCCAGCAGCCCCTTGTCGGTCTGGAAAACATCGAGCGGCGGCACCTCGGCGCGGCTCGGCGCCGGCTTGGCGATCAGCTCGGCGCGCCATTGCAGGCGGACCACCGCGATCACGACGCCAAGCGAGATCAGCGCCGGCGGCCCGCAGACCAGCATAAATTGCCAGAAATCCAGCTCGCCGGCCTGGCCGATCAGGATGTTCTGCGGATTGCCGATCACCGTCGCCGCGGAGCCGGCGTTGCTGGCGCAGGCCAGCGCGATCAGAAAGGGCCGTGGATCGAGGTCGCGCGCCAGCAGGCCGCGGCACAGCAGTGGCGTCATGGCGAACACCACGATGTCGTTGGCCAGCACCGCCGACAGGCCGCCGGCGACGCCCACGGTGATGGCCAGCAGCATCGTCGGACTGCCCTTCGCCGTCGTAATGCGCGCGGCGCACCAGTCGTAGAAGCCCGCGGCGCCGAACTGGGCCGAGATGATCATCAGGGCGAACAGCAGCAGCAGTGTCGGCGCATCGACGGCGCGGCCGATATCCTCGACCCGGACCGCGCCGCTGCCCAGCAGCACCACAAGCCCCAGTATCGCAATGCCGGTGCGGTCGAGCCTCAGTCCCGGCACGCGGCCCAGCGCCATGCCGAGATAGGTCAGAACGAAAACGGCGACGATGAGGAACTGCACGGGACCGCGCTCGAAGACGGAGACGGCATGGGTAGCATTTCCGACCGGACGCGGCCAGCTTCGCCCTACCCGCGGCGGTCCTGTGCGCTGCCGAAAATGCCCCCGATCCAGCGCAGCAGGCGGCGCAGCCCGGGCCAGGAATCCTCGACATAGTCTTCCTCGACGCTGGCGTCGGGCCAGCGCACCGGATCGTAGTCGGGATTGACGATGAACTCGCCGACGATGCGGCCGTTGCGGTCGACCCGCCAGACGCCGATGACCGCCTCGCGCGGCACCTCGCCGTCCGGATCGAGGCTGGCGACGATGCGCGGCAGGTAGGAATCGGGCCGCCATACGGCAGCCGCCATCTCCGCCTCAGTCGGCCGGTCGGGTACGATCATCGCGGGCCAGCTCCAGCATGCGGCGGGACACCGCGCCGGGCACTCCCGGCGGGAAATCCCGGCCATGCGTGCTATATAATCACCCATGTCCGATCCGTTCGACCTCGCCGACGCGCCGCCGCCGGAATCCAGCCCGCCCGCCGGCCGGCCGGCCGGGGCGCCGGCCTCGACCGCCCATCTCGACGGGCTGAACGAGACCCAGCGTCAGGCGGTGGAGCAGACCGAGGGCCCATTGCTGGTCCTGGCCGGCGCCGGCACCGGCAAGACGCGGGTTCTGACCACCCGCATCGCCCATATCCTGATCACGCGTCGGGCCTTTCCCGGACAAATTCTGGCCGTCACCTTCACCAACAAGGCCGCCCGCGAGATGCTGGAGCGCGTCGCCGGCCAGATCGGCCGCGCCGCCGACGGGCTGTGGCTGGGCACGTTCCATTCCATCGGCGTGCGCATCCTGCGCCGCCATGCCGAGCTGGTCGGGCTGAAGCCGAACTTCACCATTCTCGACACCGACGACCAGATCCGCCTGCTGAAACAGCTCCTCGAGGCCCAGGGCATCGACGATAAGAAATGGCCCGCCCGTATCCTCTCCGGCATCATCCAGCGCTGGAAGGATCGCGGTCTGACGCCGGACAGGATATCGGTCGCCGAAGGTGGCGAGTTCGCCAATGGCCGCGCCGTCCAGATCTACGCCCAGTACCAGGAGCGCCTGCAGCAGCTCAACGCCGCCGATTTCGGCGATCTGCTGCTGCACTGCCTGACGCTGTTCCTGAACAACCCGGACGTGCTGGCCGAGTACCATCGCCGCTTTCGCTACATTCTGGTCGACGAATACCAGGACACCAACGTGGCGCAGTATCTGTGGCTGCGGCTGCTGGCGCAGGGACATAAGGACGGCGCCTGCAACATCTGCTGCGTCGGCGACGACGACCAGTCGATCTATGGCTGGCGCGGCGCGGAGGTCGGCAACATCCTGCGCTTCGAAAGCGATTTTCCCGGCGCCAGGATCATCCGTCTGGAGCGCAATTACCGTTCGACGCCGCATATCCTGGCCGCCGCTTCCGGGCTGATCGCGCATAACGAGGGGCGGCTGGGCAAGACGCTGTGGACCTCGCTCAGCGAGGGCGAGCGCATCACCCTGCGCGGCGTGTGGGACGGCGACGAGGAGGCGCGCGCGGTCGGCGAGGAGATCGAGGCGCTGCAGCGCAAGGGGCACGCGCTGAGCGAGATCGCCATTCTGGTGCGAGCGGGATTCCAGACCCGCGAGTTCGAGGAGCGCTTCATCACGCTGGGCGTGCCCTATCGCGTGATCGGCGGCCCGCGCTTCTACGAACGCCAGGA
>JBFWZG010000056.1:10140-19895 GCA_050185515.1 Reyranellaceae bacterium
CGCTTCATCGCCGAACTGCCGCCCGAGCATCTCGAACAGCGCAGCGATGCCGGCCTCTACGGCTCCTACTCCGCCGGCCATCACGGCGGGCTGCGCGAGACCGCTTCGGCCGGCGATACCGACTGGGGCTGGTCGCCGGGGCAGAAGCTCGGCCGCCGCCAGCGCTCGACCCTGATCGAGGGCGAGATCACGGCGCGCGAGACCGAGCAGGTCGATTTCGAGCTGGGGCAGCGGATCTTCCACCAGAAGTTCGGCTATGGCGCCGTGGCGAAGATCGACGGCAACAAGCTCGAAATCGAGTTCGAGAAGGCCGGCCTCAAGAAGGTGCTGGCCAGTTTCGTGACTCCGGCCTAGAAGAACGGCCGTCCGGACGGTGGGGGATGCGGTCGCGGACGCGGATTGGGGGTCGGCGCCGTGTCGGTATGGAAACTGGAGATAACCGTGCCGGAAAAGGCGCGGACTGCCTTCGAGCTGGCGCTGCAGGAAGCGCTGGGCGAGGAAATCCCGGTCGCCTCCACCGAACTGCGCGAGCACATCGACTGGCGGGTCGAGGCCTATATCGAGGGGCTGCCCGATCGCGCCCTGCTGGCCAAGGTGATCGGAGCGGTGGCGCAGGCGCTGAAGATTGCGGCGCCGCCGGTAACGCTGACCGAACTTGAAGACAAGGACTGGGTGGCGGAGAACCAGCGCTCCTTCCTGCCCTTCAATGTCGGCCGTTTCTTCATCTACCCCTCGTTCCACCAGGGCGGCGTGCCGCGCGGCCAGACCGGCATTCTGATCGATCCCGGCATGGCGTTCGGCACCGGCACGCATCCGACGACTCGCGGCTGCCTGCAGGCGATCGACGAGATTGCGCGCGCAGGCCGTCCCGATTCGGCGATCGATGTCGGTTGCGGCTCCGGCATCCTCGCCATCGCGCTGGCCGGCGTCTGCCGACGGCGAGTCATGGCCTGCGACAACGATCCCGTCGCCGTACGCGTCACCGAGGAGAACGCCCGCATCAACGGCGTCGAGGGCCGGGTCATTGCCGTGCAGGCGGAGGGGCTGGACAACGACGTCATACGCCGACGCGCCCCGTTCGACCTGATCGTCGCCAATATTCTGGCGCAGCCGCTAATCGAACTGGCGCCGCAGATCGCCGGGGCGCTGGCCAATGGCGGCCGGGTCGTGCTGTCCGGCCTGCTCGGCACCCAGGCCGCGGCGGTCGGGGCCGCCTATCTCGCCCAGGGCATCACCCAGGTGAAGCGCTACGACAGCGGCGACTGGACCACCCTGCTCCTCAAGGGTTAGGCGTCGCGCCTCGATTGCCCGCGAATCAAAAGGGCGACGCCTTGCGGCATCGCCCCTTGCTTGCGGCCTGCCCGGGGAGGAGATCAGGCGGCCGTCAGCTCAATCGCGTCAGGCAGCGTGCCTGGCGGCATTGTCGTTGGCGTTGGCCACCTGGCCGACATCGGCGTAGAGGTCGGCGGTGCGGTTGCGCACCGAACCGGTGACGACGAACGGCACCAGCGAACGGTTCAGGCCGATATCCTGCAGCATGCGCTCGTCCATCGACATCAACTGGGCGACCGCGGCGCGCTGCTTCTGCGCGTCGCGCAGAGACGTGGCCAGCTTGCCCAGCTTCGTGGCGAGGAAACGCACACCCTTGGCGATGCCTTCGCTGACAACCTTCGCGCGGTTCGCGCGGGCCTGGGCCAGGTAGCTTTCGACATTGAGGTGCGATGAAGTGTAGCTCGACATTTTCGTGACTTCCGATTTTGACAACGCGGGGCGTCGGCATTTCCGGCGTCGATCCGCGTAACGAAAGAAAGATAGGCTTCTGCCATGGCACTCGGGAGGTCGAATGTTGCGGCGCAGTATTGCAATATACGCATATCTTTTCTCGAAATGGGATGCTGTGCAAGATGCTGAAATGTATGATAAATTCTAACTCTTGCTGGAATCATCGGCCCGGCCTAGGCTGATTTAGCGAAAGTTAAGGGCAGGGCTGATGAGTTCACCCGATGACGGCATTCGCCATCTGGCCAGCCGGCTGGAAGGCGCGGGCAAGCCCGTTTCAACCGACGACCTGGCAAGCCTGATGGCGGGCATTGCAGCGGCGCCGGAGGGCTTCGCCGGTCCGACGTGGCTGGAGCTGATCGGCGGCACGCTCGACCAGCCTACCCGGCAAGCACTGATCGAAGCCCGGGCTGCGCTGGCGGCGGCGGACCATGGCCTGCAGGAGGATACGGTGCCGCCGGCCGAACGCCTGACCGCGCTGCGGGCGGAACTGCGCCGGCGCGGCGTCGATGGCTTTCTGGTGCCGCGGTCGGACGAGTACCAGGGCGAATACGTGCCCGCGCGTGCCCAGCGGCTGGCCTGGCTGACCGGGTTCACGGGCTCGGCCGGCATGGCGGTCATTCTGCAGGATCGCGCGGCGATATTCGTCGATGGTCGCTACACGCTGCAGGTGACAAGGCAGGTCGATGTCGGATTGTTCGAACCGCAACCGCTGGATCGCATACGGCCCGAAGCCTGGCTGGGCGAACGACTCAAGCCCGGCATGAAACTGGCGTTCGATCCCTGGCTTCACGGCATCGCCGAATGCGAGCGGCTGGCCGCGGGCTGCGCGGCGGCCGGCGCCGAGCTGGTGCCGTTCGAAACCAATCCGATCGACGCCATCTGGTCCGACCAGCCGCCGGCGCCTCTGGGGCCGGTAACGCCGCACGACCAGCAATTCGCCGGCGAGACCGCGCAAGCAAAACGCCAGCGCATCGCAGCCGAGCTGACGCGGTTGAAGGCTGATGCCGCCGTGCTCAGCCTGCCCGATTCCATCGCCTGGCTCCTCAACATCCGCGGCGCCGACGTACCGCACGTGCCGTTGCCGCTGTCCTTCGCCATCCTGCACGCCGATGCCACGGTCGAGCTGTTCATCGACCCGCGCAAGCTGACCGAGGCGGCGCGGCAGCATCTTGGCAATCAGGTGGCAATCCAGCCGCAAGAGGCAATCGATGGGGCTCTCGATGCGCTCGGGCGGGCGGCCCGGACCGTTCTAATAGACCCGGCCAGCGCACCTTTCCGCATTGCCGCCCGCCTGCAGAAAGCAGGCGCGCGCCTGCTGCGCGGTACCGATCCCGTCATCCTGCCGAAAGCCTGCAAGAACGCCGTCGAGATCGAGGGCACGCGTCGCGCCCATGCGCGCGACGGGGCGGCGCTGACCCGTTTCCTGGCCTGGCTGCCGCAGGCGGCCGCCGGCGGCGCCCTTACCGAGATCGCCGCATCGGACCGGCTCGAGGCGCTGCGGCGCGAGCACGGACTGTGCCGGGATCTGAGTTTCGACACGATCTCGGGCGCGGGACCGAACGGCGCCATCGTCCATTATCGCGCGACGCCGAAATCCGACCGTACGTTGAGCGCGGGCGAACTCTATCTGGTCGATTCCGGCGCGCAGTATCCCGACGGCACCACCGACGTCACCCGCACCGTCGCCATCGGCGAACCCAGTGCCGAAATGCGCGATCGGTTCACCCGCGTGCTGAAGGGACATATCGCGCTTGCCACGGTGCGATTTCCCGCCGGCACGACCGGCTCGCAGCTCGACGCCCTGGCGCGCCGGCCGCTCTGGGATGTCGGACTCGATTTCGAGCACGGCACCGGCCACGGCGTCGGTTCATTCCTGTCGGTTCACGAAGGACCGCAGCGCATCTCCAAGCATCCCAACGCAATCGCGCTTCGACCGGGCATGATCATCTCGAACGAGCCTGGCTACTACAAGGAAGGCGGCTACGGCATCCGTATCGAGAACCTGATCCTGGTGCAGCCGGCCGACGAGAACGGCCGGTTCCTGCGCTTCGAGACGCTGACCCTGGCGCCGATCGACCGCAACCTGATCGAGCTGTCGCTGCTCACGTCCGCGGAGCGCACCTGGATCGACGCCTACCATGCCCGCGTGCTTGCCGAGATCGGCCCGCAGGTGGACCCGCAAACCAAGGCGTGGCTGGAAAAGGCGGCGGCGCCGCTCGCTCAGTAGCTGACCCGCACCGCCTCGATCAGCAGGTCGGACACCGTCAGCGACAGATCCTCGGTGCTGTAGGCGCTGGCGTCGTCCAGCCGCGAGAAGGCCTGCAACGCCACGAGAATTTCTCCGGGTTGCGCCAGGTCCTCGCCCAGCTTGGCGGCGATGTTGACGCAGTCTCCGAACAGATCCTGCCCCGGCAGCACAAGCGCCCGCCCCTGCGCGATGCCGATGCAGGCCTCGATCCGCCACTCCGGCGGCTGTTCGCGGTTGTAGTCGGCAAGCGCGTTTTGCATTGCGATGGCGGCATCGACGGCCGGTCGGACGTGGCGGAAGAAGGCGAAAAGATTGTCGGCCTCGGCCTTCACCAGTTCGCCGGAATTGCCCTCCACGATCGGCACGCCGAGGCGCTGCATGCGGCGAATACGCAACAGCATCGGGACGATGCCTCGCTCGCGCACCGCGCGCGAAGTGCCGGCCATGTCGAGAACGAAGGCAGCTCCCTTGCGGCCGAATCGACGCCATAGCAGCCGTTCGAGCGCCGCGACATCCGTCTCCGCGCCGGTTTCGGCTTCGTCGAGCAGGCCGAACAGATGCTCCATCAGCTGTCGCCGACCATGGCGAGCCACTCCTGTTCGCTCAGCATGGCGACGCCCAGCTCTTCCGCCTTCTTCGCCTTGGAACCGGCCTCGGCGCCGACCACGACGAAATCGGTCTTCTTCGAGACCGAGCCCGAGACCTTGGCGCCCAGCGCCTCGGCCTGCGCCTTGGCCTCGTCGCGGGTCAGATTCTCGAGCGAGCCGGTGAACACCACCGTCTTGCCCGCCAGCTTCTCGCCATCGCCGCCGGCAGCCCGTCGGGCGACGGACTGGATTTCCAGTTCGCCCGCCAGATCCTCGACGACTTCGACGTTGCGCCTGTCGGAGAAGAAGTTCACGACGGCATCGGCTGTGGTGACGCCGATGTCCTGGACGTTGCACAGCCGGCCATAGGCCTCGCCAACTTCCGCCGCCGCCTTTTCCTTCCTGGTCGGCTCGGGGCGGCCGGCCCGCTCCTTCGCCGCCGCGTGCATCTGCTCGAGAAAATCCGCCGCACTGCCGTATTCGCGCGCCAGATTCTTGGCCGTCGCCTCGCCAATGGTGGGAATGCCCAGGCCGATGATGAAGCGATCGAAGCCGATCCGGCGGCGCGCCTCGATGGCGTCAAGCAGGTTTCCGACCGATTTTTCCTTCCAGCCTTCGCGCGCGATCAGCTCGTCGCGCCGCTCGTGCAGGCGGAAAATGTCGCCCGGCACGTCGAGCAGCCCATCGGCATGGAAGTTCTCGATATGCGTGCCGCCCAGCCCCTCGATATCGAAGGCGCCGCGCGACACGAAATGGCGCAGCCGCTCGACCTGCTGAAAGGGGCAGGCAAGCCCGCCGCTGCAACGCCGCGCCACCGCACCCTCTTCCTGCACCACTTCGGTCTTCAGGGGGCACGGACATTTGCGGGGAAAGCGATAAGGCTTCGCATCCTTGGGCCGCAATCCTTCGACCGGGCCGAGCACCTGCGGGATGACGTCGCCGGCGCGCTGGATCATCACCGTGTCGCCGACGCGGACGTCCTTGCGCTCGATTTCGTCGGCGTTGTGCAGCGTCGCGCGCGAAACCACGACGCCGCCGACCGTGACCGGCTTGAGCACGGCGACCGGGGTCAGCGTACCGGTGCGGCCGACCTGCACGATGATGTCCTCGAGCAGCGTCTGAGCCTGCTCGGCGGGAAACTTGTGGGCCGTCGCCCAGCGCGGCGCGCGGCTGACGAATCCCAGCGTGCGCTGCCAGTCCAGCCGGTTGACCTTGTAGACGACGCCGTCGATGTCGTAGGGCAGATCGGCGCGCTCGGCGCCGATCGAGCGATAGAACGCCAGGATCTCGTCGAGCCCGGCGCAGCGCTTCGCCAGCGGATTGACCTTGAAACCCCAGCCCTTGAGGAGCTGCAGGAAATCCCAGTGGGTCTTGGGCTCGACGCCTTCCATCTCGCCCCAGGAATAGGCGAAGAAGGCCAGCGGCCGCTTTGCGGTGATGGCGGGATCGAGCTGTCGCACGCTGCCGGCCGCCGCATTGCGCGGGTTGGCGAAGACCTTCTCGCCCGCTTCCTCCTGCCGACGGTTGAGGTCGAGGAACTGGCGCCGATCCATGTAGACTTCGCCGCGCACTTCCAGCACCGGCGGCGCCCTGCCTTTCAGCCGCTGCGGCACGTCCCTGAGCGTGCGCAGATTAGCGGTGATGTCCTCGCCTTCGGCGCCGTCGCCGCGCGTCGCGCCCAGCACGAACTCGCCGTCCTCGTAGCGCAGGCTGGCCGACAGCCCATCGATCTTGGGCTCCGCCACGACCTCGATCGCGGCATCGTCGGACAGATCGAGGAACCGCCGTACGCGCGCCAGAAAGTCCGCCACGTCCTCGTCGCTGAAGGCGTTGTCGAGCGACAGCATCGGCCGGGCGTGTCGGACCTTTGCGAATCCGCCGGTCGGCGCCGCGCCGACGCGCCGGTTGGGCGAATCGCGCCGCACCAGATCGGGAAACCGGGCTTCGATCGCGTCGTTGCGGCGGCGCAGGGCGTCGTACTCCGCATCGCTGATGATCGGCGCATCCTTCTGGTGGTAGGCGCGATCATGCTTCGCGATCTCGGCGGCGAGCTGCGCCAGCTCCGTAACGGCGCCGAGCCGGTCCAGCTCCTCGACCGGCACCTGCGTCTCCGACTTGCTCTTGCGCTTCGCCATCTAGCGGGTCCCCGCCATCAGTCGTGCCGCGGCGGCGCGCGCCTCGGCGGTGATCTCGCTGCCGGCCAGCATGCGCGCGATCTCCTCGCGTCGTCCATCGGCGTCGAGCGCCGTCACTTCCGTAACGGCATTGCCCTTGGCTGTGCGCTTGCCGATGCGCCAGTGCAGGTCTGCGACGGCCGCCACCTGCGGCGAATGGGTGACCACCAGCACCTGACGATCCTTGGCCAGTTTTGCGAGGCGCTCGCCCACCGCCGCCGCGGTGGCGCCGCCGACGCCGCTGTCGACCTCGTCGAATACCAGCGTGCCGACCGATCCGGTGCCGGCCAGCACCACTTTCAGCGCCAGCATGAAACGCGACAGTTCGCCGCCCGAGGCAACACGGTTCAGCGGTCCCGGTGGCGTGCCGGGATTGGTGCTGACCAGGAAACCGACGCGATCCATGCCGTGCTCGCCCCATTCGGCCGCTTCGAGACGGTCGATGGCGGTAACGAACCGCGCCTTCTCCAGTTTCAGCGGCGCCAGTTCGGCGGCCACCGCCTTGTCCAGTGCAGTCGCCGCCTTGCGCCGCGCCGCCGACATTTTCTCCGCCAGTCCGACATAGCTCTGCTTCGCGGCATCGGCCGCCTGGCGCAGCTTCTTCAGATCCTGGCCGCCGCCATCGATCGCCGCCAGCTGCTCTTCCATGCGCGCCCGCAGTGCGGGCAGTCCGGCGATCTCGACATTGTGCTTGCGTGCCACCGCCCGCAGCGAGAACAGCCGCTCCTCGACCTTCTCCAGCCGCCCGGGATCGGCATTGAGCGTGCGGCCCAGTTCCTCGACCTGCGCCTCGGCCTCGGCGGCCTCAACGGCGGCGCGTTCCAGCGCCGCCAGGGCCTGGTCGAATCGTCCGGCCGCCTTGTCGGCGTTGCGCTCGAGCAGCCGTTGCGCGGCGCGCAGCGCCCCCGCGGCGCCCTTGCCGGCCTCGAGCTCCTTAGCCGCATTCGCCAGCGCCTCGGCCAGCGCCGCGCCGTGGCGCAGCAGCAACCTTTCCTCGCCGAGATCGGCTTCCTCGTTGTCGTGCGGATCGAGACGGGCCAGTTCGTCGACCGCATGACGCAGGAAATCCTGCTCGGCGCGGGCCGCGGCCAGATCCGCCTCGGCCCTGCCATGAGCCTCCGCCGCCGCCTGCCAGTCGCGCCAGGCGGCGGCCAGCTTCGCGCCAGGCGCGTCGAGCCGGGCGAATTCGTCGAGCACGCCGCGATGGCGAGATGGATTGAGCAGCCCGTGCTGCTCGAACTGGCCCTGGACTTCGACCAGCAGATCGCCGATCTGCCGCAGCAGGCTGACCGACACCGGCTGGTCGTTGACGAAGGCGCGACCGCGCCCGTCGCCGCCCAGGATCCGGCGCAGCAGCAGCACGCCGTCGCCCGAATCGAGACCATGCTCGGCGAGCAGCGCGGATGCAGGATGCGCGCCATCGATTTCGAAGGCGGCGGAAACGCTGGCCTGGGCGGCACCGTGGCGCACCAGGCCGCTATCGCCGCGGCTGCCCAGCGCCAGGCCGAGCGCATCGAGAAGGATCGACTTGCCGGCGCCTGTTTCGCCCGTCAATGCCGCCAGATTGCCGGAACGCCGCCTGACGTCGGCGAATTTGAGGTCAAGCCGTTCGATGAGAACGACGTCGCGGATCGAAAGCTCGACCAGCATAGGGCTCAGAAAAGAGTGCTCCAGAACTGGCGCAGCCAGGACTCCTCGCGCCGCGCCGGGCGCAGATCCTCGCCTTCGAGCAGGTACCAGGTCTCGGCGTACCAGTCGCTGCCCGGGAAATTGTGACCGAGCACCGCCGCCGCCATCTGCGCCTCGGGCTGCACGCCCAGCGCCAGGTAGGATTCGGTGAGCCGATGCAGCGCCTCGGGCACGTGGCTGGTGGTCTGGAACTTCTCGATCACCGTGCGATAGCGGTTGATGGCCGCGACGTACTGGCCGCGCTTCTGGTAGTAGCGGCCGATTTCCATCTCCTTGCCCGCCAGATGGTCGACGGTCAGGTCGATCTTCAGCAGCGAGTCGCGGGCGTAGCGCGATTCGGGAAAGCGCGTGGTGACCTCGCGCAGTGCCTGCAGCGCCAGTTCCGTCATGCGCTGGTCGCGCGCGACGTCGGAGATCTGCTCGTAGTAGCACAGGGCCCGCAGATAGAAGGCGTAGGCGATGTCGCGATTGCCCGGATGGAGCTGGATGAACCGGTCGATGGCCACCAGCGCGTCCTCGTACTTGTTCGCCTGGTAGTAGGAGAACGCCGCCATCAGCTGCGCCTTGGTGGCCCATACCGAATAGGGATGCTGGCGTTCGACTTCCTCGAAGCTCTTGGCCGCCGGCACGTAGTCCCCGGCGCTGAGCTCGTTCAGCGCATCGTTGTAGAGCGTCTCGACCGGCGCCTCGACATAGGGCCTGTCCTCCTCGTCGGAACCGCAAGCGACCAGAACAAGGCAGGCCGCGGCGATGGCGAGACGGGACAAATACGACGTTACGGCCATGAACTGATCCAACTCCCGGAAAACGGCATCTGGTGCCGGGGTTTATAGCATGGCGTTCGCTGCCTCCGGTAGCCGCGCGCAACGCGCCGGATGGCCATCAAAAGAAAACGGGCCGCGTCGGAAAGACGCGGCCCGTCAAGGGCTTAGCCGGGAGGGAGGCCGCCCTCTAGTTGGCCTGCCGGCGCAGGAAGGCCGGAATGTCCAGCATGTCCTCTTCCGCCCGCGCCGAGTTCAGACGATCGGTGGGATCGAGCCCGCCAAGGGTCGGCTGGCGGGCGCGCATCTTGGGTTCGGCCGGGCGCGGGGTCTCCGCCGGCGCGGCAGCGGCCGGGGCCGGCGGGGCGACCGGCGTCGCCACAGGCTGCGGCGCCGGCATCGGCTCGGGCTGCGCCAACGGCTGGGCCAGCGCCGTCGCCTCGCGGCGGGCGGCGCCGGTCATGCGCTGGAACAGGCTGGGACCACGGGCGGTCGGCTGCATCGCGGCCGGCTG
>JBFWZG010000057.1:0-4464 GCA_050185515.1 Reyranellaceae bacterium
GAAGCTCTGGCGGCAGCGCTCGGTCGACCGCCTGCCGAGATCGGGCATTTCCGATCGCGGCCGCCGGTGAGGCCGATTCCCTTGGGAGCGCTTGCCGCCATTCCCGCGACGGACGAGGAAATGGGTTCCGTTGTCCGGCTTTAGCCCTTGGCGCCGAAGGGTTTTTCCGCGTAGCGGTATGCGGAACCCACTTACGCCAAACGTTTAATCAGGATAGATTGACCTTCTGGGAGAGAAGCAGCAGGCGTGCCGCGCCAAGAGCCGCGGTTCCGTGGAAAAGACCTGCGGCCGCTAGGAGGAATTAGAGTTGCAACCGACAAATGTCGGCAACCCGGATTATTTCCACAAGGTTGTCGATTGCCAGTGGGCCTGTCCGGCCCACACGCCCGTTCCCGAGTACATCAGGTTGATTTCGTCGGGTCGCTACAGCGACGCATACATGGTCAACTGGTGGTCCAACGTCTTTCCCGGCATCCTCGGACGAACCTGCGACCGGCCCTGCGAGCCGGCCTGTCGGCGCGGCCGGGTCGAGGAGGAGCCGGTGGCGATCTGCCGCCTCAAGCGCGTCGCCGCCGACTACAAGGACGACATCAAGCATCGCCTCCCCAGCGCGCCGGCGCAGCGTAATGGCAAGCGCGTGGCGTTGATCGGCGCCGGACCCGCCTCGCTGACCGTCGCCCGCGATCTTGCGCCGCTCGGCTACGACATCGTCATCTACGACCAGGACAAGCAGGGCGGCGGCATGATCCGCACCCAGATCCCGAAGTTCCGCCTGCCCGAATCGGTCATCGACGAGGAAGTCGGCTACATCACCGGCATCGGCAACATCGAGACCCGCTACGGCAACCGCGTCGATAGTCTGAAGTCTGTGCTCGCCGAAGGCTACGACGCGGTGTTCGTCGGCACCGGCGCGCCGCGCGGTCGCGACCTCGACGTGCCCGGCCGCGAGGAAGCGGCGAAGAACATCCATATCGGCATCGACTGGCTGGCTTCGGTGTCGTTCGGCCATACCGACAGGATCGGCAAGCGCGTCATCGTGCTGGGCGGCGGCAACACCGCCATGGATTGCTGCCGCTCGTCCAAGCGCCTGGGCGGAGAGGAAGTCACCGTCGTGGTGCGCTCAGGCTTCGAGGAAATGAAAGCGTCTCCGTGGGAGAAGGAAGACGCCATGCACGAGGGTATTCCGATCCTCAACTACCTCGTGCCCAAGGAAGTGCTGCACGAGGGCGGCAAGCTGACCGGCATGGTGTTCGAGAAGGTCAAGGCCGAGTACGACGCGAAGGGCCGGCGCAGCCTGGTGCCGGCCGGTGAGCCGGACGTGACCATTCCCTGCGACGACGTCCTGGTGGCGATCGGCCAGGAGAACAGCTTCCCCTGGATCGAAAAGGACGCCGGGCTGGAGTTCGACAAATGGGGCATGCCGGTGGTCGATCCGGTGACCTTCCAGTCGACCAACCCGAAGGTCTTCTTCGGCGGCGATTCGGCCTTTGGGCCCAAGAACATCATCTGGGCGGTGGCGCACGGGCACGAGGCCGCCGTGTCGATCGACAAGTTCTGCAATGCCGAGAACGTCGCCGACCGGCCGCCGCCGATGGTCACGTTGGCCAGCCAGAAGATGGGCATCCACGAGTGGAGCTACGACAACGAGATCTCCAACGATCTGCGCTACAAGGTGCCCCTCAAGGAGAAGGACGTCGCGCTCAAGAACATCAAGATCGAGGTCGAGCTCGGCTTCGATCCCAAGCTGGGCTTCGCCGAGGCGCAGCGCTGCCTTAACTGCGACGTGCAGACGGTGTTCACCGCCAAGCTCTGCATCGAGTGCGACGCCTGCGTCGACATCTGCCCCGTCGACTGCATCACCTTCACCGCCGACGGCCCGGAGGCCGAGGTTCGCCAGCGCCTGAGCGCGCCGGCGATCAACCCGACCCAGGCGCTCTACGTGCAGGACGGGCTGAAGACCGGCCGCATCATGGCCAAGGACGAGGACGTCTGCCTGCATTGCGGGCTGTGCGCCGAACGCTGTCCCACCGGAGCGTGGGACATGCAGAAATTCCTGCTCGAGACCACCAAAGCCGGTGCCGCATGCCGCAGCCACTAGAAGCCGTCAACGATTTCGTCGTCCGTTTCGCCAACGTCAACGGCTCGGGCTCGGCCAGCGCCAACACGCTGTTCGCGAAATCGATCCTGCGCATGGGCATCCCCGTCAGCCCGCGCAACATATTTCCGTCCAACATCCAGGGCCTGCCGACCTGGTACGAGGTGCGCATCACCGAGGCCGGCCATCTGGGCTGCCGCGGCGGCACCGATCTGATGGTGGCGATGAACCCCCAGACCTGGGACAAGGACGTCGCCGGCATCGAGCCGGGCGGCTATCTGTTCTACGACTCGACCAAGCCGCTGCCGCCTTCGAAGTTCCGGAGCGACATCAACGTCATCGGCGTGCCGCTGACCGAGATCACCAACGCCGAATACACCGATTCGCGCCAGCGCCAGCTTTTCAAGAACATCATCTATCTCGGTTCGCTGTCGGCGCTGCTCGACATGGACGTGGCCGAGATCGAGAAGCTGCTGGGCGAGCAGTTCCGCGCCAACGAGAAGCTGGTCAAGGCCAACATCCATGCCCTGCATCTCGGCCGCGAATGGACGCTGCGCAACCTGAAATGCCCGATCGGCCTGCGCGTGCGCCGCGCCGACAATGTCGGCGACCGCATCTTCGTCGACGGCAACACCGCCGCCGGACTGGGCGCCGTCTATGGCGGCGCCACGGTCTGCGCCTGGTATCCGATCACGCCGTCCTCGTCGCTGGCCGAAGCCTTCCAGCGCTGGTGCAAGCGGTTCCGCGAGGATCCCGAGACCAAGCAGACGCGCTACGCCATCGTCCAGGCCGAGGACGAGATCGCCTCGATCGGCATGGTGATCGGCGCCGCCTGGAACGGCGCGCGGTCCTTCACCGCCACCTCCGGGCCGGGCGTGTCGCTGATGACCGAGTTCATCGGCCTTGCCTATTTCGCCGAGATCCCGGCCGTGATCATGAACGTGCAGCGCGGCGGTCCGTCGACGGGCATGCCGACGCGCACGCAGCAGGCCGACATCCTTGCCTGCGCCTACGCCTCGCACGGCGACACCAAGCACGTGCTGCTGTTCCCGCAGGATCCCACCGAGTGCTTCGAGATGAGCGCCCAGTGCTTCGATCTGGCGGACCGGCTGCAAACGCCGGTGTTCCTGATGACCGATCTCGACATCGGCATGAACGACCGGCTGACCGCGCCGTTCAAGTGGGACGATGCGCGCATGCTCGATCGCGGCAAGGTCATGACCGCCGAGGAACTCGAGGCCGGCAAGAATTTCGGCCGCTACCTCGACGTCGACGGCGACGGCATTCCCTACCGCACCTACCCGGGCACGCACCCGACCCGCGGCGCCTTCTTCACCCGCGGCACGACGCGTAACCAGTACGCGCGCTATTCCGAGGAGGGTTCTGTCTATGTCGACAACGTCGAGCGGCTGCTGAAGAAGTTCGAGACCGCCAAGACGCTGGTGCCGGCGCCCGAGATACGCAAGTCGGCCGCCGCGACGCGGAACGCCGTGCTGTATTTCGGCTCGACCGCCGGCTCGATGGTCGAAGCGCTCGAACTGCTGGCTGAGCAGGGCATCGCGCTCGACGCCATGCGCGTGCGCGGCTTCCCGTTCGGCAAGGAGGTCGACGACTTCATCGCCGCCCATGACCGCGTCTACGTCGTCGAGCAGAACCGCGACGCTCAGCTGCGCACCCTGCTGATGACCGAGAACCACGTCGAAGGATCGAAGCTGATCCCGGTGCTGCATTTCGACGGCACCCCGATCACCGCCCGCTTCATCACCCAGGCGATCGCCAAGCATCAGGGCGCGCTCGCCGCGCCCAGCCGAAAGGTTGCGTCATGACCTATCTCGCCAAGCCCAAGCTGCACCATCCCAAGCTGGTCGCCAACGCGCTGGGCTACACTCGCCGCGACTACGAAGGGTCGGTGTCGACCTTGTGCGCCGGCTGCGGCCACGATTCGATCAGCGCCGCCATCGTCCAGGCGATCTACGATCTGGCGCTGCCGCCGCACCGCATCGCCAAGCTGTCGGGCATCGGCTGCTCGTCCAAGACGCCGGACTATTTCCTCGGCGCCAGCCATGGCTTCAACTCGGTGCACGGCCGCATGCCGTCGGTGCTGACCGGCGCCAACCTCGCCAATCGCGACCTGATCTACGTCGGCGTCTCGGGCGACGGCGATTCCGCCTCGATCGGCATCGGCCAGTTCGCGCACGTCATGCGCCGCAACGTCAACATGCTCTATATGGTGGAGAACAATGGCGTCTACGGCCTGACCAAGGGCCAGTTCTCCGCCACCGCCGACAAGGGCTCGAAGAGCAAGAAGGGCGCCGTCAACTCCGACGAGGCCATCGACATGGTTTCGCTGGCGATCCAGATGGGCGCCA
>JBFWZG010000057.1:4564-19815 GCA_050185515.1 Reyranellaceae bacterium
GGCGTCTACGGCCTGACCAAGGGCCAGTTCTCCGCCACCGCCGACAAGGGCTCGAAGAGCAAGAAGGGCGCCGTCAACTCCGACGAGGCCATCGACATGGTTTCGCTGGCGATCCAGATGGGCGCCACCTTCGTGGCGCGCTCGTTCTCCGGCGACAAGCAGCAGCTGGTGCCGCTGATCAAGGCCGCCATCTCCCATCCTGGCGCCGCCTTCATCGATTGCATCTCGCCCTGCGTCGCTTTTAACAATCATGTCGGCTCGACCAAGAGCTTCGACTACGTGCGCGCCCACAACGACGCGGTGAACCGTCTCGACTTCATCACCGGCCGGCCCGAGATCACGACCGAGTACGCACCAGGCACGGTGACGGAGGTGCAGCAGCATGACGGCTCGTGGCTGCGCCTGCGCAAGACGGCGGAGGACTACGATCCCACCGACCGGCGCAACGTCATGGGCTATCTCGAGGAGCGTCGCGCGGCGGGCGAAATCGTCACCGGTCTGCTCTATCTCGATGCCGGCGAAGAAGCCGACGACCTGCATGCGCGCATGAACACCATCGCCCGGCCTCTCAACGCGCTGAACACACCCGACCTGGTGCCGGGTTCCAAGGCGCTCGACAAGCTCAACGCCTCGCTGCGCTGAGCCGATTTCCTTTGGCAGGGCCGCGCAGCCTGTTCCGGCAGCGCGGCCTTTTTCGTTTTCGATGGTGATCGCATGACCAACCAGCCGATCATGGAACCGCTGACCGGATTCCGCACCTGGCCGGAGGCCGAGATGGTCGAACGTGCCGCGGACTTTCACGCCGAGATCCGCCGTCGCCGCACCGTGCGCGACTTTTCCGATCGGCCCGTGCCGCGCGCGGCGATCGAATCCTGCCTGCTTGCGGCCGGCACCGCCCCTTCCGGCGCCAACCAGCAGCCATGGCATTTCGCGGTGATCGCCGATCCGGTCCGCAAGAAACGAATCCGTTACGCGGCCGAGATCGAGGAGCGGGAGTTCTACAACGGGCGGGCATCGGCCGAGTGGCTGGAGGCGCTGGCCCCGCTCGGCACAGACGCCGACAAGCCGTTTCTCGAGACGGCGCCGCTGCTGATCGCCATTTTCGGCCAGCGCTACGGCGTGCGGGGTGACGGCCGCAAGGTGAAGCATTACTACGTTCCCGAATCGGTCGGCATCGCCACGGGATTCCTGATCGCCGCTCTGCATCATGCCGGGCTTGCGACCCTGACCCACACGCCCAGCCCGATGGGTTTTCTCAACGAGATCTGCGGCCGGCCGGAAAACGAGAAACCGTATATTCTTCTTGTCGTTGGCTACCCGGCGGAAAATTGCCAGGTGCCGCGGCATGGCGGCCTCAAGAAGCTGCTGTCTGAAATCTCGTCCTGGCTGTGAGGTGGCGATATGAGCGAGGCGATCAAGATCACCTTCTGCCTGCGCCGCCTGCCGTCGCTTACCCAGGCCCAGTTCCTCGACTACTGGTACGAGAAGCACGCGCCGCTGGTGCGCCGGCATGCCGCCGCCTTGCGCGTCATGCGATACATCCAGCTTGTGCCGCAGCAGACGGCGCTGTCGGCGCCGATGATGAAGGCCCGGGGCGCCCCAGAGCCCTTCGATGGCGTCGCCGAACTGTGGTTCGCTTCGCAGGCCGATCTGGAGGCCAGCCTGCGCGACAAGGCGGCATCGGCGGCCGGTCGCGAACTGATCGAGGACGAGGCCCGATTCATCGATCTACGACGCTCGCCGCTATGGTTCGGCCGCGAGCGGCTGGTTATCGGCGCGTCGACGCCGGTCGTCTCCTTGTCCGATTCCGGACGCTGACCGCAATTTGAACGGTGCCTGCCTTGCGATTGTCCCAATCGCGGCGTAGCGTCTGGCAACTATAGTTGCGGGAGGATGCCATGCGCGACGCGACATCCCGGCTGACGAGGCGCTCTGTCCTGCTTTCGGCGGGAGCGGGGGCGGGCCTTGCCGCCCTCCTTGGCCCGGCACGGGCCCATCACGGCTGGGGCAGCTACGATGCTTCGAAGACCATCACCCTGACCGGGCCGATCGAAACGCTGAAATACGCCAATCCCCATTGCCTCGTCACGCTGACGGTCGATGGCAAGAAATGGGAATGCGTGCTGGCGCCACCGTTCCGCATGGAGAATCGCGGCATCCCGGACGGATTGCTGAAGAGCGGCATGGTGGTGACCGTCGTTGGCTATGCCAGCACCGCTCATGAAGGCGAGATGCGCGCCGAACGAATCACGGTCGACGGCAAGACGGTCGAGCTGCGCTGAACGGCGGCCGCAACTGGGGGAGCTATGGACGCGGCCGGTTCGACGCTGATGGAGCTGTTCGCCGCCCTCGAGCAGGGGGCGATCGGTTACGCCATGCGCTCCTCGTCGCTGCTTTATCCCTTCGCCAATGTCGCCCACATTCTCGGCCTCGTGCTCCTGGTCGGCCCGATCCTGATGCTCGATCTGCGGCTCATGGGCCTGTCGCGTCGCATTCCCCTGCGACCGCTGGTGCAGCATCTGCTGCCGTGGTCGGTTCTGGGCCTGCTGGTTATGCTGATCAGCGGCTTCATGCTGTTCGCCGCCGAGGCCACGGCCTACGCGGTCAATCCGGTGTTCCAGCTCAAGATGGTTCTGGTTATGGCCGGCATCGTCAACGCCATCGTGTTCGAGTTGTTCGCGATGCGTAACTGGCGCGACTGGGAGAACTACTCCGTGCCCCCCTTTGCCCGACTGCTGGCGGCGACGTCGTTGCTGATATGGCCGGTCGTGGCCGCCAGCGGGCGCCTGATCGCGTATTTCTGACCCGTCAGGTCAGACGCTGGCCACGGCTTCGAGCCTGGGCTGGCGCGCTGGCGGCAGGCTGGCGTGCAGATCGGCCACCAGCTCGGCGCGAAGCCGCCGATGTTTCGGTTCGTTCCACAGATTTCGCCACTGCAGGGGATCGTTGCGCAGGTCGTAGAGCTCGCCCTCGTCGCCATCGTACAGCGTGCTCTTCTCATAGACGGTGCAGACGAACCCATCGCGATAGATGGTCCGCAGGTGGACGGAGATGCCTTTGAATTCGCTGTCCCACTCCGTCAGCACCCGCTCGCGCTTCTGGGCGTCGGCCTCGCGAGACGTCAGCGGCAGCGATTTTCCCTGCATCCAGTCTGGCACGTCGATACCGGCGATACGACAGAACGTCGGCGCCAGGTCCACCTGGCCGACCGGATGGGCGACCCGGGCGGGCGCGGCATTCTGCGAGCGCGCCGGGCGCCAGATCATCGGCAGCCGCATCAGCGCGTCGACGTGGTACGGCCCCTTGAACAGCAGCCCGAAATCGCCCTGAAGCTCGCCGTGATCGGTGGTGAAGATCACGTCTGTATCGTCGGCCCAGCCGCGCGCCTCGATCTTCCGCCAGACGCTGGCGCAGGCTTCGTCGACCAGTTCGTTCTCGACATGGATCAGGGCGTGAATCTCGCGCAACTGGTCGCGGCTGACGCTGGCGGGCACGAAATCCGGAGGCGCCTCGAAATTCGTCACCATCCGGCCCTCGTACCAGTCCAGCCAGTGGCGCGGACGGTCGCCCAGGATCTCGCGGACCTGCTCGGCACTGGAAGGACACGAATCCGGGAGCTCAAGGTCGCGCCAATTGTGGCGGCTGATCTCGGATTTGGGAGGATCCCAGGGATGGTGCGGATCGGGAAAGCTGACCCAGAGGAAGAAGTCGGCGTCATCCGGCAGGCTGTCGAGCCAGGCCTTGGCACGCGCTGCCACCCAGTCCGTGTGGTAGTGCTCGCGCGGGATCGGGTTGTGCTTGACCTGCACGGCGCCGGTATCGCCGCCGCCATGGCAGTTCTGTTCCAGGTTCATCGAGATGAGCTGGTAGAAATTCCCGATCTCGTCGGGATGGTTCTCCGCCATCCACTTCGAATAGTGCAGAAATCCCCTGGCGACGTGCCCGGCCAGCTCCATGTGGTCGAAACCGCGATGCGGGCCGAATTCGCCCATCTGCGCCATGCGGTTCTCGTAGAACTCGAACTTGCGGTCGATGAACGGTTCGAAATGCGCCTTGCCTATCAGGGCCGTGCGATATCCCGCCTTTTCCTTGAGCAGCGCGGCAACCGAGGGCGCATCGGCGGGAAGCGGCACGCCGTTCATCCATACCCCGTGGCTGCGCACATGCTGCCCGGTGATCATGGTGGAGCGCGCCGGCATGCACACCACCGACTGGCAATGGGCGCGGTCGTAGACGATGCCTTCGCGGGCCCAGGCGTCGACCATGGGCGTGCGCGCCACCTTGCCGCCATTGCAGCCCAGCGCGTCGTAGCGCTGCTGGTCCGTGGTGATGAACAGGATCTTGCGGCCCACGGCTATTCCCCCCTCGGCTTCATTGTTGATTGCAGGCATGATGCGCCAGGCGGAGCGGCCGATCAATCCGCCCGCCACGAACAGGCAGCACGCTTCAGGACACGACGATGGAAGTTCGCATGCCGCAACAGGCGGCAAAGAGGTTCTGCCTGCTGGCTTTGCTGGCGCTCGCCGCCTGCGATCCGGCGCAGCGCCCGGTCGAATCGATCGCGGAAATTCGCAGCCAGTTCTCCCTGCCAGAGCCGCAGCCCGCGGCGTTTGTCGTTTGCCACGGCCATGGCTGCCAGACGCGGACAGCCGTTTCGCTTGCCACGGCGCAATGGGGCCAGGTTCGTGCCCTGATGTCGCCGCCGGCTCCGGATGCCGCGGCGGAGCGCGAGCGCATCGCGCAGGCGACCGCGCTTCTGGAGACTCTGGTGGCGCCGCAAGCCAACACGGGACGCGATGTGGGCGGCACGTTCAGCGGGCTGGGTCGTGGCAAGGGCCAGCTCGATTGCGAGGACGAGGCGATCAACACGACCCAGTATCTGATGATGATGCATCGCGACGGGCTGCTTCGATTCCATACGCCTGTTGGGCGGCGCTGGCGTGGCAATTTCCTGAACGGCTGGCCGCATACCACGGCGATCGTGGTGGAAAACGCCAGTGGCCGGGAATGGGCCATAGATTCCTGGTTCGAGGACAATGGCCGTCCCGCGCATGTCGTGTCCGGCGAAATCTGGCGTGCCGGCTGGTCGCCAGAGGACAAGACCGGACCGCAATACGGCGGCGGCGTACGCTGAATTATCGCGATTGAATAAGGCAGGGCTTGCTCAATTGCCGCGATAAATCATTCCGGTCCGAATCAATGCTTGCCTCACCGATTTTCGGTGGTTAAGTTTTCTGTGGGGACTGGGACGGTTTCGGCAGCGCCTGCGGTTTTCCTTGAGGAAACGGCGTCGGCGAGACCAGAAAAATTTGAGCGTGTCTGAACTGACGCGGCCCGCGTAAAGAGCGTAGCGCCCTGCGCCGGCCCGTTTGTTTTTGCCGCGACGCCCCGACGGGAAGGCTTGAGGTTGTGATCTGATGTTCGACGAGGGGGGAAAAGCGGGGCTGTTTGCGCGCCTGAAAGAGGCGGCGCGGCACCGCTTCCCTGATCGCGAAATCATCGTTCGCGCCAATGGGCAGGTCGCCTACCTCCAGATATCTCATCGTCGGCAGATCATGGCCTTGGCAGGCGTCGCCCTGTTCGCGGGCTGGGCTTTGTACGCATCGGTGTCGTACGTCGTTTTCGACCACCGCCTGGGCGAGAAGAACGTGGAGATCGAACAGGCGGTCACAGCCTATCGCACGCTCAAGCTCAGCCTGACCGACGCTGAAACCAAGTTCGTCGACATTGCGCGCGCGCTGGAAGAGCGCGAGGCCCAGCTCGCTTCCGTGCGGGACCACAACAGCGCGCTCAAGCGCAATCTCTCCGCCATCGAAACCGTGCTTGATTCGGTCGTCGCACAGCGCACCCGCATCGCCGGCGAGCGCCAGTCGCTTGAAGCGCGCAACGTCATGCTCGAGGCGCGCCTCAAGCAGATGCAGGTGGCGCAGGCCGAGGTGCTGGGCCGGCTGGGCCAGCGCACCTTAGGCGATATCGCCGAGGCGGAGCGCGTGGTCGCTATGACCGGGCTTGACGCCGATACGCTGTTGACCAGGTCCGGCGCGCCGCGCATCGGCCAGGGCGGTCCGTTCATTCCGGCGCTGGGGCCGCGCGAACTCGATTCGATCCCCGAACCGGTCAGCTTCACGGCCGCCATTCTCGATGCGCATATCGATCGTCTCGAAGGCCTGCAGAGATTGCTGCGTACGCTGCCGCTGACCGTGCCGGCGGAGACCTATACGATCAGCAGCGGTTTCGGCCTGCGGCGCGATCCGATCAACGGCTCGGCCGCGATGCATTACGGCATCGACCTGTCCGGCCAGTCGGGGCAGGCGATCGCCGCCACCGCGCCCGGCAAGGTGATCTTCGCCGAGCGGCTCGGTTTCTACGGCAAGCTGGTCGAGATCGACCATGGAATGGGGGTGACCACCCGCTACGGCCATCTGCAGAAGATCGTCGTCGAGGAAGGTCAGGTGGTGGCAGCCGGCGAGAAGATCGGTACGATGGGCAGCACCGGGCGCAGCACCGGCGTGCATGTCCATTACGAGATCCGGGTGGACAACCAGCCGGTCAATCCGATGAAATTCATCAAGGCAGGTCGCTATGTTCTCAAAAACCACCAGTAGCAAGCCTCAGCCCGCCCCCAAGACGATGGAGAAGCCGATGGCCTCATCCGCATCGCCCAACAAGTCCACCGTTCCATCGATCATCAGTTCCAGCCTGCACGTCGTGGGCAATCTGGTGAGCGAAGGCGACATCCAGATCGACGGCGCCGTCGATGGCGACATCCGCACCACCATCGTCACCATCGGCCAGTCGGCCGAGGTCAAGGGCGAGGTCGTGGCCGAGAGCGTCACGGTACACGGCCGCATCGAGGGCACGATCCGCGCCCGCACCGTCATCCTCGGCAAGACCGCGCGCATCGACGGCGACATCTTCCAGGAGACGCTGGCGATCGAGGCCGGCGCGCATTTCGAGGGCAATTGCCGCAAGCTGTCCAAGGCCGGCCAGCCGGCCGCCGCCAGCGGCCCGCGCCCGGTCGAGGCCGACAAGCTGAACGGCGCCGCCGGCGAGCCAAGGCCGATGGCCGTCTAGACCGATTTTCCCAGGACTTCGACAGCGGCGCCGGTTCCCGGCGCCGTTTTCATTTGCCGCCGGCCAGGGCGCGGGCGAACACCGCCGAATCCGCATTGCCGCCGGAGCAGACCGCCACCGCCGTCCTGCCCTTGATCGGCAGTCGGCCGGTCAGGATCGCCGCCAGCGCCACCGCGCCGCCCGGCTCGACCGTGATCTTGTATTCCCGCCAGGCAACCTCCATCGCCTTCAGGGCTTCCTCGTCGCTGACGGCCAGGCCCGAGGCGATGCGCTGGCGGGCGATGGCGAAGGTGATCTCGCCCGGCGTCGGGGCCATCAGCGCATCGCAGATCGAGCCGGCCATGGCCTGATTGCTCTCGCGCCGGCCGCTCTGCAGCGAGCGCGCCATGTCGTCGAAACCTGCCGGCTCGGCCGTGTGCATGCGCGTTTGCGGCGACAGCGCGCCAAGCGCCAGCGCGATGCCGGTCGCCAGTCCGCCGCCGGAGCAGGGCGCGATCACCTCGTCGAGCGCCAGCCCGGCCGTCGCCTCGCAAATCTCCATGCCGACCGTGCCCTGGCCGGCGACGATCCAGGGATGGTCGAAGGGCGGCATCTTGACCGCGCCGCGCTCGCTCGCGAGCCGCTCGGCGATCTCCTCGCGGCTGCCCTTGACCCGGTCGTAGAGCACCACCTCGGCGCCCGAGTCGCGCGTGTTGGCGATCTTCAGCGCCGGCGCGTCGTCGGGCATGACGATGACCGCCGGCACGCCGATCAGCCGCGCCGCCTCGGCCGCGCCCTGCGCGTGATTGCCCGACGACCAGGCGACGATGCCGCGCTTCTTCTGCTCGGCGTCGAGCTGCAGAATGAAGTTCAACGCGCCGCGGAACTTGAACGAGCCGGTGCGCTGCAGCACCTCTGCCTTGATCAGCAGCCGCCCGCCCAGCGCGCGGTTGATCCTTTCGTTCTCCAGCAGCGGCGTGCGCCAGGCCAGCGGGCGGATGCGCGCGTGCGCCGCGGCGACGTCGGCGAAATCGGGCAGGTCGAGGCTCATGGTGGTATCCGGAAAAAGTTCAGAGGCCGAGCAGCGCCGGCAGTTCGGAAAGTCCGCGCATTTCGGCCGCGAGCCGGCCGGGCAGGCGCTCCGGCGGCTGGCCGGAGCGGTTGGCCCAGGCGACCTGGAAGCCGTAATCGGCCGCGGCATGCGCGTCCCAGCCGTTGGACGAGACGAAGCACACCGCGGGCGCGGGCACGTTCAGCCGGTCGCCGACCAGCCGGTAAACCGGCGCATAGGGCTTGAACACGCCGATCTCCTCGACGCTCAGCACCGCATCGAGCAGCGGTCCCAGCCGCGCGCTCTCGACCGCCGAGGCCAGCATGGCCTTGCTGCCGTTCGACAGGATCGCCGTCTTCAGCCCCGCCTTGCGCAGGCGCTCGAGGCAGGGGGCGGCGTCGTCGTAGGCGTCGAGCGTCTCGTAGAGGTCCATCAGCCGCGCCCGCAGCACCGGATCGTCGAGACCGACCGCCTCCATGGCGAAGTCCAGCGCCTGGCCGGTGATCTGCCAGAAGTCGACGTAGCGATCCATCAGGCTGCGCAGCCAGGAATACTGCAGCTGCTTCTGGCGCCAGGTCTCGGACAGCCGGTCGGCCTGCGGCCCGATCTGGTCGCGGCAGCGGGCGACGGCGGCGTTGACGTCGAACAGCGTGCCGTAGGCGTCGAACACGCAGGCCTCGATGCCGTGCAGTCTGGCGTTGTTCATCGCTCGTTCACCCGCGCCGTTGCAGAGGACGGCGCAGGATCGGGTGGGGTTCGCATCCTGTCAATCGGCCGCCGGCGGCGGCCATGCGCGCCTATCGCATGGCTGGCGACACGGTGCGGCGGGGCGGGCCGGCCTCGATCTGGCGATAGACGTTGATGCCTTCCATGACGCGCTGCACGTAGTTGCGCGTCTCGCGGAACGGGATCAACTCGACCCAGTCGATCATGTCGACGTTCTGGCCGCGCGGATCGCCGTTTTCGTCGAGCCAGCGCGACACCCGGTGCGGCCCGGCATTGTAGGCCGCCAGCGCCAGCTCCAGCGCGCCGAAGCGGTCGAGCATCTCGGCGAGATAGGCGCTGCCCAGCTGGGCGTTGTAGCCGGCGTCGCTGGTCAGCCGCGCCTTCACGTAGGGCTGGCCCAGCGACTTGGCGACCTTCTGCGCCGTCGCCGGCATCAGCTGCATCAGCCCCAGCGCCCCGGCCGAGGACTGCGCGCGGTTGTCGAACTGGCTCTCCTGCCGCGCCAGGCCCAGCGCCACCGCCCGCTCGACCGGCAGGGCGCCGTCGATGCGGACGTTGGGGAACGAGGCTTCGTGCAGCAAGGTGCCGCCCTCGACCGATTTCTTCGCCACCTGCAGGCCGATGTCGGGCCGGTTGAGCTGCAGCATCAGTTCGCCGGCCAGCCGCCGCTCCGCCGCGCTGCCGTCGATCGCCAGCCGCACCATGAACTGGCGCGCCCGGCGTTCCTCGCCGATCGCCGCCAGCATGCGGGTCAGGATCACGATTTCGTTGTTCTCGAACGCCTGGCGCTGCGCCGCCGTGGCCGGCGGATCGGTCGGCAGGTTGAGCTGGCGATCGCCCAGCTTCTTGGCGGCGAGCTGGCCGTAATACGTGTCGCCGTACTGCGCCGCCTCGCGATACCACTTGCGCGCCTCGGGGCTGCCGGCCGCCTCCAGCGCCCGCCCGCTCCAGTAGGCGCCGCGCGCCAGCGAGATCGGATAGCTGACCCCGGCATGCAGCGCCTGGAAATGGCGCGCCGCCTCGACCGGCCTGTTGAGGAAGCGCAGCGCGATCCAGCCCGACAGGAACTCGAGTTCGGAAAATCCGTAGCCGCGCACCCCGTCATGGGCGCGGGCGATGTCGTAGGCCTCGCGATGGCGGCCGATCTGCAGCAATTCGCGGGCGTGATAGCCGCGCTCGATCCACCAGGCGTCGAGATTGCGCTCGTCCGCCCGCGCGCCGAGCAGCAGGTTCTGCGCCTCGCCGTCGCGTCCCGAGCGGCGCAGGTACTTGGCCTGATCGAACAGCAGCCCGGATTCCTTGCGCAGCGCGGCCGGCACCTGCGCCAGCCGCGTCTCGGCATCGCCTGCCCGCTCGATCAGCGCGATGCGCGCCTCGGCCCAGGCCAGCCGATCGCCATCCATCAGCGGCAGCATGCGCCGCGCCTCGCCGATGCGGTTGTCCCATAGCAGCCGGTCGAGCCGCGCCACGTGGTCGGCCCGGCCCAGCATGCCGCCCATGGCCGCCAGATAGTTCTGCTGCCAGGCGTCGTCGAACTGCATCTCGGTCCAGTACTGCCGCGCCTTGTCGCGCGCCGCCTGCGGGCCGGCAGTGGCCGACAGCACCTCGACATGCCGGATGGCGCCGTTTGGCGTCACCGCATCGCCGCCGGCGAAGAAGGCGGCAATCTCCTGCAGCGGCACGTCGATACCGAGCCGGTCCTCGGCGACGCGCCGCACCTGGGTCATTCCCGGCCAGCCGGGATTTGCGGCGACGAAGCGCGCCACTTCCCTGAAACTGAACGGCATGCCGCCGTCGCGGTAGCTCAGCCAGTCGATGTACTTGATCGCCACCGGATGGCCCGCGCTTTGGGCCGAAATCCGCGCCTCGGCCCATTGCCCGCGCTCGGCCTGATCGAGCGCGGTGGCGAAGACGCTGCTCTGAGCGGCATTGACCGGCGGGCGCGCCACCGCCGGCTTGGCCGGTTTGGCGGCGGGCTTCTTGGGTTTGACGGTGGTCGCGGATGTGTTGTTGGGATTTGCCGGTTTGGCGGCGGCGGGCTTCTGCGCCGTCTGCTGCGCGCCGACCGGCAGCGGTCCGAGAGCGAGGGCCAGCCCCGCCGCCAGGGCTGCGCCGGTCAGGCATTGGATGAACGGGGTCCGCGCCTGATACGCCATTGTAGGTAATCCCATTAACGCCTTGGAGGAGGACACGATAATCGTTTTTGCTCGCCGCGTCCAATTTGGCCCTGTGGACGGGCGCGCCGTACTCGGCCGCAACTTGCCGTCCGCCGCGCCAGCCTTTATGGTCCGCCGAAATCATGCGGACGGCGATCGGCCGGAACCGCCGAGGAGAAACCGATGTTCAAGGGATCGATCGTGGCGCTCATCACCCCGTTCCGCAACGGCGGCGTGGATGAGGCTGCGTTCAAATCCTTCGTGGACTGGCAGATCGCCGAGGGCACGCACGGGCTGGTTCCCTGCGGCACCACGGGCGAGTCGCCGACGCTGAGCCATGACGAGCATCGCCGCGTCGTCGAGATGTGCATCGAGGTCGCCAAGGGGCGCGTGCCGGTGATCGCCGGCACCGGATCGAATTCCACGGCCGAGGCCATCAGCCTGACGCAGCACGCCAAGAAGGCCGGCGCCGACGGCGTTCTTGTCGTCACGCCGTACTATAACAAGCCTAGCCAGGAAGGCCTCTACCAGCACTACAAGGCGATCAGCGACGCGGTCGAAATTCCGATCATCGTCTACAACATTCCGCCGCGCTCGGTGGTCGACATCAGCGTCGAAACCATGGCGCGTATCGCGAAGCTGCCCAACGTGGTCGGCGTCAAGGAAGCGACCGGCGACGTCACGCGCTTTACCAAGCACCGTCGTCTGATTGGCAAGGAGTTCGTTCAACTGTCCGGAGACGACGGGCTGGCGCTGGCGCAGATGGCGCATGGCGGCGTCGGCTGCATCTCCGTGACGGCCAACGTCGCGCCGCGCCTGATGTCGGAGTTCCAGAACGCCTGCCTGGCGGGCAAGTTCGACAGGGCGCGCGAGATCCACGATCGCGTCGCGCCGCTGCACGAGGCGCTGTTCCTCGAGCCCAGCCCCGGCGGCGCCAAGTACGGCGCCTCGCTGCTGGGCAAGTGCGAGGCCCGCGTGCGCCTGCCGATCACCGAGCTGTCTGACAGCGCGAAAGCGGCGGTGCGCAGCGCCATGACGGGCGCCGGCCTGCTCAACTGACGCGATGATCTGACATGGCGCGCGCAGCGGCGGCCGAGACGGTTCCGGTCGCCCAGAACCGCAAGGCCCGTTACAACTACTTCATCGAGGACACGCTCGAGGCCGGCATCATGCTGACCGGCACCGAGGTAAAATCCCTGCGCGCCGGCAAGAGCAACATCACCGATGCCCATGCCGGCGAGAGCAAGGGCGAGCTGTTCCTGTTCAACCTGCACATTCCCGAATACGGCCAGGGCAATCGCTTCAATCACGAGCCGCGGCGGCCGCGCAAGCTGCTGCTGCACAAGCGCGAGATCGGGAAACTGCTGGGCGCCATCCAGCGCAAGGGCGTCACCATCGTGCCGCTGCAGATCTATTTCAACAAGCGCGGCAAGGCCAAGGTCGAGCTCGGCCTCGCCACCGGCAAGAAACAGTACGACAAGCGCGCCACCGAGAAGGAGCGCGACTGGAACCGCGAGAAGCAGCGCCTGCTGCGCAAGGATCGGGATTGAATTACTCCCTCTCCCCGTGAAACGGGGAGAGGTGTCGAACAGCGAGCGGCGCGCCTTTACACCTCGCCCCGCTTTAGCGGGGAGAGGGAGGGGCCCACGGCGAAGCCGTGGGAGGGTGAGGGGCATCTTCACCGTGCAGGCTCCCCATGCCAAACTCCGCGCATGAGCGACAAACCCACCATGCTCGGCAGGATCAAGGACAAGCTGATCGCCTCCAAGCAGCAATGGGCGAGGGACGGCCGGCTGCTGACCGGCCATAGTGCGCCGCCTTCGCAGCGCCTGCCGCCTGGCCAGCGCCTGACCGACGCCTGGCCGGTGCTCGATCTCGGCGTGCAGCCCGATATTCCGAAGGTCTCGTGGCGGCTCGACATCGACGGTCTGGTCGAAAATCCGCTGTCGCTGAGCTGGGGCGAGTACACCGACCTGCCGCGCGTGCGCATCCGCTCCGATATCCATTGCGTCACCGCCTGGTCGCGCTACGACAACGACTGGGAAGGGGTCGCCGCCCTCGAACTGATCGGGCGCGTCAGGCCGCTGCCCGACGCGCGCCATGTCGTGTTCCATTCCTACGACGGCTACACCACCAACGTGGCGCTCGAACACTTCGCGCAAGCCGACGTGTTGCTGGCCGACCACTGGATGGGCGAGGAGATCGGCCGCGAGCATGGCGGGCCGCTGCGGGTGGTGATCCCGCGTTTCTATTTCTGGAAGAGCGCCAAATGGCTGCGCCGCATCGAGTTCGTCGCCATCGACAAGCCGGGCTTCTGGGAAGTGCGCGGCTACCACAATGTCGGCGATCCCTGGCTGGAGCAGCGCTACGACAGCGACGGAGAATGATATGAGCGCACAGGATTTCGAATTCCGCGGCATCGACGGCGCCAAGCTGCCGATGAAGGATTATGCCGGCAAGGCGGTGCTGCTGGTCAACGTCGCCTCGGCCTGCGGCTTCACCCCGCAATATGGCGGCCTGCAGAAACTGCACGAGCAGTACGGACCCAAAGGCCTCGTCGTACTGGGCGTGCCCTGCAACGATTTCGGCGCCCAGGAGCCCGGCAGCGAGAAGGAGATCAAGCGCTTCTGCGAAACCAGCTTCGGCGTCGGCTTTCCCATGACGGCCAAGGAGCACGTCATCGGCGGCAACGCCCATCCGCTGTACAAATGGATCGGCAAGGAGCTGGGCGAGGACCAGCTGCCGCGCTGGAACTTCCACAAATACCTGATTGGCAAAGACGGTGAATTGTTGGGCGCGTATCCCAGCAAGGTGGCGCCGCAAGCGCCGGAGCTCGTCAAGGCGATCGAGGGAGCGTTGAAGTAGTATGACGAGCGCAGCGCCGCCGATCGAGTCCTGGCACTCCCACGTCTATTTCGATCCCGAAACGCGCGATGCGGCCTGGGCGCTGCGCGAGAGGATCGTCGAACGCTTCGCCGGCAAGATGGAAATGGGCCGCTTCCACGAGCGCCCCGTCGGGCCGCACCCGATGTTTTCCTACCAGATCGCCTATCAGCCCGAGCACTTCGCCGAGATCATGTCGTTTCTGGCGGTCAATCGCGGCGAGCTGATCGTCTTCACCCATCCCAACACCGGCGACGTCGTCCGCGAACACCGCGACTGGGCCATCTGGATGGGCGCGAAGCTGGACTTGAATCTCGATGCGTTGAAATGAATCTTCTGCGCATCCGAACCCCCGTCCTCGACATCGCCTGCGAGTCGCATGGCCCCGAGACCGGAACGCCCGTCATCCAGTTGCACGGCTTCCCCTACGATCCGCGCTGTTACGACGACACGATCGCGCCGCTGGTCTCGGTCGGCTGTCGCGTCTGGGTGCCATATCTGCGCGGCTACGGGCCGACGCGTTTTCTGTCCGGGGCGACGCCGCGCTCGGGCGAGCAGGCGGCTTTGGGCAAGGACCTGCTCGATTTCATGCACGCGTTGAAGATCGAGCAGGCGGTGCTGGCCGGCTACGACTGGGGCGGCCGCGCCGCCTGCATCGTCAGCGCTTTGTGGCCGCAGCGCGTGATCGGTCTGGTGACCGGCGGCGGCTACAACATTCAGGACATCGCGGCATCCGTGAAACCGGGAACGGCGGAGCAGGAGCGTCGCTACTGGTATCAATATTACTTCCACACAGAGCGCGGCCGGGCCGGGCTCGAGGCGAATCGCTACGATATATGCAAGCTGCTGTGGAAACTGTGGTCGCCCAACTGGCGGTTCGACGAGCCGACCTATGCGAAGTCCGCCGCGTCCTTCGACAATCCCGATTTCGTGCCGGTGGTGATCCAGTCCTATCGCCATCGCTACGGCTATGCCGAGGGCGATCCGGCCTTGCTCGACATCGAGGCGCAGTTGGCGACGCAGCCGAAGATCGGCGTGCCGACGATCTGCCTGCACGGGGAAGGGGATGGTGTGGCGCCGCCGGAAAGCTCTGCCGGTCATGCGAAGATGTTCAGCGGCAAGTATGAACGCCGCACCATTCCGGTCGCCGGCCACAATCTGCCGCAGGAGGCGCCGGTTGAATGGTGCAGGGCGGTTCTGGAACTGGCGCGGCGTTGAACGGAGGCTGATTTGCCCGGAAAGATCCATGTCGGCGTCGGCGGCTGGACCTTCGAGCCCTGGCGCGGCGTGTTCTATCCCGACGATTTGCCGCACAAGCGCGAGCTGGAATACGCGTCGCGGGCGCTGACCTCTATCGAGATCAACGGCACCTACTACTCGAC
>JBFWZG010000058.1:0-19704 GCA_050185515.1 Reyranellaceae bacterium
CGGCCCGCGCAAGATGCTGCGCGCGGGCGTCGTCGTGGTGGCGCTGACCGGCGTGGCGCTGCTGGCGGTCGGCCTGAGCGGCTTCGGCGGGCTGGCCGGCGTGATGATCAGCCTGTTCCCGCTGTTCTGCGCGCTCAGCCTGGTGGCGCCCAACGCCACGGCCTCCGCGCTGCAGGATTTCCCGCACATGGCCGGCACCGCCTCGGCGCTGGCCGGCTCGCTGCAGTTCGGCCTCGGCGCGCTGAGCGGCGCGCTTGTCGGCCTGTGGCATGACGGCACGCAGCTGCCGATGATGGTCACGGTCGGCCTCTGCGCGCTGGCCAGCGCCGCCATCTATCTCATGCTGGTCGTCGCGCGCGAACGAGCCGCATCCCGCGCGCGCTGACCGGCCAAAAGGGCGCACGGTCGCGCGCGCCTCACCGATCCTTGATTTGCCCGCGACGATGGCGCGATCCTAGCGTCATGGCCATGAACCGCGCCTCGCTTCTCGGTCGAACGCTCGCCACGCTGCCGGCTCTGCTGCTGGGCGCGGCGCTGGCGTTTGCCGCCGCCGCCGCGTCGGCGCAGTCGCGACCGGTGACGGTGGTCGAGCTCTTCACCTCGCAGGGCTGTTCGTCCTGTCCCCCCAGCGACGCCTTTCTGGGCGAGCTGAGCAAGCGGCCCGACATCGTGGCGCTGTCGTACCACGTCGACTACTGGGACTATATCGGCTGGCGCGATCCGTTCGCGACGCGGGAGTTCACCGAGCGCCAGCGCGGCTATGCCCGCAGCCTGCGCCAGCGCTACGTATACACGCCCGAAATGGTCGTGCATGGCCGCGGCCACGCTTCCGGCATCGACCGGTCGGATATCTATCGCCTTATTTCCGAATCGCAGAAGCCGGAATGGCCGCGCATGGCGCCGCAGATCGTCGATCGCGGCGCCGAGGGCATCGTCGTCACCATGCCCGAATTCCGCGCGCCCGAACCCTGCGAGGTGTGGCTGGTGACCTACGATCCCGAGCATCGCACCAAGGTACTGCGCGGCGAGAATCGCGGCCGCGATCTGTCGAACTACAACGTGGTGCGCTCGCTGCACCTGCTGACGCGCTGGGACGGCAGCCCGACCGAGCTCCGGATCGGCTCCGACAGGCTGGGCGCGGCCAAAGGCGTGGCGATTCTGGTCCAGCATCCCGGCCTGGGACCGATGATGGGTGCGGCGGCGCTGACGCGGGCATCGGCCAACTGAGGCGAAGCCGGTCTTTTTTGCACAGGGCGGTCGATTGAGCCCTTGCCAAGCGCGGCAAGGCACCCAATGAATCCACGATGAACGAGTTTCCGTTCCCGGCGCGCGCCGACGCGGCGGGATCGCGCCTGATCGCCGTTCTCGGGCCCACCAACACCGGCAAGACCTATCTGGCCATCGAGCGCATGCTGGGCCATGCCTCGGGCATGATCGGCTTTCCCCTGCGCCTGCTGGCGCGGGAGAATTATGATCGCGTCGTGCGGCTGGTCGGCCCGTCGAAAGTGGCGCTGATCACCGGCGAGGAAAAGATCATCCCGCCCAACCCGTCCTATTTCCTCTGCACGGTCGAATCGATGCCGCTGGAGCGGCCGGTGCGCTTTCTCGCCATCGACGAGATCCAGATGGCGGCCGATCCCGAGCGCGGCCATTTCTTCACCGACCGGCTGCTCAACGCGCGCGGGATGGACGAAACCATGCTGCTGGGCGCCGACACCATCCGCCCGCTGCTGGCGCGGCTGACGCCCGACGCCGAATACATCGCCCGCACCCGCTTCTCGACGCTGAGCTACACCGGTCCGAAGAAGCTGACCCGCCTGCCGCGGCGCTCGGCCGTGGTCGGCTTCTCGGCGGCCGAGGTCTACGGTATCGCCGAACTGATCCGCCGCCAGCGCGGCGGCGCGGCCGTCGTGATGGGCGCGCTCAGCCCGCGCACGCGCAATGCCCAGGTCGCCATGTTCCAGGAGGGCGAGGTCGACTACATCGTCGCCACCGACGCCATCGGCATGGGGCTGAACATGGACGTCAACCATGTCGCCTTCGCCTCGGTGACCAAGTTCGACGGCCGCTCCATGCGCGCGCTGAGCGCCTCGGAGCTGGGACAGATCGCCGGTCGCGCCGGCCGCCACATGAACGACGGCACGTTCGGCACCACGGCCGAGACGGGACCGCTCGATCCCGCTCTGGTAGAGCAGATCGAGAACCATCGCTTCGATCCCCTCAGGGCGCTGGTGTGGCGCAACGACCGGCTCGACTTCGCCTCGGTCGCCCGCCTGCTCGAATCGCTGGCCGCGCCGCCGCCGCTGGCCGGGCTGCAGCGCGCGCGCGACGCCGACGACGTGCTGGCGCTGGCGGCGCTGGCGCAGCAGCCCGACATCGTCGCCGCCGCCGCCGCGCGCCAGCGCGTGCGCCTGCTGTGGGACGTCTGCCAGGTCCCCGACTTCCGCAAGACCATGAGCGAGGACCATACGCGGCTGCTGGGGCAGGTGTATCGCTACCTCACCGGAGCCGGCGAAAGGCTGCCGTCCGACTGGGTCGACCGCCAGATCCGTCGTCTGGAGCGTTTCGATGGCGATATCGACACGCTGATGTCGCGCATTGCCCATACGCGCACATGGACATACATTTCCCACCGGTCGGGGTGGCTCGACGACGCGCTGGCGTGGCAGGAACGCACGCGGGCGCTGGAAGACCGATTGTCGGACGCCCTGCACGAACGCCTGATGCAGCGTTTCGTCGACCGGCGCACGGCACTCTTGGTGAGACGACTGAAGGATCAGGAGGACTTCATGGCCTCTGTCGACGCCGACAATGGCGAAGTGCATGCCGAGGGCGAGTTCCTCGGACGCATCGAGGGCTTTCGCTTCGTGCCCGACATGGCCGCCAATCACGGCGACCAGCGCGCGGTGATGAGCGCTGCGCTGCGCGTGCTGCGCCAGGACATGCCCGCCCGTCTGCAGCGCTATGCCGAGGCGCCCGACGCCGAGTTCGAGATCACGCCCGATCTGCGCATCGCCTGGAAGGGCGGCGCGGTGGCGCGCCTGCTGCCGGGCGAGGACATCCTGGCGCCCAAGATCGAAGTGCTGCCATCCGACCTGCTCGACGGGCCGGGCCGCGAGACCGTGCGCCAGCGCGCCGCCGCCTGGCTCTCGGGGCTGGTTGCAAGGCATCTGGGCGAACTGGTGCAGGGTCGCGACGGCGACATCGCGCCGGCCGCTCGCGGCATCATGTTCCAGCTCGCCGAGCGGCTGGGCGTCATGCCGCGCCAGTCGGTCGACGAACAGCTCGCCGCCCTCGACGAGGTCTCGCGCAAGGTGCTGGGGCGGCTGGGCGTGCGCGTCGGCATCTACACGCTGTATCTGCCGACCATGCTGAAGCCGGCCGCCATTCGCGTGCGCGCCATGCTGTTCGCCGTCGCCCGCGGGCTGCCGGCCGTGCCGACCCTGCCGGTCGAAGGCCGCACATCGGTCGATCTCGGCCGCGGCGACGACCGCGATTTCCTGGCCGCCATCGGCTACCTGCCGCTGGGTTCGCTGGCGATTCGCGCCGACATGGTCGAGCGCCTTGCCGCCAGCGCCCGCAAGGCGGTGCGCGATTCGCGCGAGGCGCACGAGCGCGCCGTCAAGGAGGCGCGGGCCGCCGAAGCGGCAGGCGCTGCCGTTCAGTCCGATGCCGGCGCGACGGGCGTCGAAACCAATGCGCTGGACGGCATCGTCGTCGACGTCGCTTTGCTTGAAGAGGGCGGCGCGGCGGAAATCGCCGCGCAGGTCACCGACGAGGCCGCCGTCGTTTCGAGCGGCGGCGACGAGGCGGTGATGATCGGCGATACCGCGCCGCCACCGGCCGCTGTTGCTGTCGCGTCGCCGCAATCGCAGGAGCCGCAGTCGGGGTCACCGACTGCCGATCCTGTCGCGCCGTCCACCGTCGACGCCAGCACCAGCGAAGTCGCACCGGCGGAAACCGTCGCTGCCCAGACGGCTCCTGCCGAACCTGCCGCCGAACCCGCGGCCGAGCCTGCCCCGCCGCCGCTGCCGCCGGGTCATTTCCGCATCAGCCCCGAGATGATGTCTTATGTCGGCTGCTCGGAACCGGAGATGGCGGCGATCCTGCGCGACCTCGGCTACCGCGTGCATGGCGCGCCCGGCGGCGAGGGGCCGAGCAGCTTCTCGATGCGTCCGCGCCATCAGCGCCATCAGCGCGGCGAGCCTCGCGGCGAAGGTCGGGGCGGGCCGCCGCCCAACAACGATCAGCGCCGCCCGCGGCGTCCGCGCCGCGACCGGCCGGGTCGGGGCGCGCCTCAGGCCGCCGCCGCTCCCGGTCATGCCGCTGCCGAGGCCGCACCGGTCGAAGGCGGCGCTACCCAGCCGACGACGGGCGAGCGTCCGCCGCGCGAGCGGCAGGAGAACCGGCGCGATCGACGTCCGGAGGGCGGCGGGCGCGAGGAGAACCGCGCCGGCCCGCGCCGGGAGGAACGTGGCGAGGAACGCCGCAACGAGCGCCGCGACGATCGGCGCAAGGAGCGGCGCGACGACCGCCGCGATGACCGCCGTGGCGGGCGGCCGGATCGCGGCCGCGGCGGCGCCGATGCGGTAGTGGCCTCGACCGGGCCCGCCGCCGAATCGCCTTTCGCCAAGCTGAAGGATCTCGGCCTCTTCAAGTGAGACCGTTGCGGACCAAGTCGCGGCGATGAGCGACGGGAAACAGCCGACGCTGCGGCTCGACAAGTTTCTCTGGCACGCCCGCTTCTTCAAGACGCGCAGCCAGGCCGCCGCTTTCGTCGACCGGGGCCGCCTGCGGCTCGATGGCGTGCCGGTCTCGCGCGCGCATCAGCCGGTGCGGGTCGGCAGCGTGCTGACCTTTCCGCTCGGTCCCCGCATCCGCGTCGTGCGCGTGCTGGCGCTGGGCGCCCGCCGCGGACCCGCGACCGAAGCGCGCACGCTTTACGAGGATCTGTCGGCAGCGGGAGAAAGCCGCCCCGATGGCCAAAAAGCCCCTGAAAACGGCATGGAATAGCGCCCGGCCGCTTGCTTGCCATCGAGCGGAGGCTTGGTCTAGAAGGTGGCGGCGACGGCCGGCGGCCGTCGCGTGTCAGAGGATGTTGCGATGACCTACGTGGTGACCGAGGCCTGCATCAAGTGCAAGTACATGGACTGCGTCGAGGTATGTCCGGTCGACTGCTTCTACGAAGGCGAGAACATGCTGGTCATCAATCCCGACGAGTGCATCGATTGCGGGGTATGCGAGCCGGAATGCCCGGCCGAGGCGATTTTTCCGGATACCGATGGCGATCTGGAGAAGTGGCTGGAGGTCAATCGCGACTATGCCAGCCAGTGGCCGAACATTACCCGCAAGGCCCCGGCGCCGGACGACGCTGATGCATTTAAGGGCGTGCCGGACAAGTTCGAGAAGTACTTCTCGCCCAATCCCGGCAAGCGCTGACAAAATACTGAAAAGCCACAAGATATTGTGGTTTGCAGCCGTCACATGACTGCCCCCGCGACGCAACAAACGCGGGACTCCGGCCTTCGACTGTGGTATAAATAACCCAGTACGAGGAAAGGCGCTTTCGCGTCCGCCCAGGCCCTTCTCGGGGCCACTTCAGAACAGTGATGGCCAACACGCCGCAAGATGCGGCGCGGGTAGCTTTTGCTGTCAGCCTGCCGGGAAACGGGCCCGGCGGCGGAGGATCGTTCGGGCGTCGCGAGCGTTTCACGCTACAGAGGGATGGGTATGAAAATGACCAAGGACATGCGGTTCGAGCCGGGCGATTTCGTGGTTTATCCCTCGCACGGCGTCGGCCGGGTCGTGGATGTCGAGCATCGCACCATTGGCGGCGACAAGCTGGAGCTTTTCGTCATCTCCTTCGAAAAGGACCGCATGACGCTGCGCGTGCCGCTGACCAAGGCCAAGACCTCGGGACTGCGCAAGCTGTCGTCGAAGAAGATCATGGAAACGGCGCTGACGACGCTGAAGGGCCGCAGCCGCGTTTCGCGCGCCATGTGGAACCGCCGCGCCCAGGAATACGAGGCCAAGATCAATTCCGGCGATCCGGTGTCGATCGCCGAAGTCGTGCGCGACCTGCACCGCAATGCCGGCCAGCCCGACCAGTCCTACAGCGAGCGGCAGATCTACGAGGCGGCGCTGGACCGGCTGGCGCGCGAGCTGGCGGCCGTCGAGCGCATCGACAAGGAAGCGGCGACGCAGAAGCTGACCCAGGTGCTCAAGGCCGCCTAGATCGCATTTCCTTCCACAAGCCATTAGGCGGGCGTGGTTGCCGCGGCAACCCGACCCGCCTAAAATTTTTCTGCTGCATACGCCATTAGTGCGGTCCCCGACGTCGGCCGCCAACAATCCTTAGAGTTCACGCGACGGCTTCATGGCCGACAACGACATCTTCGCCCGCATTCACGCTCCACGGCGACTCTGGGCCATCGGCTCGGCCCATGGCGAGGTCGAACGGCTGCGCGAAATCCATCGCATCGTGCTGTCGCAGTTCGAGGACGGCGACCGGCTGGTCTATCTCGGCAACTTCATGGGCCGCGGGCGGCATGTCCGCGCCACCATCGACGAGATCCTGCGCGCCCGGCGCAAGCTGCTGGCGCGGCCGGGCATGTTCATCGAGGACATCGTGTTCCTGCGCGGCTCGCAGGAGGAGATGTGGCAGAAGGTCATGCAGCTGCAGTTCGCGCCCAATCCGCGCGAGGTGCTGCCCTGGGTCATCAATCAGGGCGTCGGCGCCACCATCGAGGCCTATGGCGGCAGTCTCGACGAAGGCATGAAGGCGGTGCGCGACGGCGCCGTCAGCATTACGCGCTGGACCAACGCGCTGCGCGCCTCGCTGCGCAACGCCACCGGCCATGGCGAGCTGATGAGCAGCCTGCGCCATGCCGCGCTGAGCGACGACGGGCGGGTGCTGCTGGTCAATGCCGGCATCGACGTGTCGCGGCCGCTGACCGCGCAGTCCGACAGTTTCTGGTGGGGCGGCACGGAGTTCGCCGCCATTACCTCGCCCTATGGCGAGGTGGCGCGCATCGTGCGGGGCTTCGACCGCGCCAATGGCGGGCCCGGCGAAACCGAGTACACGGTCACGCTGGACGGCGGCTGCGGCCGCGGCGGCAAGCTGCTGGCCGGCCTCCTGGGCGGCGACGGGGCGGTGCTGGCGATCTACGAGGCCTGAGCAGACGCTCCGGCCGCTCTGTCCTCAGTTCCCGGAGCAAATTCACATGCTGTGACGGGATCGCTTTTGATCCCGTCACAGCATGATTTGCTCTATTGCACGATCTTGACCCGCTGGCCCGCGACCACGCCGTCATTGGCCTCAAGGCCGTTCAGCACGCGGAAGCGCTCGACCTTGAAATCGGGATAGGGCAGGCGGGCGGCGAGGCTCTGCACGGTATCGCCCGCGCGTACGGTCACGACGCGGATGCGATAGGGCTGCAGGCCGGACGCTTCGCCCTCCGACAGGCGGTGGAAACTCTCGGCGGTGCGCTCGAAGCCCGCCCGCGTGGCTTCGCCCGCCCCGGCCGGGGCCAGGAACATGAAGCGATAGATGGTGCTGGCATCGTAGCGCAGCGCCAGCACCGAACCCTCGACCGGCCGGCCGCCGACGCGGCCGCTCACCCTGCCCTGGGCCGCCTCGAAGCCGTTGATGCTGGTGCGCCGGATGTCCGCGACGCCGTTGTTGGTGGAGCGGGATAGGTACTCCGCCATCGACAGGCCCTGGTTCGGCGCGCCGTCGAACACGATCAGCGAACCGTTGGGGTTCTGCGCGATGACGCTGTCGGCGCGGTTGAACAGGCGATAGCCCGGCGGCACCTCGAAGCCGAAACCGAGCTGCGGGTGGACGAAGCGCTGGCCGCGGGCGAAGCCCTGGGCCGGGCTGTCGCCGTAGATCAGCCCGTCGACCGCCGCCAGATAGGCCTCCCGGTCGGTGCGCGAACCGGTGGCGCCGCTGGCCCTGGCCTCGCGCGTCGCTCGCGCCACCCGGTCGGGGGTGCGCGGGTGGGTCGACATCATGTTGTAGCGATCGACCTGGCCCGGCTGACCCATCATCGCCGCCTCCAGCCGGCTCTGCGCGTCCATGCGATCGAGGAAGTCGCCGGCCGCTGCCACGTCGTAGCCGCTGCGGCCGATATAGCGGATGCCCAGCGTGTCGGCCTCGAACTCCTGGTCGCGCGAATAGCCGGCGACCAGCGCCTGTCCGGTGCCCGCCGAAGCGTTGGCCAGTTCGCCGCTGCCGGTCACGACGCCGACCAGCACGCCGAGCAGGCCGGCGCCGACCGCCGCCGTCTGCCGCTGGGCGGCGTGGCGGGCGGTGACATGGCCCATCTCGTGGCCCAGCACGGAGGCGAGTTCGGCCTCGCTCTGGGCCAGCGCCAGCAGCCCGCGCGTGACGTAAACATAGCCGCCGGGCAGGGCGAAGGCGTTGACGATCGGGCTGTCGAGCACGGTGAAGGTCCATCGTTCGTTCGGCAGCTCGGTGCGCGGCACCAGCGACTGGCCGACGCGGGTGACATAGGCCTGCACCCGCTCGTTATCGTAGCGGCCGAACTCGGCCAGAATCTGCGGATGCATCTCGGCGCCCGCGCGCTGCTCCTCCTGTGGCGAGACCAGGCTGACCATCGGCCGGCCGGTCGCGGGATTGGTGGAACAGCCCGACAGCGCCAGCGCCGAAAGCGCGGCGAGCAGCGAAATCTTCAGCATCCGCAGGGTGGTCATGGGTCCAGCACCTCGATCTGTTGCGGGTGGGTGATGTCGACGAAGGGACCGTTGTAGCGCCGCAGCCAGCCGCGCACGCGGATCCGCCGGTCCTTCAGCGCCGCAGGCTCGATGCCCGCCGCGACGAACAGCGCCAGCGCCGGCCGTTCGATGCGGGCGGTGAAGTCGCTGCGCCAGTCGGCAGCGGTGTTGAGATACACCGTGCCGCGCACGCGCGCGACCTCCACCACCCGCGCCTCGACGATCTGGAACCGGTCGAGGCCGGCTGGCGCAGTCTCCGGCGTCAATATGGCGAAATAAGGCAGCGCCCAAAGGCCGCGACGGGCGGCGCGCGCCTCGGCTTCCAGCGCCAGCATTTCCGCCGCTTTCTCGGGCGCGTCGGGCCGCGTCCACACGCGCGCCAGCCCGGCGCGCAGCAATTCGCCCTGGACCCACCGGCCATCGCCGTCGTGAACATGGCTCAGCACCGCGTCGTGGCGGTCGCGCCGGTCGGGCGTAGTCACCGTCAGGTCGCGATCGCCGACCAGGGCGTCGAGCGCGGCCTTCGCCCGCATCGCCGCCTGGCGCTCCTCCGGCCGCTGCGCGTCGGGCGCGACGATGCCGGCCAGCCGCAGGACACGGCCGTCCGCCAGCTTCAGCGACTGACCGTCGATGGCCTGCGCCCCGCGCAGCGGCGGCGAACCATCCTCGCCGCGCGCCGTCGGCGCCGTCGGCGCCAGAAGCGCCACGATCAACAGGCCGGCAGATGCAACGCTTCGGAACGCCATGCTAGGATCGGTCATCAGATGCGAAGTCGGTTGAGGAACATGCCGCGGTCGGAAACAGTATTGCGCAGCGAATTGTTCGGCGATATCCAGCCTTACGCCAGCGGCACGCTGCCCGTCGATGGCATCCACACGTTGTATTGGGAGCAATCGGGCAATCCCGCCGGGGTGCCGGTGGTGTTCCTGCATGGCGGCCCGGGCGCCGGCGCCGCCGCCGTGCATCGCCGCTTCTTCGATCCGGAATTCTACCGGGTGGTGATATTCGACCAGCGCGGCGCGGGGCGGTCGACGCCGCTGGGATCGCTGGCCGCCAACACCACCCAGGATCTGATCGCCGATATCGAACGCCTGCGTCGCCATCTTGGCATCGAACGCTGGCTGGTATTCGGTGGTTCCTGGGGCTCGACCCTGGCACTGGCCTATGGCGTCGCCTATCCCGAGCGCTGCCTGGGGTTCGTGCTGCGCGGCATCTTCCTCGGCGCCCGCTCGGAGATCGACTGGTTCCTGCATGGCATGCGGGCGGTGTTCCCCGAGGCATGGCTGGATTTCCACACTTTCCTGCCGCAGGACGAGCGGTCCGACGTGCTGAACAGCTATTATCGGCGGCTGACCAGCGAGGATCCGGCCGTGCATCTGCCGGCGGCGCGCGTCTGGAGCCGCTACGAGGCGGCATGCTCGACGCTGCATCCCAATCCCCGCGCCGTGCTCGAGGCCGATGGGGGCAATTTCGCCCTCGCGCTGGCCCGCATCGAAGCCCACTACTTCATGCACGACTGCTTCCTGCCGGAGGGCTGGGCGGCGCGCGGCGTCGAGCGCATCCGCCACCTGCCGACGGCCATCGTGCAGGGCCGCTACGACATCGTCTGTCCGCCGGTCACCGCCGATGCGCTGTCGCGTCTCTGGCCGGAGGCCGACTACGTGGTCGTGCCCGATGCCGGGCACTCGGCGCTCGAGCCGGGCATTCGCGCCGCGCTGGTGACCAGCACCGAACGCTTCCGCCTCGGCTGGCGCGGCATCGACCCCATCGCGCCGCAGTTTCCCTGGCAGGCCTGAAACGGCGTGCGCGGGCCGCCAGCCAGCGCCGCGCCACCCCGCGCCTTCGGCCTGCTGTTTCTGGCGCTGTGCGTCGGCGCCATCGCCGTGCTGCTGTTCTACGGCCTGCATGACGATGCCAGCCGCTGGGCCTTCGCCAATCGCTGCGACGGGCGCGATGCCGTCACCTACTATTTCGCCGCCCTGGCGTCCCTGCAGGCCATCAGCCCCTACGATCTGCAGACGATAACGGCGCAGTTCCAGGTCGGCGCGCTGTTCGTCTATCCGCTGTTCACCCTGCCGCTGTTCTATCCGCTGCTGGCGTTCGATCCCGACACGGCGCTGCTGCTGCTGGCGTTGCTGCGTCTGGCCTGCCTGGCCGCGCTGGTGAGGCTGTGGTCGCGGCTGCTGCCGGTCGACTGGCGCTGGCAGCTCGTCTTCCTGCCGGTCGGGCTGGGCGGGGCGGCGGTGCACGATCTGTGCTCGGCCAACATCGTCGCTTTCGAAGCGCTCGCCCTGTGGCTCGGCATCGGCGCGCTGTGGCGCGGCGTCGTCGGCGGCTTCGCCGGCTGGATCGGCGTCGCCGCCCTGCCGAAGCTGTCGTGGCTGGCGCTGTTGCCGCTGGCGCTGCGGCAGGCGCGTTCGGCGTGGCGCGCCATCGCGATCGTGCTGGGCGCGGCCGCCGCGCTGTTCGCGCTGTGGATCGCGCTGTGGCCGGACAGTTTCGGCCAGTGGTTCGCCCATACCCGCATGACGGCGACGTTCCGCTACAACATGTTCACCCTGCTGCGCACCGTCGTGGCGATGCTGGGCGGCGACGTTACCGGCGCCTATGTGGGGCGCATCGAGGCCTGGGGATACGGTCTGTGGATCGGACTGGTAGGCCTCGTGCTGCTGCAGGCGTTGCGTCGGAGCATCGGCCTGCGCAGCCTGGCCCTGCTGGCGCTGGCGTCGCTGCTCGCGGTCTGGCCGGGCAATCTTTCCTACAGCTGGCTGCCGCTGCTGCCACTCGTGCCGGTGGTGGCCTTCTTTCTCGCCAGGAACGGCATGAGCTCGGCCGGTCTCATGCTTGCCGTGCTGTGCCTGTGGCCGCAGCCGCTGCTCGACTGGACCGGTCCGGGCAACGTCATGGGGCAGGGCGCCTTCATCGCCGTCGTCGCGCTGTGGGCCAGTCTCGCCGTCATCGTCGCGCGCTGGCCCGAGGCCTTCGAAGCCTGGCTGGGCGGTGGCATGCCGGCGGCGCATTGATTGTCGCCGCCGCGCGCCGGATAATCGCGCATGGCACGGCAGGCGAAGCGGCTGCGACATCCGGCCGGCGGCTCGGCATGAGGGCGCTGTGGCGCGCACTGGCCGGGCTCGTCCTGCTGATGCGGCCCTGGGACTGGGCGCGCAATCTGCTGCTGCTGGCTCCGGTGGTTTTCTCCGCCCAGTCCTTCGACATCGCGCTGGCGCAGCGCGTCGGCCTGGCGCTGGCCCTGTTCTGCGCCGCCTCCAGCGCCCTCTACTGCCTCAACGACGTCATGGATCGTCGCCTCGACGCGCTGCATCCGGTCAAGCGGGCGCGGCCGCTGCCATCGCGCGCGGTCGGCGTCGCCGCTGCCCTTGTTCTGGCCGTGGCGCTGGCCGGCACGGCGCTGTACTTCGCGTGGACGTTCGATCGCCCTTTCTTCCGCGTGCTGGCCCTCTATCTGGCGCTGGGCGCGCTCTACTCGCTCTCCCTGCGTCGTCTGGGCGTGCTTGACGTGCTGGCGGTCGCCATCCTCTACGTGCTGCGCATCAATGCCGGCGCCGCGCTCATGGGCGCGCAGCCGTCGGTGTGGATGGTGATCATCGCCTTCCTGTTCGGGATCTTCGCCGCCCTGGCGCGGCGGCGCGACGACGTCATGGCCGCCCTCGAACGGGGCGGCGAGTCGGGCCGGCCCGGCTACAACGAGGGTTTTCTCAACGTCGCGGTGTCGGTGTTTCTGACCGTGCTGGTGATATCCTACGTCATGTACGTGACCGATCCCACCATCGCCGAGCGCACGCGCATCGACCGGCTGCACTTCACCGTGCCCTTCGTCGTCGCCGGCGCGCTGCGCTACCTGCAGGTGATTCTGGTCGACGAAAAGCCCGGCGAGCCCTTCCGCCTGTTGTGGCGCGATCCGCTGACACTGGCGCTGGCGCTGGGCTTCGTCGGTACGCTGGTGGCGCTGTTCCATGTCTGAGGCCCTCGCTTCCCTGCCCACGCGGGCGTTGTGCGGTTTCGGCCGCACGCGCCATTCGCTGGCGCGGCTGGCCCGGCCGCAGCGTCGCCCGCAGCTCGCCGCATTGGTCGACGACACCGAAGGGCCGGTGCTGGCCCGCGGATTCGGGCGTTCCTATGGCGATGCCGCGCACCGCGAGGGCGGGCTGGTCATCGACATGACGCGGCTCGACCGGCTCGTCGATTTCGACGCCGGCACGGGCGTTCTGACATGCGAGGCCGGCATGCGCCTGGCCGAGATCGACCGACTGTTCGCCGCCCGCGGCTTCTGCGTGCCGGTGGTGCCCGGCACCGCCTGGGTCAGCGTCGGCGGCGCCATCGCCGCCGACATCCACGGCAAGAACCACGACCAGGCCGGCAGCTTCGGAGATCACGTCGAGTGGATCGACCTGCTGACCGCCGACGGCAATCTGCGCCGCATCGATGCGCTGGGCGCGCCGGCGGTCTTCGCCGCCACCATCGGCGGCATGGGCACGACCGGCATCATCGTGCAGGCAGCCCTGCGCCTGCAGCGCGAGACGCGCAGCGCCATCGCCGTGCGCCAGCGCAAGCTGACCGATCTCGATGCGCTGCTGGTGGCGCTGGCCGGCCATCGCGCCGGCGCGACCTACAGCGTCGCCTGGGTCGACGCCATGGCGCGGGGCCGCCATCTCGGACGGGCGGTGCTGGAGATCGGCGAGCCGGCCGACGGCGCGCCGGCAACCGGCGAACGCCGGGCCCGGCGACTGCCCGCCGCGCCGCCCGACTGGCTGCCGCTGCGCCTGATCGGCCGCGCCTTCAACGCCGCCTGGCTGGCGCGCCTGCCGGCCGCCGGCCGCGATCGCGTTCTGCCGCGCGAGCGATTCTTCTATCCGCTCGATGCCATCGCCGACTGGAACCGCGTCTATGGTTCGTCCGGCTTTCACCAGTTCCAGTGCGTGCTGCCCGATGCGCACGCGCCGGAAGGACTGCGCCGCATGCTGGAGGCGACGTCGGCCTCCCGCGTCGGCTGCCTGCTGGCGGTGCTCAAGACGATGGGGCGGGCGGGGCGCGGCTATCTTTCCTTCGCCATGCCAGGCCACACGCTGGCGCTCGACATTCCCGCTCGCGCCGATGCCGGCGAATTGCTGGCGACGCTGGAGCGGATCGCGCTTGAGTGCGGCGGTCGCGTCTATCTCGCCAAGGATGCGGCGCTGTCCGCCGAGGGCTTCGCCGCCATGTATCCCGAATTGCCGCGCCAGCGCGCCGTGCTGGCCCAGATCGATCCTCAGTCGCGCTTCGCCTCCGATCTGTCGCGCCGGCTGGCACTCCACGAGGCGACGCCATGAGCGATCTGCCGCAGGACGCGCATTCCCCCGAAGCGCCGCCGCCGGCCGCGCCGTCGCTGCTCGACGATGCCTGGGCGATCTTCGGCGCGTCGTCCGGACTGGGCCGCGCGTTCGCCCGCCAGGCGGCGATGCAGGGCAAGGCGCTGGTGCTGGCCGGTCGCGACGAGGCCGATCTCGATCTCGATGCGCGCGATCTGGTGCTGCGCGGCGCGCCAGCGGTGCGCACGCAGCGCTTCGATGCCTTCGACCCGGCCGATCCGGCGCGCGCCGCCGCCATGCTCGATGCCGCGCTGCCCGGACCCTTCAACGCGATCATCGCCTTCGGCGCGCTCGGCAGCCAGGCAGAATTCGAAGCCGATCCCGCCCGCGTACCGGGCCTGATGGCGGCCAACACCGCCGCGGCCATCGCGCTGATGCTGGCGCTGGCGCCGCTGATGGAACGGCGTCGCGGCGGCCGGCTGGTGGTGGTGGGTTCGGTGGCCGGCGATCGCGTGCGGGCGGCCAATCTCGTCTATGGCGCGTCGAAAGCAGCGCTGCACGGCGCCTGCGGGCCGCTGCGGGCCCGGCTGGCGAAAAGCGGCGTCAGCCTGACCCTGTCGAAGCCCGGCCCGCTCGATACGGCCATGACCTTCGGGCAGGATCGCGGCATTCCGCTGGCCGATGCCGGCGACTGCGCCCGCGATCTGTGGCAGGCGGCGCAGGCCGGCAAGGAAGTGCGCTATTTCCCCGGCCACTGGCGCTGGATCATGCTGGCGCTGCGCCTGATTCCCGGCGCGCTGTTCCACCGGCTGAAGATCTAGCTGCTGGTCATCCGCTCGCGATAGGGCCGCAGCAGGGCGCGCGCGATCACCACGTTCTGGATCTCCGTCGTGCCGTCGAGCGATTCGGCGATCTTGGCGCAGGCGAACAGCCGCGCCACCGGCCAGTCGTGGCGCAGGCCGTTGGCGCCCATCGCCGCCATGCACTGGCCGAGGCCGCCGGTTGCGGCGCGGGTGGCGAATTTCTTGGCATGCGCCGCCTCGACCGAGGCCTTGCCGTTGCGATCGAGCGCGGCGGCGGCGTCCTGCGTGACGATCCAGGCCGCATGCAGATCGGTCGCCACCTCGGCCAGCGCCCATTGCAGGCCCTGAAATTCCGCCAGCGCCTGCCCGAAGGCGCGGCGCTCGGCGACATAGGCCAGGGCAGTGTCGAGGCCGGTCTGCAGGCTGCCGCAGCACATGGCGGCGACGTTGATGCGCGCCAGATCGATGGCCGACAGCGCAGCCTTCAACCCCTCGCCGGGCGGCACCGCCATGCGCTCGGCGGCAAGACGCACGCCGTTGAAGCGCACATTGGCGATGGCGGCGGTGTGGCCGCCAAGCAGGTCGTAGGGCGCGCCGATCTCCAGGCCGGCCGCATCGCGCGGCACCAGAAACCCGGCAATGCCCTTGGCGCCGGCGCCCGCTTCGGTCTGGGCGAAGACGAAATGCTCGTCGATATGCGGCGCGTTGCTGACCCAGGCCTTCTCGCCGTCGAGCCGCCAGCCCGCGCCGTCGCGCCGTGCCAGGGTGCGCAAGGCCGCCGCGTCCGATCCGCCCTGCGGCTCGGTCAGCAGGAAGCCGGTCAGCTTCTCGCCGGCCATCAGCGTCTTCAGAATCTCGCGATGCCAGGGATGGCTGGCATAGGCGGCGATCGCCGCCATGCAGTATTCCTGCGGGATATAGGTCAGCGCGCCGATCGGATCGCCGCGTCCGATGGCTTCGGAAATCCTCGCCATGGCGCGCGCCGACAGAGCATGTCCGCCCATTTCGCGCGGCACCAGCAATCCCTTCAGCCCGGCCTGGCGATAGGCGTCCCATACCTCGCGCGGCGGCTGGCGCTGCCGCTCGCGCTGCAGGGCGGTGTCGGCGGCGATCGCCGCCACCTTGCGGCCGGCCTCGATCAGCCGGGTCTCGTGCTCGTCGAATTCGGTTTCCATGCCTGTTTCCTTCCCACCGCGATCATCGGCCGCGTCGCCGAGGCAGGCGAGCGCCATTTGGTCGCGGCGCGGCGGGACTCAGTGCGGCGCGGCGAAGCGGCGCAGATCGGTCGAGGCGAAGCGCCAGTCCGGCGTGTCGATCATCGCGCCGTCCGACAGCTCATGCCAGACGCCGCCCTGGCGATTGCGCAGCACATGGATGCTCTGCGCCGGCATGAAACTCTGCGCCAGCAGCACGAAGGGCCGTCCGTCGCCGGCGCGCGCCACGTCGAGCACGATGACGGCGTGGCCCGGGCTGCCGCCCTGGATCAGCACGTCCCCCGGTTGGACCTGGCGCACGCTGGCGACCGGCACGAGCTCGCGCTGCAGCGACAGCGAGCCGGCATAGGTGAAAACGATGTCGAGCCAGCGTCGCAGCCCGTCGCGGCCATCCTCGACGGGGCCGCCGTCGCGCCACGACACGCGATTGCCGCTGACGACCGGCCGCTTGCCGCGCAGATAGGCGGCGTAGGCGTAGCGATCCCCGGACGTGAAGTCGAAAGCCAGCGCGTCCCTGCGACCGCCGGCATGCAGCCATTCGGCGCGCAGGCGGATCACGGCGTCGGCGCATTGCTGCAGATCGCGGCGTCCGACGTCGATGTCGATCACCGCCGCCGCGCCGGACTGGTCGGCCCGTTGCCGCCCGTCATGCAGCAGCACGCGGGCGCCTTGCTCCTTGAGCGGCAGCGTCCGCAGCCAGGCGGCAAAGCTGCCGGCAGGGACGGCGACGCGATCGGCATCCGGCGGCGCGGCGAAGGCGGTTTCCAGAACGCGTGCCGGCGGATCGGCCTGCCAGCCGTAGCGGTCGGCGGCGGCCGGCGCCGCCGAGAGGGTGAGGGCGAGGGCGGCCGCGAGCGGCAAGATCCTGAATCGCAAGCCAAACTCCCGGGTTGCAGGCAAAGGCTCGAGGCCGATTGCGGCAAATCCCCGGTCGATACCGTGGCGGCGGGCTGGACAAAGCGGGTGGGCCGCCCGATAGTTTCGTATGAACGCTCGTTCATACGGGCGCCCACTCTCGAGGGAGAGCGAACCATGCATGTCGGCATGTCTGTGGTGTTCCAGAACACCGGGAAGCGGGTCTCCGACTTCCAGATCTATCGCGACGAGCTGGCGCTGGCCGAACTGGCCGAGCCGCTGGGCTTCGAATCGATCTGGTCGGTCGAACATCACTTCACCGACTACACGATGTGCCCCGACGTGACGCAGTTCCTGTCCTACATGGCCGGCCGCACCAAAACGATCAAGCTCGGCTCCATGGTCATCGTCGTGCCCTGGCACGATCCGCTGCGCGTCGCCGAAGAGATCTCGATGCTCGACAACCTGTCGGGCGGCCGCATGATCCTCGGGCTGGGCCGCGGCGCGGGCAAGGTCGAGTTCGACCGCTTCCGCGTCGACATGGGCGAGAGCCGCGAGCGCTTCGTCGAGGGCGCCGAGATGATCCTGCAGGGTCTCGAGCGCGGCTGGTGCGAATACGACGGCAAATTCTACAAGCAGCCCCGCGCGGCGATCCGGCCCGAGCCGTTCAAGTCGTTCCGCGGCCGCACCTATGCCGCCGCCGTCTCGCCCGAGAGCGCGCGCATCATGGCGAAGCTCAGCATCGGCATTCTCATCATCCCGCAGAAACCGTGGCGCGAAGTGGCGAAGGAGCTAGACGAGTATCGCGGCATCTACCGCGAGGTGAACGGGGTCGAGGCGCCGCAGCCGGTGGCCGCCGGCTGGACCTTCGTCGACAAGAGCGCCGAGCGGGCGCGCGAGATGGCGATGAAATACATCGGCGGCTACTACCAGACGGTGCTGGATCACTACAATTTCGCTGGCGACCATCTCGCCAAGACCAAGGGCTACGAGTACTACGGCAAGATGGCGGAGAAGATAAACCAGCACGGCGCCGACAAGACCATCGAGTACTTCACCGATCTGCAGGTCTACGGCACGCCCGAGCAGGTCTACGAGAAGATCATGGACATCCACAAGCGGGTGAACAACTCGTCCTATGTCGGGGTGTTCTCCTATGCCGGCATGCCGGCCGAGGAGGCGCAGCGCAATCTGCGCCTGTTCGCCAGCGAAGTGATGCCGGAGCTGAAGAAGTTCGATGCCGGCCAGCCGATCGACCAGGCGGAAATGCTGAAGACGGCGGCCGAATAGCAGTTAGCGGAGGAAGAAGAACCAAGACGACGAAAGCCCCGGCGGTCTCCCGCCGGGGCTTTTTAGTTGCCGGAAGGCGCTGGCGTCAGTCGGCCGGCAGGCCGAACAGGCGGCGATACCACAGCGGCAGCCAGCGGTCGGTGTCGATGCCGAAGGCCAGCATGAAGGAGGTCGTCACCACTGCCACGAAGGGCAGGATGCCGACGCTGACCATCACTACGACAACCTTGAAAACCAGCGGGTCGAGCGGCATCGCCATGCGCGCCACCCAGAACAGCATTACGGCCGGGCCAAGGGTAGCCAGATACCAGGCGCCAAATCTCGTCAGCATTCTTCCGCCTCAACCAAATGCATGAAACGCTTAATGCATTTGTCGGTAGCAGCGTCGAAACGTATAGGCAAGACGCATACCACGGTATCGGTTATCCCCTGCGATGGGATAATTTCGATGCCGGGCGGCATTTTCGATCCGCAAAACAAAAGCTTGTCAACGCAAGCTCCAGTTTCGTCGCAAGTGGATAAAATTTTCGCGGATGGTGCCCCGAGTCGGATTTGAACCAACGGCCTACCGCTTACGAAGCGGTTGCTCTACCACTGAGCTATCGGGGCGCATCGCCATCGATCGTTGACGAAAACCGGCTTGCGGTTCGCTCGTCTGGCTTGGCGGGCGGACGCCGGGCCTGTCCGGCTGTCCGTCTGCGCGGGGTGCTTATAAGGGCTTGCCCTTGCGAAGGCAAGGCAAAGGCCCTCTCCCGCACGGCATCCTGCATGCAGCCGTATGTTGTTCAACAGCAATGCAAATACAATTGATGGGATCAAAGTGACAAGCTATCGTCGCCGTGCCCTTCGCTGGGCCGAGGGGAAACCTGGGGAGCAAGCATGAGAATGGGGAAAGTGGGTGGCGTGATTGCCGCCATCGCGATGTCGTACGTGCTGTCGGCCTGCGCGACGATCGTCACGGGTACGACGCAGAACGTAACGGTGGAGTCCGAACCGGAAGGCGCGACATGCAAGCTGGTGCGGGCCAGCCAGACGATCGGCGCGATCGCCAATACGCCGGGAACCGTAAGACTCAATCGCAGCAAGGACGACATCAGCGTCGTCTGCGACAAGGAAGGCTACCAGCAGGCGACGGAAACCCTGTCGGCCAGCTTCACGGGCGCGACCATCGGCAACGTCCTCTTCGGCGGCCTGATCGGCGTAGCGATCGACGCCTCTTCCGGCGCCAACCACCGCTATCCCGAATACGCCCTCCTCGTCCTGAGTCCGGGCGAATTCCCCACCGAAACGGCAAGGGACGAGTACTTTGCCCGGGTCCGGGAGAAGATAAAGTCACGGTCTGACGCGTCGATCGATAAGGTCAGGAAGGAATGCGCGCCGCAGGCGGCGGATCTGTGCGCCACCAACGTCCGCAAGATCGAGGAGGCGCGCGACCAGGAGTACGCCGAAGCCGAACTCAAGCGCATCAGCGCCAAGGTCGCCGCCCGAAGTTGACGA
>JBFWZG010000059.1:0-19655 GCA_050185515.1 Reyranellaceae bacterium
TTCGAAGCCATTCCCGACATGGTGGCCGGCTGGGCCCGCAAACAGCCGCAGCGCCGTGCGCTGCTGTGCGAGGGGAGGGCGGTAAGCTGGGGTGAGTTCGGTTCGGCGATCGACCGCATCGCCAACGCCCTGCTCGCCAAGGGCTTCAAGCCCGGCGACAAGGCCGCCGTCCTCGCCTATCCCTCGATCGAGTACGTCGAGACCTTCTTCGGCATCCTGCGTGCCGGCGGCTGCGTGGTGCCACTGTCGACCATGGCCGGCGCCGAACAGCTCAAGATGATGATCGAGGACGCCGACAGCCGCGTGTTCTTCCTCGGCGCCGGCATGCGCGACCTGGCCGCGCCCTTCGCCGACCGCATCGAAGGCCTGCTGCCGGACGGCCGCATCGCCTTCGATTTCGCCGCCCCCGGCTGGCAGGCATTCGATGCCTGGAAGGCAACGGGCAGGAACGAGGCGCCGGGCGTGCCGGTCGGCCCCGACACCGCCTTCAACCTGATCTATTCCTCGGGCACCACCGGCGTGCCCAAGGGCATTCTGCATAACCACGCCCTGCGCTGGTTCTTGATCAAGCGCTGGGAAGGCATGGGCTTCGCGCCCGACACGATCAGCCTCGTCTCGACGCCGCTCTATTCCAACACCACGCTGGTCGCCGTGCTGCCGACCTTGTCGATGGGCGGTTCGATCGTGCTGATGAAGAAATTCGACGTGGTCGAGTTCCTGAAACTGGCGCAGCAGGAGAAGGTGACGCATGCCATGCTGGTGCCGGTGCAGTACCAGCGCATCCTGGCGCATCCGGACTTCGACAAGTACGACCTTTCAAGCTTCCGCATGAAGCTTTCGACCAGCGCGCCGCTGCGGCTGGATACCAAGAAGCAGATCGCCGCCCGCTGGCCGGGCGGCATGATCGAGGTCTACGGCCTGACCGAAGGCGGCGGCTCGTGCATGCTCGACGTCAAGGCGCATCCCGACAAGCTGCACACGGTGGGCCAGCCGGGCTTCGGCACCGAACTGAAGATCCTCGACGAGCAGGGCAACGAGGTGCCGCGCGGCCAGGCCGGCGAACTGGTCGGCCGCTCCTACACCATGATGAGCGGCTACTACAAGCAGCCGGGCAAGACCGCCGAGATGCTGTGGCACGACAAGGACGGCCGCGCCTTCTTCCGCTCCGGCGATCTCGGCCGCATGGACGAGGACGGGTTCGTCACCCTGCTGGACCGCAAGAAGGACATGATCATCTCCGGCGGCTTCAACATCTACGCCGCCGATCTCGAAGCCGTGCTGGCGCGCCATCCCGAGGTCGCCGACGTGGCCGTCATCGGCATTCCCTCCGACCAGTGGGGCGAGAGCCCGCTGGGGCTGGTGGTGCGCAAAGAGGGGGCGGAGATATCTGAGGAAGCGCTGAAGGACTGGGCCAACGAGCAGCTCGGCAAGACCCAGCGCCTCTCGGCAATCGAGTTCCGCGACCATCTGGAACGCAGCACCATCGGCAAGGTGCTGAAGAAGGAGCTCCGTGCGCCGTACTGGGAGAAGGCTGGAAGGTCGATCTAATCCCTTTTCGTCACCCCCGCCTTGAGCGGGGGGCCATGCGGCGGCGCTTCGCGCGATGCGTTTGGTAGGAGGACGATGGATCCCCGCTCAAGGCGGGGATGGCGATGCCTAATTGACCATCCGCAGCATCTCTTCCCGCTTCAGTCCCACCTTCTCGCCCGACAGCAGCAGCTGCTCGAACGTGGTCGGATCGACCGGCACGCCGTTGGCCGTCCGGGCCACCTTGGTCCGCAGCTCGGGTTCGCCGGCGACCATGACCTGATCGACGCCGGGGCCGCGCGGCGAGGCCTTGACGTAGTCGATCATGGTGGCGACCTCGCGCTCGATATAGGAGCGGTCAGCCAGGCGGTTGGGGTCGAACACGATCGACAGCATGTTGTTGACCACCGAGCGATCGCGCGGGTTGCCGTCGTGGATCGTGCCGCCGCCGCAGAAGGCGCCGGCGAAGAGTTCGGCGATCAGCGCCAGTCCGGATCCCTTGTGATCCCCCATCGGCAGGATTGCGCCCATGGATTCGGCATACATGGTGGTAGGATCGGTGGTCGGCTGGCCTTTGCTGTCGATCAGCATGCCCGGCTCCATCTGCTCGCCCTTGTTCATCGCCACGCGCACCTTGCCCAGCGCCACTTTCGAGGTGGCGAAGTCGAGGATCACCGCTGGCTTGCCACCGCCCGCCGGGACCGAGATCGCGATGGGATTGGTGGCGAAGCGCGCGTCGGCGCCGCCCCACGGCGCCACCAGCGGCGCGTGTCCGGTGACGTTGACGAAATGGATCGAGGACAGGCCGGCTGCCGCCGTCATCTCGGCATAGGTGCCGATGCGGCCCATGTGGTGGCAATTGCGCAGCGCCACCAGGGCAAGCCCGTCCCGCCTGGCGCGCTCGATGCCCATGGCGGTCGCGTCATGCGCCATGACCTGGCCGGAGGCGTTGTTGCCCTCGATCACGATCATCGGCCCGTTATCCGACACGACCTGGATGCTGCCATTGGTTTTCAGCAACCCGGCCAGCCGGTCGTCGATGTAGCGCGGGATCATGCCGACGCCGTGGCTGTCGTGGCCCTTGAGATTGGCCTCGACCAGATGGTCGGCGACGATCCTGGTCTCGCGCTGGTTGGAGCCGGACGCGGCCAGGATGGCGGCGACCATGCGGTTGAGCTTGGCGGGCGGAACGTAATGCACCGGCGTTTTCCCTGGAGAGATTCTGTTCGCCAGTTTGCTATGGTTGCGGGCGCAAGCACAACCACGGGCCACAGGAATACGCCACCATGCTGGAACACAAGCCGGAGCTGCTCTCGGCCCATCTCTTCACCCTGACGCTGGAGCTGGGGCCGATCCACGATATCGGGCCGACGCCCAACGGGCATCGCCGGATCGTCGAGGTTGCCGGCGGCCGTTTCGAGGGCGAGGAGTTCTCCGGCCGCGTGCTGCCCGGCGGCGGCGACTGGATCATGATGCGGCCCGACGAAGTCGTGCAGCTCGACGTGCGCCTGACCCTGAAGACCGACGACGGGCATCTCGTCTACATGACGTATCGCGGCATGCGCCATGGCCCGGCCTGGGTCATGGACAAGCTCAACAAGGGCGAGAAGGTCGACCCGACGCAGTACTATTTCCGCACCACGCCGCTGTTCGAGACCGCGTCGGAGAAATACGGCTTCCTCAATCGCATCGTCACCGTCGCGACGGGACGGCGCGAGCCCAAGGGGCCGATCTACGAGGTATTCCAGATACTGTAGAGGCGCTACTTGCGCAGATAGGAGATCGTCGAACCGTCCGGCGCCTGGAAGCGCGTGGCGGCCCACCGGCCGCCGGCATCGAACCAGATGTCCTTGCGCAGCGCGCCGCTGACGGCGAAACGCTCGGCTGGCGTCGCGCCAGATGCCGTAGCCACGGTCTCCGTCCCCAGGCGGCGCACCGAGAAGTCGATGGGCTGGCCGGTCTGGGTATTGATCAAGGGCCGGCCCTCCAGCCACAGGGGATTCCAGTGGCTCGACGGCATGGCGTCGGCTGGAAATGTTCTCTTGCCGGCTGCGGTCCGCACGATGAAACCGTCCGGACCGGCGCTGCCGGACACCTCATGCCGTTCGCCATTGTCGTCGGTCGTGGACTGCAGGGCCACCAGCCGCCCGCCGCTCCAGCTCTCCAGCGCCCGGTGCCGGTAGCGATAGAGGCTCATGCCGAGGAAAGTCACGTTGAGATCGATCTCGACCTCGACGTCCAGGCGGTCGCCGTCGCGTCGGAATCGAACTTCGTGAGCGCCGATCTCGACTTCTTCGCGTATGACCCGGAAGGCGATCCGCCCGGTTTCGGGGACGGCCTTCTCGGCAGGCGCGGCGACGGCAGCCATGACCTGCTGCGCCCGGGCGTCGGGTGCAGTCGGAAGGAACAGCAGCAGGCAGAGCAGGGCTGGAACCGGTACGCGCATGCCAGCGTTACGCAGGACAGCGGCCGGCGGATCATCGGCGCCGTCGGCTGTCGCATGTCCGAATGCCGCTTCCATGGAGGTTTTCAATGAAAACAGTACATACCCTCGTCTTGGCGCAGGCGCTGGGCCTGGGGGCGGTGACCCTCGGTCTGGCCGGCATCGGCGGTGCGGCATTGGCCCAGGCGGGCTGGCAGAAGGTGGAAGGTGCCGGCGGCACCTATACCGCCAGTCTTCCGGGCCCGGCCGTGCCGGACACCCAGACCTACCAGACCGACAAAGGCCCGGTGGTGGTGTCGTCCTATCGCGCCGAGGCAGCCAACGGATACTGGGCTGCCGGCACCATCACCTACGAGAAGAAGCTCAATCGTTCCGCCGACCAGATGCTGGACGACGTTCGCAACGGCGTGATTTCACGCTCCCGCGGCACCCTGGCGTCGGAGAAGACGGTCTCGACCGGCGGTGCGCCGGGTCGCGAGCTGGTCTATGCGGTGAAGAACGAGGACGGCACCTACCACGTGCGCCAGCGCTTCTACGTCGCCTCGCCGACCAAGATCGTGCAGGCTGCCTATGTCGGCGCGCCGGGTAGCGAGAACTCCGCCGACGTCTCGCGTTTCATGGACTCGGTGAAAGTCACCAAACAGTAGGAAAAGAGGGCGGAAGGCGTCAGATGACGCCTTCCTGCCGCAACCCTGCGATGTCGCGTTCGCTGTAACCAAGCTGCCCGAGAATCTGCTCGGTGTGCTCACCCAATGTCGGCGGCCGCAGGCGGATTTCTCCCGGCGTGCGCGACAGCTTGACCGGCGGCGTGACCAAGGGCGCCGGCTTGGGCAGCCCCGGATAGTCGACCTCCTGCAGGAAGCCGGCCGATTTGATATGGATATCGTCAAGAGCCTGCTGTGGGCTGTAGATCGGTCCGGCCGGAATGCGCGCCTTTTCGAACGCATCAAGCACTTCGGCGTTGGTGCGTTCGGCGCACCAGACGGCAGTTCGCTCGCTGAGCACCTTGCCATTGTCACCGCGCGACTGGTCGTCCTTGAAGCGCGGATCGTTGACCCATTTGTCTTCCTCGCCCATCAGGCGCGCCCAGCGCCGGAACAGCGGTCCGCCGATCGCCATGATGTAGATCCATCCGTCCTTGGTCTTGAAACAATCGGATGGACCGGCGCCCCAGTGGCGATTCATCGACGCCTTGCGGTCGGCCTTGATCAGGTCCTGTTCGATCAGGTGAACGTCGGTAAAGTTCAGCGCCGTGTGCAGCAGCGCGGTTTCCACCAGCTGGCCTTTGCCCGACTTCACGCGCTCCAGCAACGCCGCCAGTACGCCGACGGCGCCAAGCGTCGCGGTCCCGTAATCGACAACCGGTGCCGCCAGGCGCATCGGCGTCTTGCCGTCGCCCGACAGATACATGGCGCCCGACATGGCCTGCCCCACCGTGTCGAAGCCGACGCGTTCGGCATAGGGGCCGGTCGAACCGAAGGTCGAATTCATGAACATGATGATGCGCGGGTTGAGCGCGGCCAGCGTGTCGTAGTCGAGCCCCATCTGCTTGAGCTGCACCAGCGGCAGGTTGGCAATCACCACGTCGGCTGTCTTTACGAGCTTGCGGACGATCTCGCGGCCCTTCTCGGACATGGGATCGAGGGTGATGCCGAGCTTGTTGCGGTTCATCTGCATGTAGCCGGCGCCCGTGCCGTCGGCGCCTACCGGCGTTGTGTAGCGGTCTTCGCTGCCGTCGCGCTTTTCGACGCGGATCACCTCAGCGCCGAGATCGCCCAGCAGGGCGGCGCAGAACGGGCCCGCGATGTAGCGGCCGAAGTCGAGAACCCGGATTCCCTCCAGTACGCCTGGCATCGTTTGCACTCCTGTCGCGATTTCCGAATAGACGTTCATATATAGCGGCGCGCGCCGGCGCTAGCCAGCGGCGTGATGCCGGGCCGTGTCGCGATACGGAACGGTACGCTCCAATAGTCGAATCACGAATGATTTCCCGCGTTTGACCGGATCGACGGCGAACCGGTCAAACGCGAGATGCTCTAAACGGCGGCGCCCCGCCTGCTCATCAGCCAAGCGAATGCCAGAGCAGGGATCGAGACGATCAGGGCGCCGATAGTCATCTGGATCGGCGATAGCGGCATCAGGCCTCCGCCCGGTGCGGCGAACATCAGGCCGCCAACCACCAGCGCGATCCGCACCGGCCACTCGAGCGCCCCGCAGCGGCGCAGATCGCCGATCAGGGGCTGGTATCCCTGGAGCGCGCCGCTGATCAGAGTAATGCCGATAAGCGCCGTGACCATATGGCCGCCAGCATCGAGCAGATCACCCTGCAGCACCATGGACGGATTGAGGACGAAGAAGAACGGCACGAAGTAGATGATCGCGCCAATCCGCATCGCTTGCACGCCGGTCTCCATCGGGCTAGAGCGCGCGATCGACGAGGCCGCGAATGCCGCGAGCGCCACAGGCGGCGTGATGAACGACACCATGCCCCAGTACATTATGAACATGTGAACCGCCAGCGGGTCGAGACCGACCTTGACGAGTGCCGGCGCCAGCAGGACCGCAAGGAAAATGTAGCAAGCGGTGATGGTCATGCCCATGCCGAGCAGGAAGCTCGTGATCGCTCCCATGATGAGCAGCAGGAAGACATTGCCGCCGGCAATATGAAGCAGTTCCGTCGTCAGCGGTCCCGTCAGCCCCGTGGCCGAGAACGCGCCGACCAGCAGGCCGGCCCCCGCCAGGATGGCCGCCAGCTCGACGAACAGCCGTCCATTGCCCTCGAGGAACGTCCGAACGTCTTTCCAGCCCCATCTCTGCGGCGAGAAGACCTGGTTGAGGACCAGCAGTAGCCCCGTTGCGAGCCATGGCGCCCAGTTCTCCCGCTTCATGACCAGCAGGAGGAAGATCAGCAGGATGATGACGAAGATGAAGTACCAGCCTTCGCGGAACACCTTGCCGAGCTGCGGGATTTCCTCGTCCGGCAGGCCCACCATGCCGTGCCGGCCGGCGTGGCTGTCGATCTGCATGAAGAGCGCGTAGTAGTACAGAATCGCCGGAATCGCGGCCGCCAGCGCCACCTCCGCATAGGAGATGTTGAGAAACTCCGCCATCACAAAGGCGGTCGCGCCCATAACCGGCGGCGCCAGCACCGCGCCTGTCGAGGCGCAGGCCTCGATGGCGCCGGCGATCGAAGGGCGGAAGCCGGTACGCTTCATCGCCGGAATCGTCATGGTGCCGGTCGTGACGACGTTGGAGATCACCGAGCCGCTCATCGACCCCAGCAGGCCGGACGAGAAGATCGCCACCTTCGCGGCGCCGCCACGATAGCGACCGCACAGAGCGAAAGCGAAGTTGATGAAAAACGAGCCGGCGCCGGTGTACTGCAGGGCCGTGCCGAAGATCAGGAATCCGATCACCGTCTCGGCGAAGGCGCGCATCGGGATGCCGAGAACGCTTTCGGTCGAGAAGATGTGATAGGCGGCGGTGTCGTGCACCGAAAGCGCTGGCGACCGGAACGGCGGCGGGATGACGTCGGCGACGATCGGGAATACCGAAAACACCAGCATGACGGTCATCAGCACCAGTCCACCGGCGCGGCGCAACGCTTCGATGGTCAGCGCCCACATGCCGATGCCGAGCCATGTCATGTCGCGTGGCGCGGCGAACTCCCAGCCGCTGGCGGCCGATTCGCGCGCCGTCGCGATGAAGACCACCGCCAGCGCCGTCGACGCGAGGAAAAGGAGAATGTCGTACCACGGCACGCGGTCGACGCTGACGCCATGGCTGATCGGAAAGATCACGAACGCAAGCGGCACCAGCAGGCCGATCAGGCCCCAGTAGTACTCGGTGTTCAGCAGCGTGAACCCGACGAAGAATCGCAATGCGAACTGCTGGTTGATGCAGAGGAAGGTTACCGCCACCGTCCACGCGATGAGCAGCGTGAGCCATGGCGTCGAAAGACGCCGGGTCCGGCTGCGCGCCGAACCCGGGGCTTCCTCAACGGAGGTTTCGCTCATGTAGGAGCGGTTTCAAATCCGATTACGCGGTCTGCGGACTACTCGAACACCGGATCCATGCCGGCCTTCTTCAGCGCGTCGGCGCGGGCCTTCTGCCAGCCCGCCTGGAACTTGTCGTCGGCCGGGTTGGTCGCGACGTAAGCCTTCCAGGCCGACGCCAGCGTCGCCTGCCGCTTCAGCAGCATGTCGTTGTGCTTCTGCGCCGCCTCGGTCCAGGCGCCGGCTTCCTTCAGGGCCTTCACCGTTCCCGCGTGGTACGGCAGCACCCAGGTCAGGTTCTGCCGCTTGACCTCGAAGCCGTCTGCCCCCGGTGCCGCGTCCTTGTAGTTGGGATACTGGTCGATCATGCCCTTGGCGATCGAGTAGACCAGGTCGGCCGGCTGATTCGCGTAGGCCAGCACGATCGGATAGGGGTAGGCCGCAGTTTCGACTGAACTGCCTTTCTCGATGGCGGCACCGCACGTCGCCTTATGCGGATAGAAATAGGGGCCGAACTTGGCGACGCGGTCCCAGCCTGCCTTGTCGGATGCGGGCATCGGCGGCCACATCAGGCCGCGCGGCGAAGAATCGACCTCGCGAGCCTGGCCGGAAATGGTCGACGCGAAGGCCGTGTCGACCTCGTTGTTCACCATGCCCTTCCACATCGCGCCGTAGTTGGAGAACTCGACGATCTTGACGTCGTTCTTCGAAACGCCGCCGAAAGCCAGAATGGCAAGGGCGTTCTGGTTGAGCGCCGGCGAGCCGACCACGAAGCCGACGCGCTTGCCCTTGAGGTCCTTGATCTCCTTGACGCCGGCGTCCTTGGCGACGCCAAGCGTCAGCCCGTTGCAGGCAGTCGAAGCGAGGATGAGCTGGAGCGGCTGCGGGCCCCAGTCCTTGGCGCCGAACTCGAACACGCCTTCCTGCGCAAAGTAGCTTCCGATGCCCATCGCCGAAGCGACGGCGCGACCGGCCTTGAGCGGCGCCAGGCGAGCGATGTCGTTGCCGGCAGGCAGGACGCGAATGTCCGAGTTGTACTTGGTCTTGAAGGCTTGACCGATGGCGACGGCCATGTTGAAGCCCGAAGAGCCCGTGTCGTACGCTGTCCAGGACATCTGCTCCGGAAGCTTCACCTGCGCGAGTGCGGGCATCGCAACGGCGCTGGCCAGCAGCGCGGCGCCAGCCACGGACAGATAGCGGATTTTCATTTGAACGTCCTCCCTTGTGTCTGATTCGTCTGATTTTTTTATGCATTCCATTGATCGAGAATGCTTGATTGATTTCGCCGCAGTGTAATCATCCCTGACCCGCCTGCAACCACAAACGGCCGCCCTGCGTGCCGGGCGTTTCGTGCGACGGAATGCCAGTCGAGGTCGGCGCACGCTTGACAGGCGGTTTCGCCTTTGCACCGTCGTGCCTGCGCCGTCCGAGGAGATCGATGTCCCAAGCTTTGCTGAAGCTCGTCCGTTGCGCCGGGGCTCGCCCCATCGCGCCGCGCCAGTCGGCATTCACGCGGCGCTTCTGGGATGCGCTGGGCGAAGGGCGGTTCGAAACCACCTTCTGTCTCGACTGCGCGCTGCCGGCCTTTCCGCCGCGGCCCTTCTGTCCCCATTGCTGGGGCGATCGCATCGAATGGCGCGCCCTGAGCGGTCGCGGACGGCTCTACAGCCAGACCCGCGTCCATGCCGCCTCGACCGCCTTCGCCGCGCAGGCGCCCTATCGGCTTGGGCTGGTCGATCTGGAGGAAGGACTGCGGGTCGCCACCCGCCTCGTTGCCGAGCCGGCGCCGGCGCTCGACACGCCAGTGCGCCTGGTCGTGCTGGCCTATTCCGACGGTCCCCTGTTCGGCGCCGAGCCGGCCTGAGTTACTGTGCCGCCTGCTGCGCCAGGGTTCGGTTGGCGTCGCGGCATTTGGTGGCCCAGAAGGGCATGTCGCAGTCGTCGAACAGTGCCGCAGCGCCTTCCAGATCGGCATGGGCATCGGGCGCATTGCCGGCCGCCGCCCGCGCCAGGCCGCGATCGAACAGCGCATGGCCCTGCAGGGGGCGCATGCGCAGCCCGCGCGCGGTTTCCACGGCGCGGGTCAGTATGTCGGCAGCTTCCTCGTGGCGGCCGGCATGGGCGGCGATCAGGCCTTCGAGCCGGTCGGCCCAGCCCAGCGCCGCGACGTCGGCGGCGCGATCCGCCTGTTCCCGCGCGTCGGCCAGCGCCTGCCGTGCCTGATCGGTCTGGCCCTTGAGCGCCAGCACCTCGCCCAGCCACAGGCGCGGCAGCGGCGTCTTCTGCGAACCGGGCAGGTGATGGCGGTCGATGGCGAAGCGCAGCGGCTCGATCGCCTCGTCCACCCGGCCGGCGACGGTCAGCGCGCGACCCAGCAGGCCCGAGATATAGACCGTCACCGCCGCCGCCTGCGCCGTGCGAGCCAGCATCAGCGCGCGCTGCAGCAGCGGGATGGCGTTGTCGATATCGCCCTGATAGGTGGCGAAGTACCCCATGGCGATGTGCGTGGCGACGATGGAGTAGGTATCGCGGCTTTCCAGCGCGATCTGCGTCGCCTCGGCGTTGATGCGCTTTGCCGTGGCGAAATCGCCCAGTTCGCTCAGCGAGGCCACCATGTAGTTGCGCGCGAACACGCTGGTCAGCCCGCTCATGCCCAGCCGCTCGTTGGCCAGCGGTCCCTTCAGGATGTCGCAGACGCGCTCGAGCGTCGTCAGCGTCTCGCGGAACGAGCCGTGCTGGTGCTGCGCCAGGCCGACGCGGAACAGCGCCATCGCCAGCAGGCGCGGATCGTCCAGCCGCTCGGCCATCACCCGGGCGCGGCGCGCGAAGGCCAGCGCCTGCGGGCCGTCGCCCGATACCCAGTGCTGCGCCGAAAGATAGGTCCAGGTCGCCGCCAGCCGCTTCTCGTCGCCGATCGACTGCGCCAGCTCCTCGGCGCGCTCGAGGCTTTCCAGCAGCGCCGCATCGGCGACGCCCAGCACGGCCCACACGCCGCGCAGCTTGAGGATCGCGTCGATCGTGCGCCGGGCGTTCTCCGGCGTCTGCTCCAGCCCGTCGAGCGCCTGCAGCGCCGCCGACAGATGCGCCGCCGCCTCGCGATAGGCGCCCTGCGCCAGGGCGCGGTCCGCCGCCTGCTCCTGGTAGGCCGACGCCTTGACCCAGGCGCGGCCCAGCGTGGCGTGCAGGGCGAGCTGCTCGATGTGCTCCTCGACGGCCGCGCCGCTTTCGATCGCCTCGACGATGCGGCGATGGATCGATTCCTGCCGACGCTTCAGCATCGAATCGAGCACCGCGTCGCGCATCAGCGCATGGCCGAAGGCGTATTCGACGTCGGGATAGAGGCCGATCACGCGCAGCACTTCGGCATGCCGCGCCTCGGCCAGCGCGTTCTGCAGCTCCTCCGCGCCCATGCGCGCGATCTGCTCGAGCAGGTTGAGCGGCACCACCGCGCCGATCACCGCCGCCAGTTCGAGCACGGCGAAGCAGGAGGGCGACAGCCGGTCGATGCGGGCGGCCAGCACCGAATGCACCGACGCCGGAATCTGCACCTTCTCCGGCGCGTCGCTGCACACGTAGCCGTCGTCCTGCTGCACCAGGACGCCCTCCTGGACCAGCGCGCGCACGCACTGCTCGAGGAACAGCGGATTGCCGCCGGTCTGGTCCGCCAGCATCCGCTTCAGCGACGCCAGCGACTCGTCGCCGCCGATCAGCGATTCCAGGAAGCTGCCGGCCTCGTCCGTGGTCAGCGGCAGAAGTCGCGTCTGGGTGCAGTCGGGACGGCCGCTCCAGCGCGGCTGGTATTCCGGCCGGTAGCTGACCAGCAGCAGCAGCCGCATGGCGGACAGCGACTCGATCATCGCCTCGATCACCGCCTCGCTCTCGCCGTCGATCCAGTGCAGGTCCTCGATGACGACGATCAGCGGCCGCTGCTTGGTGGCGAAGGCGATCAGCCGGCGGCAGGCATCCATCACCTGGCGCCGCCGCGCGTCCGGCTCAAGCGCGTTCCATTCCGCGTCGATGTCGCCGCCGACCAGGATCGAGGCCAGCGGCTTGGTGAGCGGCTCCAGCCCCGGATCGAGCGCCAGCAGCCTGGCGTGCACGCGCTTGACCACTTCCGGACCGGTGAAGCTCTCGCCGATGCCGAAGAAGTTGCGGATCATGCCGCTGATGGCGTTGTAGGCGATGGTCTGGCCGTAAGGGGCGGTGCCGCCGATCAGCACGCCGCAGTCGGCGGCGGCGGGAGAGGACACCAGCTCGTGGATCAGGCGGGACTTGCCGATGCCGGCGTCGCCGATCAGGGCCACCGTCTGGCCCACCCCGGCGGTCACCTTTTCGAGCAGCTCGTGCAGGGTGCGGCGCTCCTCGTCCCGGCCGGTGAAGCCGCTCAGCGACGTGCCGGCGGCCGCCTGCCAGCGGCTGCGCGGGCTGACCGCGCCGTTCAGACGGTAAACCTCCATCGGCGCCGGTATGCCCTTGACCTCGTGCAGGCCGAGCGACTGCGCATCGATGTAGGCTTCGGCGAGCGCATAGGTCGTCGGGCTTAGCGTCACCTCGCCGCCGCCCGCCATCTGCTCCATGCGGGCGGCAAGGTGAACCGCGTCGCCGACGGCGTTGTACTCCATGCCGAGATCGGTCTTGCGGGCGCGCGCCAGCACTTCGCCGGAGTTGAGGCCGACCCGGATGCTGATGCTGCCGTCGCCCAGCTCGGCCACCCGCCGCTGCATGGCGAGCGCCGCATAGCAGGCGCGCACGGCATGGTCCTCGTGCGCCACCGGGGCGCCGAACAGCGCCATGATGCCGTCGCCCATGATCTGGCAAACCGTGCCGTCGTAGCGGTTGACCGTCTCGACCATGGCGCGCACGGCGGGCTCGAGCTTGGCCAGCGTCTCTTCGGGGTCGAGCCCGGCGATCATCGCCGTCGAGCCGCGTATGTCGGCAAACAGCACGGTGACGATCTTGATCTGCCCGTCCATGGCCGCCGGCGCCTGCTGCAGGTGGCCGCCGATCCGGCTGACGATCGGTCCCTCGGTCGCCGCCGGGGCGCCGGAAGCCGCGGCGCCCGCCACCGGCCGGCCGCAGCCGCCGCAGAAGCGATCGTCAGGGCCGTTCTCGAAGCCGCAACTCGAACAGGCGGCAGCCAGTGCCGCCCCGCAACGGGAGCAGAACCGCCGCCCGGGCGCATTGACGGCATGGCACTTGGCGCAGTTCATGACAATGACGATTTCGCTTCTGATTGTATGCGTCTCGCACGCTTGGCGCGGCGTGGTATGATGATAGCGTCATTTTCCGTCGGCGACAAAACGGCCGACGTTCGTCGGGGGCCCACTTGTTTGCAGAAGCGTTTCTCTGGATGACGCGGCAGTCGCCGCGTCTGCGTCGCGCCTTGTGGCGCCGGCTGTTCGAGTTCCTGGCCGGCAATTACGGCGATGTCGGCTGGTGGCGCTACATGAACTACGGTTTCGCTCCGCTGGAGGCGTCCGACGCCGAGCCGGAGCTTTCGCCCGACGATTCCGCCGACCGTTACGCCATCAATCTTTACCATCACGTGGCGACGCGGGTGGCGGTCCGGGACCGCGACGTTCTGGAAGTCGGCTGCGGCCGCGGCGGCGGCAGCTCCTACGTCGCCCGCTACCTCAAGCCCCGCCGAATGGTCGGCGTCGACATATCGCGCAACGCCGTGGCCTTCTGCCGACGCGTCAACCGCGCCGACAATCTCGAATACCGGCACGGCGATGCCGAGGCGTTACCGTTTCCCGACGAAACCTTCGACGCCGTGATCAACGTCGAATCCTCGTTCTGCTATGGCAGTTTCGATGGCTTCCTCGCCGAGGTGGCGCGCGTGCTGCGCCCCGGCGGGCACCTGCTGCTGGCCGATATCAGGCTGGCGGAAGAGGTCGAGGAACTCGACGCCGCGCTGGCCCGATCGCCGCTGCAGGTCGTCGCGCGCCGCGACATCACCGCTAACGTGGTCGAGGCGCTGGCGCGCGACAGCGAGCGCCGCGCCGGCGCCAAGGGCGATCGCGTGGCGCGGCCGCTGCGCGGTCTGTTCGACACGTTTCTCGGCGTCGAAGGGACCCGCATCCCGGTCCATCTGCGCCAGCGCGAGATGATCTATCTCAGCTACTGCCTGCGCAAGCCGCCGCTCGCCGAAGATCAGGCGATCGCCGCGGCGGAAACCGCCGCCGCCTTCTAGAACGTCCGGAAGCCGCGACTTCTATTCGAACAGCGGCTTGAGCGAGCCCCACAGCATCCCGGTCAGCAGGCCGAGACTCATCAACGCCGCCACCCAGGGCAGCCAGCGCCGTCGTGCCGGCCGCGCTTCGGCCGTCTCGTCGTAGTCGCGGTTTCGCCATTCGTGCGCCGGCTGGCCGGCGCCAGGCTTGGTGTTCGGGTCGATCGACATGGCGCTATTCGGCCGCCTGCTGCCCTTTCAGCCTGGCGCGCAGCGCGCGCAGCGAGCCGCCGTCCTTGACCTTGCCGGGCAGCTTATGGCCGACGATCTTCTCCGCCATCTGCGCGCATTCGATCAGCGCCTCGAGATCCAGACCGGTCTCGATGCCCATCTCCTCGCACATGAAGGCGAAATCCTCGGTGCAGATGTTGCCGGCGGCGCCGGCATGGGCGGCGAACGGGCAGCCGCCCAGCCCCGCCACCGTGGTGTCGAACTGGTCGACGCCCAGCTGCAGCGCGGCGTAGGCGTTGGCTATGCCGGTGCCGCGCGTGTCGTGCAGGTGCAGCGCCAGCCGCAGATCGGGCCATTGCTCGCGCACCGCGCCGATCACCCGCTGCATCGAGAGCGGCGTGCCCCAGCCCATCGTGTCGGCGAGATAGACGCCCTTGAGCCGGTAGTCGAATTCCTTCGCCATGTCGAGAACGTCGCGCACGCGCTCGACCACCGCCGACGGCGCGATGTCGCCCTCGTAGTTGCAGCCGAACGCGGTCATGACGTAGCCCCATTCGACCGGGCAGCCGATCTCGCGGTACTTGGCCATCCATTTGCGCTGGTCGGCGAAGGCTTCCGCGACGCTCATGTTGGTGTTGCGGATCGAGAAGGTGTTGGAAACCGTGGCGCGCACCGAGCCGATCGTGTCGAGCTGCGTCCTGATGGCGCGTTCCAGCCCGGCCATGTTCAGCCACAGCCCCGTGTAGCGCACGCCCGGCTTGCGCCTGATCGCGGCGGCGACCTGCTCGGCATCGGCCATTTGCGGCACGCGCTTGGGATTGACGAAGGACACGCAGTCGATCTGCTTCAGGCCGGTTTCGGCCAGTGCATGGATGAAGCGCAGCTTGTCCTCGAAAGCGACGGGATTCTTCTCGATCTGGAAACCCTCGCGCGGGCCTTCCTCGTGCAAGGTGACTTTCTTCGGCAGATCCGACATGGCGCTTGCTCCCGGGCGTTTCGCCAAGTCTAAGGCAAGACGTCGCCCGCCTCCAGCGCGCAGCCGTTGCTCCCGCCACGGCCTCGCCTCTAGAGTGCCCGGGCCTGAACGCGCCGCCAGCGCGGATTTCGTCGCGTCGGTCGGGGGAGAGGATGAAGTTTTTCCGTCGTACGTCCGATGCAAGGCGCGAGTTCAATGCGGTATTGCCGCTGGCGGTGCGCGGCGGCAAGGAGAGCCAGGATCTCGTGCGGGCGCAAACCCTGCTGCGCTCGCTGCGGGCGGGCTTCGAGCGCAGCCAGCGCCTCGTCGTCCATGTCGTCGGCCGTCCGGCCGAGCTGGCCGACATCCGCGCCGCGCTGGAGCCCCTGGACTGCGACTGGCTGGCCGTCCGCTTCCACGACGAGCACGCGCTGCTGCCGGAACTGGCTGCATCGGGCCTCAACGGCTGGTTCAAGCAGCAGCTCGTGAAGCTCTCGACCCCCGAATGGCTCGATTGCCCGGCATGGCTGACGCTCGATGCCGATGTCGTGTGCGTGCGCCGCTTCGCCATCGAGGATCTCATGCCCGAGGGCAGGGCGCTGGTCCAGTTCGTGTCGTTGAAGGGCAGCCCGCTCTACCAGGCCTGGGCGGCATCCTCGGCCGAAATGCTGGGCATCCCCGACGCCGAACGCGATCGTGAGCGGATGATGGCGATGACCCCGGTGCTCTACGTGCGCGACGTCATGCTCGGCATGCACCGCGAACTGGAGAGGGTTTCCGGCCGACCCTGGCGCCAGGCCTTGCTGGAAACGCCCGTCAACGACAGGAGGCTCGACGGTCTGTTCGCCGGCTGGGCCGAGATGGCGCTGTACCAGCTTCACGCCGATCGCCACGGGCTGTGGCCGCAGCATCACTCGGTCAACGGCCTGCATACCGACGACCGGCTGCTGACCGACGGCAGCATTTGGGGCGCCAGCCAGGTCGAGCCTTGGACGCCGGACGAAGCGTTCCGCCACCGTACTCCGGGCTACTTCATCGTTTGCGGCTCGCATACGGGGATCGATGCCGTTCGGGTCCGCGACCTTGTCGAACCGCATGTTGAGACCCTGGCGCTGGCGCATCGCCAGCCGGTGCCCCCGCATCCGTCGTCAAGCGGCGTCAGTCCGGACGACACCATGCACTTCGCCCGTCGTCTGTCCGCCGACCCGCTCATCTACTACTCGGTCCCGGTCCGCGATGCTCCGATCGGCATCGCGCCGATGGTCAGCCCGCTGCTGGCCGGCACACGCGTGTTTTTCCTCGTCGGTCTGTGGTGGGCCTACGATGACGAAAAGGATGTGCGTACGTTGGTCGAGACGTATCGGCGCTGGCAGCCGCTCTACCCGAACCATTCGCTGACCGTGCTCTGCAACACGCAGGCGCAGGTCAACCTGCTGAGTCGGGCGGGCGTGAGCTGCATCCTGTGCCACCAGAACATGTTCGTGGACGAGGCCGTGTTCCGCCGTGATTCCGGCGAGAGTCGCCGCTTCGACGCCGTCTACAACGCCGGTCTGGTGCCCTTCAAGCGCCATTTGCTGGCGCGCGACATTCCCTCGCTGGCCTTTATTTACGGCAGCTGGCACGGCGCTGAAGCCGACTATCCCCGGCTGCTGCGCGAGGCCATGCCGCAGGCGCTGTTCGTCAACGACGCGGTGCAGCCGGGCCGCTATTCGCTGCTCGATCCCGAAACATGCGCCCGCTGGTACAGCCGCGCCCATGTCGGCCTCTGCCTGTCGGAAGTCGAGGGCGCGATGTACGCCAGCATGGAATATCTGATGTGCGGCCTGCCGGTAGTCTCGACGCCCAGCCGCGGCGGCCGCGACTATTTCTTCGACTCCGATATCGTCGCCATCGCCGAGCCCGAGGCGGCGGCGGTCGCCGAGGCGGTGCGTCGCCTGATCGAGCGCCGGCTGCCGCCGGAACAGGTGCGCGAACACGTTCTCGAGAAGGTTCGGGCCGAACGACGCAAGTTCATGGCGCTGCTCGAGTTCATTCACGGCAGCGTCGGCCGGCCGTTTCGCGGCGAGGCGCTGTGGCGCGAGTTCTTCGCCCACAAGCTGATCGAGCCGGTGTTGGCCGGGGATCTGCCGCAATTCATCTTCGGCGGGCGCAAATAGCCCGGCCTCAGATCGGGTTGCCGTCCTTGTCCGTAACCTGCAGCGGGTAGCCGCCCTGGATCGCCTGATGGGCAAGCACGGCCAGCCGTTCGCGCGCCTGCGCGTCGGGCAGGCGCGACATGACGCGGAAGGCGGCGCCGGCCTGCATGCGTCTCAGCTGCATGAAGGCGATCGACACCACGTCGGAAACCGACGTCGAATGCGCGATCTTGAGGTAGCGCTGCAAGGCGTGCTGCGCGCTGTTGTGGTTGACCCATTCCCAGGTTTCGGCCGCCGTCGCCCAGTAGGCGGTTGGTACGATCTCGATGCCGCCGGCGGCATGGGCGCTCGGCAGGTGCATGTGCGAGCCGTGCATGCCCATCACCAGATGCGAGCGGGCGTAGCGGCGCACCCATTCGCGTTCGGCCTCGTCGGTCTGCTCGAGGATGCGCAGATCCTCGACCCATCCGGGAAAACTGCCGCTGCGCCCGTAGCCCGTCACCGTCACCTCGAGGTCGGAAATCTCGCGGCGCAGCGTCTCGAACAGCAGCGTCGCAAGCCGCAATTGTTCCGCCACCGCCTGATCGGGCGGCAGCGGCCGGCCGGCCTGCGTCCAGCAGCGATCCTCGCGCCAGTTGAACGCCATGCGCGCGGGCAGCACGTCGTCCATCGACGTGGCGTCGAACGGATCGATCTTGGTGAACTCCTCGATCCTGACGGCGAGGCTGTAGAACAGCGGCGAATAGCGCAGCCGCGCCGCCCGTCGGGCAAGCTCCGCCGCCATGGCGTCGACCGTGTCGTTGGCCAGATGCAGCTCGCGCAGCGGCGCGTCGACGACCCAGATCTGGTCGGCGCAGTCCGGCGTCAGCCACGCCATGAACCGGCTGGCGATGACCACGATCGCGGCATCGGGGTTGAAGCTGCGCACCGATGGCACGGCGAACATGCGGGCGATGTTGTGCCCGTAGGTGGGATCGAGCGTGTTGACGATGACGACGTCGCGGCCGTCGGCGATCGGCTGGCCGCGAATCTCGACGGCGGGGGCGGGCCGGCCGCGGCTCTGCCACATCTGCTGCAGTTCCCAGGCGTACCAGTCCGGCGCCATCGAGTTTGCGATCTCGCCGCTCGCCTCTTCCACCATAAGGCTGGCCGAGCTGCAGAAGCCGACATGCAGGTGGCAGGCGAAGCGCCGGCCGCAGGCGGGGCAGCCGGCGCGGGCCAGCGGCATCATGCCGGGCAGCGAGAATCCGTCCACGACGAGTTCGGCCGCGCCGCAGGGGCAATGGAATCGGTCCTGGGGGACCGGCAGAAGGTCGATCATGCGGGCTGACGGCTTTCGATGCGTGGCGCGCTACAGGCCGGGATAGGCGAGAACATGGCCGTATGTTGCCCGAAAGCGGCGGCGTTCGTCATCGCCCGTCAGCGCCGCCAGCTGCGCGTTATAGGCGTCCACCATGGCGCGGCGGATCATGACCTGAACGACTGCCGCGACGTCGCGCGGCGAGGTGGCGGTCGGCAGGAAGCGGAAGTTGCGCAGCGCCTGCAATCCATCGCTGCCGCGGACGAAATCGTAGGTGTCGCCGACATGCTGCCACTTGCCGGGCGGCACCAGCTCGATCGCCGTCGCGGCATGGGCGGCGGGCAGCAGCATGTTCGAGCCGTGTACGCCCAGCACGACGTGGCTGGAGCGGTAGAGATCGAGCCATGCCAGTTCGTCGATCTTGCCGCCGGATGCGATGCGATGATCCTCGACCCAGTCGGGCAGCGCGCCGTCGCGGCCAATGCCCGCCACCGCGATCGCCAGTTGCGGCATCGCCTGGCGCAACGTCATGGCGAGCGAACTCATCAGCATCGCCTGTTCGGCGATCGCCTCAGCGCCTTCCGCCGGGGTAATGCCCAGGGTCCAGCACCGATCGCTGCGCCATATGAAGGTGACGCGGGACGTCGCCAGCGCTTCGGGGCGCCCACGATCGAAGGGCTCGACCCGGGTGAATGTCGCGATGTCGATGCCGCGGCGGCCCAGACCGCCTTCGATGGCGGCCGGCGGCAGCGTCGCCAGCAGCTCGCCGAGCTGCCGCGCCAGATCGTCGAACCATTCCCGGCCTTCGCGCAGGGCGATATCGACCGTCCAGATCTCGGCCGCGCCGTCGGGCACGAGCCAGCGGGCGAAATCCTGCACCAGCACGATCAGGTCCCG
>JBFWZG010000060.1:0-18722 GCA_050185515.1 Reyranellaceae bacterium
AGCGTCTTCTCGCCGCCTTCGGTGGCGGCGGAGATATCGCTGCCCATCGGCAGATCGGGCGCTCCCTCGACGTAGAACGGGCCGAGCACCGTCGATGGCGTTTCCACGCCCTCACGCCGGTTGTTCAGCGCGTCGACCAGCATCGACAGTCCCAGCGTGTCCGACAGCAGGATGAATTCCTGGCGCTTGTCGTCGCAGGTCTGACCGGTGGCGGTGAGGAACCGAATCGCCTGCAGCCATTCCTCCGGCGTCAGCCTCGTCTCGCGTGCGAAGTCGTGCAGATGGCGCACCAGCGCTTCCATCAGCTGGCGCAGGCGCGGATCGGAGGCGGCCTGCATGCGGCCGATGACGGCGTCGGTAAGGCCCTTTTCCGTCATCCGCCCCTCCCCGTTTTCTATTTCTCCGCCGAAAGATCGAGCAGCGGCAATTGCTCGGCCAGGAACAGCCGGTGCAGTTCGTGCCAGCTCGCCGGATCGACGGCGCTCAGCACGCCGCCCTGATGCACCATCGGGCTGTAGTCGTCGCCGTTGAAATGCGCCGCCCTGCCGCCTGCCTCCTCCACCATCAACGTGCCCGCCGCATGGTCCCACGGTTTGACGAAGCGGTAGAGGTTGAAATGGCTGTTGCCGGCCAGCATCTCGATGTATTCGAGGCCGGCGCAGAACAGACTGCCCATGCCCTTGACCAGCTTAAGCCGCTCGGGATTGGCCTTTTCGAGGAACTGCCGCTTGAACTTGAAGCCGACATAGCCGGACATGTCGGCCAACGCCGTGGCGGCGGGAAAGCGGATCTTTTCGCCGTTGAGCCAGGCGCCGCCGCCCAATGTCGCGGCCGCCGCGCGCCTGCCGAGCGGATCGTAGACCCAGCCGCCGATGGTGCGGCCCTTTTCCGCCAGCGCGACAATGATGGCGAAGCGCGGTCGGCTGGCGGCGAAATTCGACGTGCCGTCGAGTGGATCGACGATCCAGGCGCGCTCTTCGCTGCCGATCGCCTTGATCAGGGCCGGATCGGCGGCGACCGCCTCCTCGCCGACCACGACGACGCCCGGGAGGATGCGCTGCAGACCTTCGGTCAGCCGCTTCTCGGCGGCGACATCGGCCACGGTGACAAGGTCACCGGGCTTTTTCTCCCGCACATCGCCAGCCGCCAGCTTGCCGAAGCGGGGCAGCAGGTCGATTTCCGCCGTCTGCCGCATCAGCGCCAGGACGTCGGCGCTGATGCTGGCGGGCAGCCCGGCCCGTGTGGCGATGCGGTTCAGACCAGCACGCCCATGACGTCGGACTCGGACAGGATCACCATCTCTTCGCCATCGACCTTGACCTCGGTGCCGGACCACTTGCCGTACAGCACCTTGTTGCCGACCTTGACGTCGATCGGGATCAGCTTGCCGTCGGCGCCGCGCTTGCCCGGCCCGGCGGCGACCACCTTGCCCTGCTGCGGCTTTTCCTGGGCGGTCTCGGGAATGATGATGCCGCCCTTGGTCTTGGTGTCGACCTTCTCGGGCTTGACCAGGATGCGGTCGTGCAGCGGACGAAAACTCATGTGATTTCTCTCCTGGAATGTCGGTGAGCGCCCCGATTCCGGGCGGTCGGGCACCGGTTATAGGGACTGCCCGCCCGCCTCGTCAATCGAGGGAAATTCAGGCTGCCGGTCCGGCGTTCCGGGGCATCCGGGCCTCCAGCCGGGCGCGCGCCGCGGTATCCAGCATCACGCGCAGATGGGTCGTGCCGTCCCCGTCATGGCGCTCCAGCACCCGGCCGTGGCGATACAGCCAGGCCAGCAACGCCCCGTCGGTCTGGGGCACGTCGAGTTCGACCGGCTTCTCGTCGATCGCCAGCGCCCCGTCGATCGCCGCCAGCAGATCCTCGACGCCCTCGCCCGTCAGTGCCGAGATCGGCACGCGGGTGCCGGCCGCGCTCGGGCTGCCGCCCAGCAAACGGCGACGGGCGACATCGTCGATCAGATCGATCTTGTTTAGGGCTTCGATCAGCTCGCCGCCGATCACCCGGTCGTGCAGGCCGATCTCCGACAGCACGGTCTCGACGTCCTGGCGCTGCGCCTCGCTGTCGGGATGCGCCACATCGCGCACATGGACGATGACGTCGGCCTCGATGACCTCCTCCAGCGTGGCGCGGAAGGCGGCGACCAGGTCGGTCGGCAGATCGGCGATGAAGCCCACGGTGTCGGACAGCACCACCTCGCGGCCGGACGGCAGGCGCACCGAGCGCATGGTGGGATCGAGCGTCGCGAACAGCAGGTCCTTGGCGAAAACCTGGGAGCGGGTCAGTCGGTTGAACAGCGTCGACTTGCCGGCGTTGGTGTAGCCGACCAGCGCTACCACCGGCAGATCGGCGCGCCTGCGGCCCTTGCGCTGCAGATCGCGCGTGCGGCGCACCTCGTCCAGCTCGCGCTTGAGCCGCACGATACGGTCGCCGATCAGCCGCCGGTCGATTTCGAGCTGGGATTCGCCCGGTCCGCCCAGGAAGCCGAAGCCGCCGCGCTGGCGCTCCAGATGGGTCCATGACCGCACCAGCCGCGAACGTTGGTAGCTCAGCGCCGCCAGTTCTACCTGCAGGCGGCCCTCATGGGTGCGGGCGCGGGCGCCGAAGATTTCAAGGATCAATCCGGTGCGATCGATAACCTTGCATTCCAGTCCGCGCTCGAGGTTGCGCTGCTGCACCGGGCTGAGCTTGCAGTCGAAGATCGCGACGGTGATGCCGAGATCCGCGAACGCACCCTTCAGCCGGTCGAGCGCGCCGGAGCCGATGAAGGTGTTTGGTCGCACGCGGTTGACCGGCAGTATCTCGCTCAGCATGACCTCGAGCTCGATCGCCGCCGCCAGGCCCACGGCTTCCTCCAGCCGCGCCTCCTCGTCGCGCAATTCGAATCGGTCGCCGGGAACGCGCGGCCGGATGACGGCGGCGCGCGTCGGCGCCGCTTTCGTCTCCCGCGATCCCTCGTGGTTCGCCTGCGTAATGGCCTGACCCGCTCTTGAAACGGTCTATTCGTCGCCCGGCTTGTCGCCGTCGAACAGCTGCACGGGGGTCACGGGCATGATGGTCGAGATCGCATGCTTGTAGACAAGCTGCGAATGCCCGTCCCGGCGCAGCAGCACCGAGAAATTGTCGAACCAGGTGACAATGCCCTGGAGCTTGACGCCATTGACCAGAAAGATGGTCACCGGGGTCTTGTTCTTGCGCAGGTAGTTCAGAAAGACGTCCTGCACGTTCTGCGACTTGTCGCTCATGTTGTTGGTCCCTCGGTTCTAGGGCGCGCTGGCCCGCTTGGGCGCTCGGCGTGCCCAGGAACAGGGGCCGCCGTCGACGTTGCACTGCAACATAATATAGGCGCGGCTCAGCGATTAACCAGAGCTTTCAATTGAAATAGATCGGACGCGTGCAAAACTGGTGGAAAAGCCGGGAATTCGCCGGATTTCGGCGCTTCGCGCCGCACCAGGACCGGCAGGCATCCGGCATGGTGGGCGCACTCCAGATCGATATCCGTATCGCCGACGAACCACACCTCGGGCCCGGCGGCAATGTCCAGCCCGTCCAGCGCCATGTGCACGGGGTCGGGGGCCGGCTTGTCGCGGGGCGCGTCGGTGGCGCCCACGACGCGATGGAAATGCCGGATCCAGCCAAGATGCTCGGCTTCGAGACGGAGATAAGGCCCGGTCTTGTTGCTGACGACGCCCAGATAGATGCCGCCGTCTCTCGCGTGCTGCAGCAGCTCGGCGGCGCCTGGCAGCGCCCGCAGTTCGCGAAGATGCACTTCCTCGAAGGCGCGAAAGAAGATCTGCCGCGCCTCCTCCCAGCGCTCGCCGAACATCACCGGAAAGGCATCGCGCAGCGACTGGCGCACCTTGACATGCGCCTCCTCCAGCGTCCACGGCGTCACGCCCATGGCGATCTGCGCCGCGTTGAGAGCGGCATGGATGGTCGGAAAGGAATCGACCAGCGTGTTGTCCCAATCGAACAGGATGGCGCGCGGACGCGGCAGCGGCGCCATCAGGATGCCTCGGCCGCCACCTGATCGAGATAGTCGACGTAGAAATCGCGCAGCCGGGTGGCGACCAGTCCCGGCCGGCCGTCGCCGACCGGCTCGCCGTCGATGCTGACGATCGGCAACACGAACGAGGTGGTGCTGGTCAGGAAGGCCTCGGCCGCTTGCTTCGCCTCCTCCACCGTGAACGGCCGCTCGACGATCTTCATCTGCGCGTCGCGGGCCAGGCGGATGACGGCCTGCCGGGTGATGCCGTTGAGAATGGCGTCGGACGCGTCGCGGGTGACGATCTCGCCGTCTTTGGTGACGATCCATGCATTGGTCGAACTGCCCTCGGTGACGCAGCCATCCTCGTCGACCTGCCAGGCCTCGTAGGCGCCGGACTCCCTGGCCTGCTGCTTGGCGAGCACGTTGGGCAGCAGCGATACCGATTTGATGTCGCAGCGCTCCCAGCGGATGTCGGGAACGGTGATGACGCCGACGCCGGTTTTCGCCGCGGGATGCGCCAGCGACTGCTGCCGGGCCGTGATGACCAGCGCCGGCCTGGCGCCGAGCGGGAAGCTGTGGTCGCGCCGGGCGACGCCGCGCGTGATCTGGACGTAGACGATGCCGTTGCGGATGCGGTTGCGCGCCACCACCTCGCGCATCAGCACCGGCAGCACCGACGGCGCCACGGGCCACAGGATCGACAGTTCGCGCAAGGAGCGGTCGAGGCGGACGAGATGCCCCTCCTCGTCGATCAGCCTGCCGCCATAGACGGCGATCACCTCGTAGACGCCGTCGGCGAACTGGTAGCCGCGATCCTCGATATGCACGGAGGCGCCGCGGTGCGGCAGGTAGCGTCCATTGACGTAGGCGATGCGCGACATCGCGGGATCCTAGAAGTACTCGAGGCGCACGGCGAACAGCCGCTCGACCTTCTTGACGGCATCGGGCAATGCAAAGATCACGACGCGGTCGCCGAGCTTGATCACCGTGTCGCCGCGCGGCATGACGATGTCGTTGTCGCGCACCACGGCGCCGATGATCGACCCGTCCGGCAGGTCGACCTCGCGCAGGGGCTTGCCGATCAGGCCCGAGGTCTGCAATGCCTCGCCTTCGATCACCTCGCCGCAATCGTTGCGCAGCGTGTGCACGCCGCGGATGCGGCCGCGCCGCACCTGCTCGAGAATGGTCGATACGGTCGAGGCGCGCGGGCTGACGACCGTGTCGACCCCCAGATTCGGCACCAGCGGTTCGTAGACAGGCTTGTTGACCAGAGTGACGGCGCGCCCTGCGCCGGTGCGCTTGGCCAGCAGCGAAGCCAGAATGTTGGTTTCGTCGTCGTTGGTGACGGCGACTACCGCCTCGGCCAGGCGCACCCCGGCCTCATCGAGAATCTCCGCGTCGAGACCGTCGCCCTGGATCACGACGGTGCGCTTGAGAGCGCCGGCGACGATCTTGGCGCGCTCGGCGTCGTACTCGATCAGCTTGATGTTGGCGCCGGAAAGATCGGTCTCGAGTTCCTTGACCAGCGACAGGCCGATATTGCCGCCACCGATCACGACGATGCGGCGCGCCTCCTGCTCCTCGTGGCCGAAGGCGGCCAGCGCCCGCGTCACCTTGGCGACGGGCGCCACGAAATAGACCTCGTCGCCCGCCACCAGATGGTCTTCGGCGCTGGGCACGAAACCCTTGCCATTGCGCACCACCAGGGTGACGACGATGTTCAGTTCGGGAAACAGCGAGGTGAGCTGGCGCAATGGCGTATCGACCACCGGGCAATCCTGGTTGCAGCGCACGCCGACCGCCTGCAGCTGGCCCTCCGCCAGCGGAATGACGTCGAAGGCGCCGGGCACGCGCAGGCCGCGGCGGATCGCCTGCGCCACCTCGATCTCTGGAGAAATGACAACGTCGATGCCGAGATTGTTGCTGGTGAAGATGTCGGCGTAGATCGGGTCCAGATAGGTCTGGTTGCGGATGCGCGCGATCTTCTTCGGCACCTTGAACAGCGCGCCGGCCACCTGGCAGGCGACCATGTTGACCTCGTCGGCGTAGGTAACGGCGATCAGCATGTCGGCGTCGCCGGTGCCGGCGCGTTCCAGTACGTCGGGATAGGATGCGAACCCGGTGATGGCCTGCACGTCGAGCGTGTCGGAGATCTTGCGGATAAGCTCCTCCGACTTGTCGACGACGACGACGTCGTTTCGCTCGCGCGCCAGCGCCTTGGCGATGTTGTAGCCGACCTGGCCGGCGCCGCAGATCACGACTTTCATGGCTGAATCCCGTCCCCGCCGCCGCTATTCGGTGCCGGAACCGTTGTTGGCCGTCCGCTCGTCGCCGTGGACGCCGAGCGACTTGAGCTTGCGGTGCAGAGCCGAGCGCTCCATGCCGACGAAACTGGCGGTGCGCGAGATGTTGCCGCCGAATCGCGTCACCTGAGCGATCAGATACTCGCGCTCGAACACTTCGCGCGCCTCGCGCAGCGGCAGGCGCATGATCTCGCCGCCGCGCTCCCAGCGCAGCACCGAGGGGGTGGAGGCGGCGACGTCGTTGGGCAGCATCTCGGCGCGAATCGGCTGCGTCGGATCGCCTGGCGCCATGATCAGCAACCGCTCGATGACGTTGCGCAGCTGGCGGACGTTGCCCGGCCAGTCGTAGCCCTGCAGCGCCGTGATGGCGTCGTCTCCGAGGGTCCGGTGCGCCAGGCCGCTGCTGTCGGCGACCTGGCGCATCAGTTCGGCGATCAGCGCCGGTATGTCCTCGCGCCGCTCGCGCAGCGGCGGCACGCGGATCGGCACCACGTTCAGGCGGTAGTAGAGATCCTCGCGGAAATTTCCGGCGGCGATTTCGGCGGGCAGGTCGCGATTGGTCGAGGCGACGACGCGCACGTCGACCTCGACGCGGGTCTTGCCGCCGACGCGGAAGAACGTCTGTTCCTGCAGGCCTCGGACGATCTTGCCCTGGGTCTCCAGCGGCATGTCGGCGACCTCGTCGAGCAGCAGCGTGCCGCCATGGGCCTGCTCGAACAGGCCGATGATGCGACCGCCTTCGGGCGAGCCGTCCTCGCCCTCCTCGACGCCGAACAGTTCGATTTCGAGCCGCTCGGGAGCCATCGTGGCGCAGTTCAGTACGACAAACGGTCCGCCGGCCCGTTTCGAGTTCGCATGCAGCATGCGGGCCACGACTTCCTTGCCCGATCCGGCCGGGCCGGTGATCAGCACGCGGCTGCCGGTGGGCGCCACGCGCTCGACCGAGGCCCGCAAATGGCCAATGACCGACGAATGGCCGGTCAGGCCGGTGGCGCCGCCGGCCCGGGCGCGCAGTTGGGCGTTTTCGCGCCGCAGTCGCGTCGCCTCGATGGCGCGCTGAACGACCAGCAGCAGCCGGTCGGCCTTGAACGGCTTCTCGATGAAATCGTAGGCTCCCGCCTTGATCGCCGCGACCGCGGTATCGATCGTGCCATGGCCGCTGATCATCACCACGGGCGTCGGCGGGTGGTCGCTTTTCAGCATCTCGAGCAGTTGCAGCCCGTCGAGATCGCTGCCCTGCAGCCAGACGTCGAGGATGACGAGCGTCGGCCGGCGATGGCGGATCGCCTCGATGGCCTCGCCGCTGGAATTGGCCGCTCGGCAGGTATAGCCCTCGTCCTGCAGGATGCCGCCGATCAGCATGCAGATATCGGCTTCGTCGTCGACGATCAGTATGTCGTGCGCCATGTCTATGCGATCTTCACCGGCGACTGCCTGTCCGTCGCGTTCGAAGCCTGCAGGGCTTCTGCCTGTGCCCGGCGGAATACCAGGGAAACCCTCGCCCCGCCGCCTTCGCGATCTTCCAGTACCAGATATCCGCCGTGGTCTTCCATAATCTTTTTGACGATCGCCAGGCCCAGCCCGGTGCCCTTGGCGCGGGTGGTCACATAGGGCTCGGTCAGGCGGGCGCGGTGCTCGGCCGGCAGGCCGCGGCCATTATCCTCGACGTCGATGACGACGTTTTCGCCCTCCTCCCGCAGCCGCATTGCTATGGCGCCAGGCGGCAGCGCGACGCCGGGCGGCGCCTCGCGCCCGTCGATCGCCTCGGCGGCGTTCTTCAGCAGGTTGGTGAGGGCCTGCCCGATCTGCCGACGGTCGATCGGCAGCACCAGTCCGTGCTCGGGCATGTGGGTGCTGTATTCGATCTGCGGCTGGGCGTTGCGCTGCAGAAAGACCGATTGCAGGCAGATCTCCTTCAGTTCCTCCGGCTGCAACACCGGCCGCGGCATGCGGGCGAACGAGGAGAACTCGTCGACCATGCGGCCGATGTCGCCGACCTGGCGGATGATCGTATCGGTGCAGACGGCGAAAGTTTCCGGATCCTCGATGATCTGCCGGCTGTACTTGCGCTTGAGCCGCTCGGCGGAAAGCTGAATCGGCGTCAGCGGGTTCTTGATTTCGTGCGCGATGCGGCGGGCGACGTCGGCCCAGGCCGCCTTGCGCTGCGCCGAAAGCAGTTCCGTGATGTCGTCGAATGTGACGACGAAACCTTCGATGCGATCGCTGCCTTCGGCGCTCGAGAACTTCTCCACCGCCACCCGCGTCAGAAGGGTCATGGTCTCGCCGCGGCGACGGAACTCGATTTCCTCCTGGACGATGCGGGTGGGCCGCAGCCGGCCGAGATCGAGCAGCCCGCCGATCTCCGGCAGGCGGTCCGACAGCAGGCTGCCGACCAACGCCTGCTGCTGCACGTCGAGCAGGTCCAGTGCGGCACGATTGGCCAGTTCGACCCTGCCCTTGTCGTCAAGGCTGACCACCGCAGCGCTGACGCCCGACAGCACCGCCTCGATCAGCCGCCGGCGTTCGTCGATCTGGTTGTTGGCGTCGATCAGTTCGCGGCGTTGGTCGCCGAGCTGCGCGGTCATGCGGTTGAAGGCGCGCCCCAGCATGCCGAGTTCGTTGCCGGCCTCGGTGTCCTCGACCCGCACCTGCAGGTCGCCGCCGCGCACCCGTTCGGCGGCGCTGATCAGCGCGCTGATCGGCCGCGACAGACGCTCGGCGTAGACCAGCGCTATCCAGACGGCAGCCAGCAGCAGCACCAGCATGATGATGACGAAAATGCCGGCGACGCGGATCTGCGCCTCGGTCTGCTGGCTGTCCAGCCGGTCGTAGTAGCGTACGATGTCGCGAATCCGGTTGACGTCGCCCAGCAGCCGCGAATCGACTCGCTGGCTGACGTAGAGAAACACCGATTCCTTGGGATAGATCAGCAGCAGGGCGCTGATGCGATCCTCCCGTCCGCGCGCCATCAGAAGCGGCGCGCCGTTCATGGCAGTGCGCAGATCGGTCAGCGACGGCCGGACGTATTCGGGGTCGACGTTGATCGAACGGCCGCGGGCGATCGGCGAACCGAGACGGTCGATGACCGCAACTTCGGACAGCTCGGTCTGGGCCGCGAACAGGTTCAGCAGTTGCGTCAGCCGGTTGTGGTTGAGCAGCAGATCGGGGCCCTCGCGCCGAAGCTCGAAGGCCATCGGCACGATGCTCTGCTCGAAGTTGCGCTGGCGTTCGCGCAAATAGGCGTCCGTGACGCTGAGCGCGTTGTCCAGCGAGGAGCGGACGCGGTCGTTGAACCATTCCTGCAGGCTGGCATTGATGGTGTAGCCGGCGAAGGTCGCCACCAGCACTGTCGGGCCGACTGCCATCATGACGAACAGCAACACCATGCGGACGTGCAGCCGTGCGCCGGCGACGCCGCGCCGGCGGGCGGCGAAGGTCATGGCGATCCGCGCCGCGATCATCCCCGCCAGCAACACCACGACCGCGAGATCGGTCCACAGCAGCACCGGCAGAACCTGCGAGCGCGGGAACGTGTCCGGCATGATTCCGGTGAAAACGGCATAGGTTGCGCCGCCGGCCAGCACGGCGATGACGCCGACCACCACGGTGCCGGCCGTTCCGAACGCGATGCGTACGGCCCTGCGCAGAAAAACATACGCCGGTGAAACCGGCGTGGCGGTGGTCATGCGGGCGTCTCTCCCGGCCGCCGCGACTGTCCAAAATGGCAGTCGGTCCAAGGCGGTAGCGCCAGTCTAGCGAATTCCGCGCACGACCTGAATATCGAGTTCGCGAATCTTCTTGCGCAAGGTATTGCGGTTCAGGCCCAGCAATTCCGCGGCTTTCACCTGATTGCCCCTGGTCGCCGCTAGCGTGATGCTGAGCAGCGGACGCTCTATCTCGTGCAATACCCGGTCGTACAGCCCATTCGGCGGCAGCCGGTCCTGGTGGGCGGCGAAATAGTCGCGGATATGGCGGTCGACGGATTCGGCCAGCGATTCGCGCTCCGGTGCCGCGGCCGGGCTCTCCTTCGGCGCCGCCTCCGCAAGCTCCGATTCGATCACGTCGGCGCCGATCGTCTCCTGGGAATAGAGCGCGGCCAGGCGGCGCACCAGATTCTCCAGTTCGCGCACGTTGCCCGGCCAGCGGTGCTGCTTGAGTCGCTCGATGGCGTCGGGATCCAGCACCTTGTGGGGCAATCCCTCCTCCGCCGCCTCGGCCAGAAAATGATTGGCCAGTTCGGGGATGTCCTCCGGGCGCTCGCGCAACGGCGGCAGGCGGATGGGGACCACGTTCAGTCGGTAGAACAGGTCCTCGCGGAACAGGCCGCCCTGGATCAAGCGGCGCAGGTCGCGGTGCGTGGCGGCGACGATGCGCACGTCGGCGCGGATCGGGGTGCGCCCTCCGACCGTCGTATACTCGCCCTCCTGCAGCACGCGCAGCAGCCGGGTCTGCGCCTCCAACGGCATGTCGCCGATTTCGTCGAGGAAGAGCGTGCCGCCGGCGGCCTGCTCGAAGCGGCCGGCCGATCGCTGCGTCGCGCCGGTGAAGGCGCCGCGCTCGTGGCCGAACAATTCGCTCTCGATGAGCTCGCGGGGAATCGCCGCCATATTGATGGCGACGAACGGCCCGTTGCGACGCTTGCCGTAGTCGTGCAGCGCCCGCGCCACCAGTTCCTTTCCGGTGCCCGATTCTCCAGCGATCATCACCGACAGGTCGGTGCTCATCAGCCGCGCCAGGGTGCGGTAGATTTCCTGCATCGCCGGCGAGCGGCCGATCAACGGCAGACGTTCCTCGCGCTCGACCGGCTCGCCCTCGTTCGCCGACTGTCGCGACGGCTGCGCCGCCAGCGCGCGGTTGACGATATTGACCAGGGCGTTGAGATCGAACGGCTTGGGCAGATACTCGAACGCGCCGCGCTCCGTCGCCTTGACCGCCGTCAGCAGCGTCGTCTGGGCGCTCATGACGATGATGCGCAGGTCGGGGCGCTGCTTGCGGATGCGCGGCACCAGGTCGAGGCCGTTCTCGTCGGGCATGACCACGTCGGTGATCACCAGATCGCCTTCGCCGTCCTGCACCCAGCGCCACAGCGTCGCCGCGTTGCCGGTGGTGCGAACGTCGTGCCCCAGCCGGCCGAGCGCCTGGCTGAGGACAGTGCGGATCGCGCGATCGTCGTCCGCGACGAGAATCTTGGCGGTGTTGCTCATGAATGCCTGCCCGATCCCTCGCCGACGCGTCCGCGCCGGCCGGCTTCCGAATAGACCGGCAACATGACGTTGAAGGTCGTGCGCCGGGGTTCGCTGTCGAATTCGATGACGCCGCCATGGTCGTTGACGATCTTGGCCACCAGCGCCAGGCCCAGCCCGCGGCCATTCGGCTTGCTGGTGATGAAGGCGTCGAACAGATGCGGACGCAGTTCTTCGGGTATGCCGGGGCCGTTGTCCGTAACCTGCACCGACAGCGGCAGGTGAACGCGCTGGCGCGTGCCGGGCAGTGCCAGCCGCACGCCCTGGCGATAGGCCGTCGACAGCACGATCTCGGCGCCAGGATCGGGATTGGCCTCGCAGGCGTTCTTCACCAGGTTTAGGAACACCTGCACCAGCTGGTCGCGATTGCCGAATACGGCCGGCAGCGATGGATCGTAGGTTTCGACGAAGCGCACGTGCCGTCCGAACCCGTTCTGCGCCACCTTGCGGACATGGCCGAGAACCTGATGGATGTTGACCGGCTCGCGCTCGATCGGGCGACCGTCGGCGAACTCCTCCATGCGGTCGACCAGCGCACAAATGCGGTCGGTCTCCTCACAGATGAGCTGTGTCAGTTCGCGGTCGGCATCGGGCACGTACTGTTCGAGCAATTGCGCGGCGCCGCGGATGCCCGACAGCGGGTTCTTGACCTCGTGCGCCAGCATCGCCGCCATTGCGGTTACCGACCGGGCGGCGTTGCGGTGGAAGAGCTGCTGGTCGATCTTGCGCGCGATAGACGATTCGCGCAGCACGATGGCGGTGCTGCCGTCGCCGTCAGAAATCGGGCACAGATGTAGCGAGGCGAAGCGGCTGCCGATGCGCGGCGAGGACAGGGTTACGCCATTCTCGGCAACGGTGGCGCCGCTTTGCGCCACCTGGTCGAGTAGCGCGAAGAGCGGCGAGTCCGCCGGCACGAATTCGCGCAGGTCGTGGCCGATCATCAGGGTCAGGCCGGTGCCGAAGAACTGCTCGGCGGCCGGATTGGCGTACTCGATGACGGCGTCGCGATCGACGACGATCACCGCATCGGCCAGCGCCCCCAGAATCGACGCCGTCTGCAGTCCCTTGGACTTTGAGTTCAGCGCGGCGCCCGGCGGCATGGCGTCAGGCCGCCTGCCGCTCGATCGCCGGGAGGAAGAAGCCGGCCAGATGCCGGCGGACTTCCTGCGGATCGGACAGGCGATTGACAGTGGCGCGGAACTCGGCGGCGGCGGGCAGCCCCTTCGAGTACCAGCCCAGATGCTTGCGCGCCATGCGCACGCCCGTCTCCACCCCGTAATGGTCGAGCATGTCCTCGTAGTGACCGAGCACGATCCCGTATTGCTGCGCCAGGTTGGGATCCGGCAGGCGCTCGCCCGTCCGCAGGAACGTGGCAACCTGCTGCAGAAACCACGGCCGGCCATAGGCGCCGCGGCCGACCATGACGCCATCGGCGCCGGACTGGCGCAAGGCCTCGGCCGCATCGTCGACGCTGACGATGTCGCCGTTGACGATGACCGGAATCTTGACGGTTTCCTTGACCTGGCGCACGAAGGCCCAATCCGCCCTGCCCTCGTAGAACTGGCAGCGGGTTCGGCCGTGGATGGTGACAAGCTTGATGCCGGACTGCTCGGCGATCCGAGCCAGCGACGGCGCATTGCGGTTTTTCTCGTCCCAGCCGGTGCGCATCTTGAGCGTCACCGGCACCTTCACGGCATTGACGGTGGCTTCCAAGATGCGCGCGGCATGGCATTCGTCGCGCATCAGCGCCGAACCGGCATGGCCGTTGACGACTTTCTTCACCGGGCAGCCGAAATTGATGTCGATGATGGCGGCGCCGCGATCCTCGTTGAGCCGCGCCGCTTCGGCCATCACTGCCGGCTCGCAGCCGGCGAGCTGGACCGACATGGGGAACTCTTCGGCGCAATTGCTGGCCATCTTCATGGTGCGCTTGGTGGCGCGAATCATCGCCTCGCTGGCGATCATCTCGGACACGACGAGCCCCGCGCCAGCGCGCTTAACCAGCCGGCGGAATGGCATGTCCGTCACTCCCGACATCGGCGCCAGGATTACCGGATCGGCCAGTTCGACCGGACCAATGGATATGCTGTTTTCTTGTGCAGTTTTCATGTTGCCCAATTCTTGGTCATTTATGGCCCATTTCAATGGAGCCTGCAAAGGAAAATGTTGCACCGCACCCGGGCGAGTTCCTGTATCCGCTACTTTGCGGGATTTCCACCGTTTCCTGCCGGTCCCGTGTTAAACCGCCGTGGTTCGCCATTAGCCGGTTCGGGGTCATGTCGGGATGCATCGCGCTGCTGGTGGCTGCCGGTTCAGGCAGCCGCTTTGGTGGCGACCAGCCGAAACAATATACGCCGGTTTGCGGCAAGCCGATGCTGCGCTGGACGGCCGAGCGCACCCTGGCGACAGGCGCTTTCGACGACGTCGTCTGCGTGATCGGCTCCGACCACGACGATCTCTATCGCGACGCCCTGCATGGCCTTCATCTGGCGCCACCCGTCCAGGGCGGTGCGACGCGTCGCGAAAGCGTTCTCAACGGCCTCGAGGCTCTGGCTTCCCGCGCGCCGGCCATCGTGTCGATCCAGGATGCGGCGCGACCACTGGTGGATGGCGCCGAGATCCGCCTGCTGGTCGACCACGTGCGGGCCGGCGCAGCTGGCGCGATCGCGGCCCTGCCTGTAGTGGATACCTTGAAGCGCGGCGCCGACCGCATCGAGGCGACGGTCCGGCGCGAAAACCTGTGGCGGGCGCAGACGCCCCAGGTCTTTGACTTCGCGGCCATCCTGCGCGCCCATCGCGCCGCCGCGGCGCTGCCTGCGTCTCAGCGCGAGGCGCTTACCGACGATGCCGGCGTCGCCGAACTGGCCGGTCTCGACGTGGTGTTGGTGCCGGGACGTGAAGAGAATTTCAAGGTGACGACGGCTGCCGATCTGCAGCGGCTTGAACAACTTCTGGCACCAGCAACCGGTGCCGAGACGCGCACCGGCAGCGGCTTCGACGTCCATGCCTTCGGGCCCGGCGATCACGTAATGCTAGGCGGGGTGCGGATAGCCCACGGCCGAGGCCTGGTCGGGCATTCGGACGCCGATGTGGCGCTGCATGCGCTGACCGACGCCTTGCTCGGCGCCATCGGCGCCGGCGATATCGGCCAGCATTTCCCCCCTTCGGATCCGCAATGGAAAGGCGCCGGGTCGGCTCTGTTCCTGCGTCATGCAGCCGATTTGCTGGCGCGTCGCGGCGGGCGGCTGGTCAATGCCGACGTCACCATCGTGTGCGAACGCCCCAGGATCGGGCCGCACCGGCCCGCCATCGTGGCCTCGATCGCGGGGATCCTTGGGGTTGGGGCCGGCCGGATCAGCGTCAAAGCGACCACCACCGAGGGGTTGGGCTTTACCGGCCGCGGCGAAGGTATTGCCGTTCAGGCCGTCGTTTCTGTTACGCTGCCGCCGGGAGAACCGGGGGACTAGCGAATGGACCAGACCGAGGCCGCGCCTGGCTTGCAGGAGACCCTGCGCGAACTGGTCGGCGAACTGCTCGCCGCCTGCCGCCAGCGCAAACTGAAGCTGACGACCGCCGAATCCTGCACTGGCGGTCTGGTTGCCGCGGCGCTGACCGCGGTCGGCGGATCCTCCGCCGTCTTCGAGCGCGGCTTCGTCACCTACTCCAACGAGGCCAAAACGGAAATCCTGGGCGTGCCGAAGACGATGATAGATCGGCATGGGGCGGTTAGCGAGCCTGTGGCCCGCGCCATGGCGGAAGGCGCCATCGCGCACTCACACGCCGATCTGGCCGTCGCAATCACCGGCGTCGCTGGTCCCGACGGCGGCACGGCGGAAAAGCCGGTCGGCCTGGTCCACTTCGCCACCGCGCGACGCGGCGGGGCGACGATTGCGGAGATGCGGTTGTTTCCCGGCGACCGCGACAGCATCCGGATCGCCGCCGTTGCGGCGGCGCTGCGGCTGATCGTCGGCCGCCTCGACTGACCAACCCGCCGCTCAGCGGCGTGCGATGCGGTCCTCGATGACGGCGCGGTCGTTGCCCTTGTGGCGCAGTATCTCCGCCGCCTGGCGGTTCAATTCGACGGTAGCGGACCATTCCCCATCGCAAACGAAGACGCCGTTGCCGTCATAGGCCTTGTGCGAATAGAAGCCATTGGCCAGTCGCACCAGAACGATGCGCGAAATTTCATTGGCGTAGGCCGTAATGGTGCATTCATCCTTGGCCACAGCGCCCTTGCCCGCCTGGGCTGCGGCCGGTCCGGCGATGCCAACGGCCAGCAGGCCGCACAGAATGAAGAATCCAGTCCTCACAGGCTCTTCCCCCCTCGTGCTGACGTTCGGCGTGAATATAGGCGAGCCCGCCCGTCGCCACAACTAAGGCCGGGAGGCCGGCTCGCCGTACAGCCGATGGGCCCTGGTTTCGAAGGATTGGACCATGCGCTTCACCGCCTCGTTGAAGAGCATCTCGATCGCCTTCTGCAGCAGGCGCGAGCGAAACTCGAAATCGACGTAGAAATCGATCTCGCAGCCCTTCGGATGGGCGCGGAAGATCCAGTGGTTGTTGAGATACTTGAACGGGCCGTCGGCATAGGCGACGTCGATGCGCGGCCCTTCCGGATCGTCGGGCGACAGGGTGACACGCGAGGTGAATCGCTCGCGGAACATGCGGAAGCCGACCATAAGGTCGGCCACGATCAGATCGTCGCGCCGTTCCCGCACCCGTGCGCCGACGCACCATGGCAGGAACTCAGGGTAGCGTTCGACGTCCGCCACCAGGTCGTAGAGCTGACGCGGCGTATAGGGGACGACCCGCCTCTCGGCGTGCGTTGGCATGCCAGCAGACCCGGATCAGCGCGCGGCCAGCCGGGCCTGACGCGCCGCTCGCAAGCGCTCGAAATCGTCGCCGGCGTGGTAGCTGGAACGGGTCATCGGCGAGGCCGAGACCATCATGAAGCCTTTTGCCCGGGCCACCGAGGCATAGGCGCGGAACTCGTCGGGGGTCACGAAACGGTCGACCGGCGCATGCTTGGGCGTCGGCTGCAGATACTGGCCGATGGTCAGGAAATCGACGTCGGCGGCGCGCAGGTCGTCCATTACCTGGTGCACTTCCTCCTTGCTCTCGCCGAGCCCGACCATGACGCCGGACTTGGTGAACAGCGCCGGATCGACCTCCTTGACGGTCTGCAGCAGCCGCAACGACGTGAAGTAGCGTGCCCCCGGCCGGATCGTCGGGTAGAGCCGCGGCACGGTCTCGAGATTGTGGTTGAACACGTCCGGTCCGGCCCTGGCGACGGCTTCGACGGCCCCCGGCTTGCGCAGGAAGTCCGGCGTCAGGATTTCGACGGTGGTCCCCGGAGCGTGCAGGCGCAGGGCGGCGATGACGGCGGCGAAATGCGCAGCACCACCATCGGCCAGATCGTCCCGATCGACCGAGGTGATGACGACGTGATGCAGGCCGAGCTTGCCGACGGCCTCCGCGACGTTCATCGGCTCGTGCGGATTGAGCGCGCCCGGCAGGCCGGTCTTGACGTTGCAGAAGGCGCAGGCCCGCGTGCAGGTGTCGCCCATGATCATGAACGTCGCGTGCTTCTGCTTCCAGCACTCGCCGATATTGGGGCAGGCCGCCTCTTCGCACACGGTGTTGAGGCCGAACTCGCGCACCAGCCTCTTGGTCTCGGCGTATTCGGGCGAATTGGGCGCCTTGACCCTGATCCACTCCGGCTTGCGCGCCACCGGATTGTCCGGCCGATGGGCCTTCTCCGGGTGGCGGGCGGCGCGGGAAATCGCCGATTTGTCGATGGCGGTCATGGCCTAGAAGTGGAGCGCCCGGCCATAGGCGTCAAGCACCGATTCGTGCATCATTTCCGACAGCGTCGGATGCGGGAAGACGCTCTGCATCAGCTCGGCCTCGGTGCTTTCCAGGGTACGGGCGATGGAATAGCCCTGGATCAGTTCGGTGACTTCCGCGCCGATCATGTGCGCCCCCAGCAATTCGCCGGTCTTCGCATCGAACACCGTCTTTACGAAGCCTTCCGGCTCGCCCAGCGCGATCGCCTTGCCGTTGCCGATGAAGGGGAACTTGCCGACCTTGACCTGGTATCCCTTCTCCTTGGCCGCCGCTTCGGTCAGACCGACGCTGGCGACCTGCGGCGTGCAGTAGGTGCAGCCGGGAATCTTGGTCGTGTCCATTGCATGCACGCCTTTCACGCCGGCGATCTTCTCGACGCAGATGACGCCCTCGTGCATCGCCTTGTGCGCCAGCCAGGGCGGGCCGGCCAGATCGCCGATGGCGTAGACACCGGGTTCGCCCGTGCGGCCGTATTCGTCGATCACCACATGCGTCTTCTCGACCTTAACCTTGGTCTTCTCCAGGCCGATATTCTCGACGTTACCGACGATGCCTACGGCCATGATGACGCGCTCGACCGTGATTTCCTCGGTCTTGCCGTCCGGCGCCTTCAGGGTCGCGGTGACGCTGTCGGCGCCCTTCTTCAATGCCGTCACGCCGGTGCCGGTGCGGATCTTCATGCCCTGCTTCTCGAACGCCTTGCGCGCGAAGGCGGACACCTCGGCATCCTCGACGGGCAGCACGCGATCCATCACTTCGACCACGGTGACTTCCGCACCGAGCGTGCGGTAGAAGCTGGCGAACTCGATGCCGATGGCGCCGGACCCGATCACCAGCAGCGACTTGGGCATCGTCTCCGGCACCATCGCTTCGCGATAGGTCCAGATCAGCTTGCCGTCCGGCTCCATGCCCGGCAGCGACCGCGCCCGCGCGCCGGTCGCCAGCACGATGTGCTTTGCCGACAGAGTGGCTATCGGCTTGCCATCCTTGCCTGTGACGGAGAGCTGTCCCTTGCCGGCCAGCGCCGCCGTGCCGTCGAATACGGTGATCTTGTGCTTCTTCATCAGGAACTTGACGCCGTTGGTCAGCTGGTTCGAGACCTTGCGCGAGCGTTCGATGATCTTCCTAAAGTCGATCGAAACGCCTTCGACCTTGAGGCCGAAAGAATCGGCATGCTTGATCAGCCCGTAGACCTCGGCCGAGCGCAGCAGCGCCTTGGTCGGAATGCAGCCCCAGTTGAGGCAGATGCCGCCGAGATTCTCGCGTTCGACCACGGCGGTCTTCATGCCGAGCTGCGCCGAGCGGATGGCCGCGACGTAGCCGCCCGGCCCGCCGCCGA
>JBFWZG010000061.1:0-18598 GCA_050185515.1 Reyranellaceae bacterium
CCCGTGCTGCTGGCGCACTAGGATGCGATGCGATCCGGCGGCAGCCGCCTGGCTTCCGCCGGACCGATCCTTCAGGTCTCGTTCGGGGGCGGCTCGGATTTCAACGGCGGCGGCGCGCTGCGACGGGTGAAATAGGTCACCGTGTCGGGCGAGTTCGAGCCGCCGGTGACGATGAACGACATCGCCTCGTCGAAGGTCCAGTCGGTGTAGGTGATCTGGCGCAGCGGCACGATCTCGATATAGCCCGAGGTCGGGTTGGGCGAGGTCGGCACGTAGACCGCCGCCAGCTCCTCGCCGGTATCGGCGTCGCGCAGCACCTTGGTCACCAGCCCGACCGCCTTCATCTCCGGCGAGGGAAAATCGATCAGCACCACGCGGCGCTCGCCCTCGGGGGTGGTGCCGGCGACGGTGAGGAATTTCTTGGTGGCGCGGTAGATCTTGTCGACGAACGGCACGATGCCGATCAGCCGCTCGAACAGGGCGATGAGCTGGCGGCCGACGACGCGGGTGGCGGCGAAGCCCAGCGCCCACAGCAGCAGCAGCACGGCGGCGGCGGCCAGGATGGAGACGAACGTGTCATTGTCCATCCAGGCGGCGACCAGCGGCTGGTCGGGCGCGATGGCGCGGGCCAGCGACGTCACCAGCGGCCGGCCGATGCGCGAGAGCTGGTCGAACAGGAAATCGAGGATCACCCAGGTGATGCCAAGCGGCGCCGCCGTCAGCACGCCGATCAGCAGATAGCCGCCGAAAGACTTGATGCGCGTGGACCGGGACTTGGTCATGGCCGGCGATCGTGCTGTCTGTCGGGAGGCATCGGCATGCCGCCATGGTGCGACCGCGCGCGGCCGCGTTCAAGCGCGTCGTCCCCGGCGTTAGCGGTCATGACGGCTCATCCACCGGATGGCCCAGGGCACGAACCAGGTATTGCCGCGATAGAACGGCCGGGACGGCAATGGCAGATCGAACACGCTCTCGCCGCCCTCCTTGCCGAGAATGCGGCAGGCGAGGCGGCGGCCGAACAGGGTTCCCATGGGGACGCCGGCGAAGCAATAGCCGACGGCATAGTGCATGCCCTCGTGCCGGCCTATGTGAGGAAAATAGTCGAAGGTTCCGGCGCACCGCCCGGTCCACACGTTGTCGAAGCGCCGCGACTTCAGCGCCGGCAGGATGCGGGCAAGGCGTGCGTGCAGGCGTCGGGCGAAGTCGGGCAGGTCGCTGGTCTTCTCGCCGGTCAGGCCGCCGAACACGATGCGCGTGCCTTCGCCCGGCGCGCGGCGGAAGAAGTCGACGTTGAAGTTCCAGTCGATGAAGGTGCGGTCGGCCGGCAGCAGTCGCGCCACTTCTTCGGCGGTCAGCGGCTCGGTCGCGGCGGCATAGGCGTCGAACGGGATGACCCTCCGCTTGAGCCACGGAACGGCATCGCCGGAATAGCCGTTGGTCGCCAGCACCACGTCGCGCACGGCGATGCTGCCGCGATCGGTCCCAAGGCGGAAGCCGCCATTCTCCGGCGTTACGCCCAGAACGGTGGCGTGCGGCACGATCCGCGCCCCCGCTTCGCGCGTGCGTGCCAGCAGCCCATTGTGGTAGAGGCCGGGATGCAGTCCGGCGTGGTCGGCGATGCGTACGCCGCCATGGTAGAGCGGCGTGTCGATCTCCTCGCGCTGATGGCCTTTGTCGACCGGCTCGAAGGCCTCGCCCAGATGCTTCTCGCGCAGGGCGAACTCCCGCAGCATCGCCTCCCGCATTTCCGGACTGGTCGCCAGCAGCAGCCGGCCCTGATGGCGGAAATGGCAGTCGATCCCTTCTTCGGCGACCGTGTCGCCGACGGCGCGAAAGGCGGCATGCAGTTCGCGATAGGCCGCGATGGCGAAGGACAGGCCGCGCGCCTCGATCAGTTCGCCGAAGGTCTGCTTCAGCGTGCGCCCGACGTAGCCGGCATTGCGCGAGCTGGCGCCCGCGCCGGGCACGCCGGCTTCGATGACGCACACGTCGCGTCCGCCGCGCGCCAGATGCAGGGCAGCGACCAGGCCGGTGATGCCGGAGCCGACGATGGCCACGTCGGCGCTTGCCGGCAGCGGCGGAGGGTCGGCGCGTTCGCGCGGGGCGGCGCGCCACCAATAGGGCTCGAGACGGCAATCCGGGGTCAGGACCTCCGACATGCTCGCAAGCCCCGGCCGGTCACCTGCCGCGGGTGGCGCGGTCGGCCGCCAGCCAGCGGAACAGCTCGTCCATGCGCGCCTTGACCAGCGCCTTGCCGTCGCGCTTCTTCCAGTTGTAGACGCCGCGCCCGTTGGCGAGGCCGTTTGCCCCGCTGGCGACCAGCTTCTTGACGGCCCTGGCCGGCAGCCTGTCCGTGTCGAGATGCGGCATCAGCGAGGCGCCGAAATGGTACATGGTCTGCAGGCCGCCGATATCGGCCGATTCCAGCGGACCGGTCACGCCGACGCGCCGGCCGAAGCTGGACCTGACCACGGTGTCGATGGCTTCGGCGCTGGCGGCGCCGGAAGCCCACAGCGCCCAGGCCTCGCGCAGCATGGCGAACTGCAGTCGATTGCCGATGAAGCCCGGTATCTCGCGATCGATCACCGCCGGCTCCTTGCCGGCCGCGCGCAGCTGCCGCACCACCCATCTGGTGACGTCGGGCGACGTCTTCGGTCCGGCGCAGACCTCGACCAGGGGGATGAGCTGCGGCGGATACCAGAAATGCGTCGCGATCACCCGCTCGGGATGGCGGACCTTGGCGATCAGCGCGCTCGCCGGCTGGCCGCTGGAGGAGGCGAGGACCGCTGGCGGCGGACAGATGCGGTCCAGGCGTCCGAATATGTCGCGCTTCAGCTTAAGGTCCTCGGTAACCGCCTCGATGACGAGTTGCGCCGGCGCGGCGTCCTCGAGCCGGATCGACGTGGCGATCCGCTTCATGATCGCCGGAATGTCGCGCCTGGCGATCAGCTTGTGGGCGGCGAAGTCGCGCAGGCTGGCCTCGATCCGACGGCGGGCCGCGGCCAGCGATGCCTTGCTGCGGCCGATCATTATCACGTCGCGCCCGGCGGCGGCGAAGATCTGCGCCATGCCGTGGCCGATGATGCCGTTGCCGATGATCGCGACGGTCTTGAGGGTCCTGGGTGTCATCTTTTCTCCGGCGCCAGACGAGAGCTGCAGGCAAGAGTGCCGGGCGCTTTGCGTCATGGCAAGGCGAAGGGCCCGTTCCGGACGGGTTGCGCGTCCGCCGGATCGCGGCCAAGCTTGCGTCAAACAGGCGCAAATCGCCGTCAATAGCGGGAGGAAGAGCATGGTTCAGTCTGGGCGCGTCGTGCTGGGCAAGATGGACGAGGTGGTATTTGGGCGGCCGGCCGCCGAGGCAGTGGCCGAGCTGGCGAAGGCCGCCGACGCGCAGCGCGTCTTCCTGATGGTCAGCGGCACGCTGAACCGGGAGACCGACGAGATCGAGAAGCTGCGCCGCGCGCTGGGCAATCACTGCGTCGGCACGTTCGACCGCATGCCGCCGCACACGCCGCGATCGGCGGTGATCGCCGCTGCCGAACAGGCGCGCGAGGCGAAGGCCGATCTGATCGTCACGTTGGGCGGCGGTTCGATCACCGACGGCGCCAAGGCCGTGCAGCTCTGCCTGTCGAACGACATCCGCACGCCCGAGGATCTCGACCGCATCCGCTGGGTCAAGCAGCCCGACGGCAGCCTGGCGCCGCCGCCGATGAATCCGCCCAAGGTGCGGCAGATATCGGTGCCGACAACGCTGTCGGCCGGCGAGTTCTCCGCCATATCCGGCGTTACCGACGAGCGCACCAAGGTCAAGGAGCTGTTCCGCCATGCCCACGTCATCCCGCAGGCCGTGGTGCTCGATCCGGCGGTGACGCGGCACACGCCCATGTGGCTGTTCCTGTCCACCGGCATTCGCGCCGTCGACCATTGCGTCGAAGGCGTCTGCTCCGGCGAGGCCAATCCCTTCGGCGACGCTTCGGCGCTGCACGGGCTGTCGCTGCTGGCGCGCGGCCTGCCGCGGGTGAAGGCCGATCCGTCCGACATGCAGGCGCGGCTCGACTGCCAGATCGGCTCCTGGCTGTCGATGGGCCCGCTGGCCGGCGGCGTGCCGATGGGCGCCAGCCACGGCATCGGCTACGTGCTGGGCGCCGTGTTCGACATCCCGCACGGCCACACCTCCTGCATCATGCTGCCGGCGGCGATGCGCTGGAACAAGCCAGCCAACGCCGAGCGCCAGGCGCTGGTGTCGGCGGCGATGGGCCGTCCCGGCAAGGACGCCGGCGACGTGCTCGACGAGTTCATCCGCGGCCTCGATATGCCGCGCAGCCTGTCGGCGGTGAAGATCGGACCGGAGCATTTCGACCGCATCGCCAGCCAGGCCATGGGCACGCCGTGGATTCCGCGCAATCCGCGGCCGATCCCGACGCCGGCGCAGGTGAAGGAGATACTGGAGCTGGCCGCCTAGAGCGGGTTCAACCCTGATTTGCTCCAGGCTTCCTCTCAGGCGTATTCCAGCGCCCGGGCGCGGCTGATGCCGAGCTGCAGCAGCCGTTCCAGCAGATCGGGATAGTCCAGCCCGTCGTGCTGCGCCGCTTCGGCGAATTCCTGCGAGCGGGCGATCTCGGGATTGGGATTGGCTTCGAGGAAATAGGGCACGCCGTCGGTCGAAAGGCGGAAATCGATGCGCGCGTAGCCGTCGATCTCCAACGTGCGGCAGATGCGCTTGACGCTGCGCACGATGCGCGCCCGCAGCTCGGGCGACAGGCCCTCGGCCGGCCCCTGCAGAATGCCGCGCCGCTCCTGGTATTCGGTATCGTGCTTGACCTTGAGCGTCGCGATGCGGCTCGCGCCCTGCGCCATCTTGCCGAACTCCAGTTCCCAGATCGGCAGCACGCGCAGCCTGTCGTTGCCCAGCACGCCGACATAAAGCTCGCGCCCGTCGATGTACTGCTCGGCGATGGCATGCGTGCCGATGCGCTCGTGGATGAAGGCGACGCGCTCGACCAGCTTTTCGTCGCTGTCGACCACGGAAGCCTGCGAGATGCCGACCGAGGCGTCCTCGCTCAGGCTCTTGACGATCAGCGGGAAGTTCAGCCGCGAAGGCCGCTTGATCTTGCGATGCATGGGGAACACGGCAAAGGCCGGCACCGGAATGCGGTGGTAGGTCAGCAGCTTCTTCGACAGGTCCTTGCCGCGCGCCAGCATCAGCCCGCGCGGATTGCAGCCGGTATAGGGAATGCGCAGGAGTTCCAGATACGAGGCGACGTTCTGGTCGTAGGCCGTCTCGCCGTGGAACTGCTCGAGCAGATTGAAGACGACGTGCGGCTTGAACTCCTCGATCGCCTCGCGGATCGGCCGCAGTTCGTGCTGCACGCCCAGCGGCCGCACGTCGTGCCCGATCGAGCGCAGCGTGGTGACCACGTCGTACTCGGTCTTCCAGTTGTTCTGTTCCTGCGCTGTATGGCCTTCGAGCGTGTCCGGCGGCATCAGGTCGGGGTGCAGCAGCACCAGCACGCGCCGGCGTCTCATAGCGCGAACCATTTGCGCCGCGACCGGCTGTAGATCGCGTGCACGGTCTTGGCGGTCAGCAGCACGGTGAAGTCCATGCGCAGCTTGCGCTCCGGTCCGACGGCGCGCAGCTTCAGCTCGCGGCAGCGGCCGATCATCTCGTCCATCAGCGTGTCGAGCGTCAGCTGGTGCTCGCCGGTCCAGCGCGACACGGCCTGGCGGATGCGGGCGCGGTTGTGGCGCAGGAAGGTCGAGGCCGCCGGCGAGCGCGAATGGCGCGGATCGCTGGAGAAGATGCGCAGCAGTTCGCGGTCGTAGGTGGTCGGGAAGTCGAAGGCGTAGGCCGCCTGCTTCTTCTCGTAATGCTCTTCCAAGGTCATCGACAGCCTGGCCAGCGGGTCCACCTTGCGCCGGTTGAACATCACCGGCTTCTCGCCGGCGATCTCATGCATCAGCTCGTCGACGTATTCCAGTTTTTTCATTGCCGGCCAGCCGGCATAGCGCTTGCGCCAGTCGCCGCGCGGCCGCAGCCACACGGCGAAGGTCTCGGCGAAATCCTCGGCCGGGTGGCTTTGCGCGTACCACAGGCGCAGATGCTGCACGTAGTTGCGGCTGGCCGGATTGGGCCGGTAGAAGCTCGGGTAGCGTTTGGAGGCCGGCCCGAACAGCTGCTGCCAGCGGCGTCGGCGATGCAGCTGATAGGCGTTCTGCACGACGTGCCCGGCCTCGTGGCGCAGGATGCGCATGCATTCGGCGACCGTGCCGCCTTCGACGTCGATCATCTTCTTGCGCTCCAGCCGCGTCAGGCGCGGGTGCGCGAGATAGAAGGGGATGGCTATGCCGGGCGCCTCGTCGGGGCTGAACCATTCGTCCGAGATCCAGGCATGCGGTCTGATGCGCAGGCCCTTGCGGTCCAGCTCGGCATAGAGCTCGTCCATGCGCCGCTCCAGCGCGGACCCCTCGACCGTCACTTTCAGGTCCTTCAGCCGCAACTTGAGCAGTTCGGAATCGGGCAGCTTGGTCCAGGGAAAGCGACGGGGCATGGTCCTTTGCGAGGCGACTGCGGGGAGGGCCGATAGTTGCATGCGAGGCTTCGAGGGACAACCCGCCGCGGCTCGGCATTAACGCCCGTGGCCCCTCGACGGTTCCCCTGCGGATCCGACGGCCGCTACAGCGCGCGCACCACCCGGGTCTGCGACACGACGTGCGGGCCGAATTCGTACCACCCCCGCATGGCGGCGAATTCGGGGGTTTCCACCGCTTCCGGGCCGGCCAGCTCGTAGACCGTGGTGTAGAGTTTCCTTTCGCTGCGCCGGCGCTCGCCGCGGTCGAATTCGGCGATCGGTCCCGCCCCGACATAGCGCCGGCCGCTCAGCACGCCGGGGCAGGAGAGCGCATCGGGCAGATGGACCTCGTCGTACCACTTGTTCCAGGCGGCCTCGACCACGGGGTCGACCTCGGCGGTGACGATCAGCAGGCATGCGGCGGCCATGGCTTTTCCTCCCTCGTTGGCGCCGGCGGCCCTCGGGGAACCCCGGCCCGCCTGTGGCGCTTATTCAGGATGGGCACAGGAGGTCGCATGGGCAAGAAAGCGATAGCGCTCGCCGGCCTGGGCGCAGCGCTCACCTTCGCCGTCCTCGCGGCGGGGGTACGGGCATCCTCGCCGGATGCCTGGGACAAGTTCCACGCCGAGCTGGTGCAGGCCTGCATCGCCGAAGCGCAGCTGCCGCGCCCGCGCATCGTCGTGGCGCCGGAAGGCACGACGAGCTACGGCGTGGCGCTGCTGACCAGCGACGCCGTCGCCAACGAGCCGCAGAAGACGGTGGTGTGCATCATGCGCAAGACGCCGACCGGCCTGCAGGGCGTCGAGGTGACGCCGCCCGCCACCGAATGGATCACCATCAAATAGCCGGCTTCCCCTAGGCTCGAGCGTGCCGCCGCCGGCAGCAAAGGCTGGCGACGCGCGCGCGGACGGCCAATTATAGTCTCCACGAAAATCGCCCCTTTCGCAGGGCGATAGGGAGAGTGCCGGCCATGAGCGTTTCGATCCGCAGACTTCTGATCGCCAATCGCGGCGAGATCGCCATCCGCATCGCCCGCACCGCGGCCGACATGGGCATCGAGACCGTCTCGGTGCACGCGCAGGACGAGGCGACCTCGCTGCACACGCGCAAGACGGACATGACGCGGGCGCTGCAGGGTGCGGGCGTCGCGCCCTATCTCGACATCGCGCAGATCGTCGCCATTGCCGCCGAGACCGAATGCGATGCGGTGCATCCCGGCTACGGTTTCCTCAGCGAGAACGCCGCCTTCGCCCGCGCCTGCGAGCAGGCCGGCATCGTCTTCGTCGGCCCCACACCCGCCATGCTCGAGCTGTTCGGCGACAAGGCCAGGGCGCTGGCGCTGGCGCGGCAATGCCAGGTGCCGGTGCTGCCGGGCACGCAAGCGCCGACCACGCTCGCCCAGGCCGAAGCCTTCCTGCGTTCGCTCGGCAGGGACGGCGGCGTCATGGTCAAGGCGATCGCCGGCGGCGGCGGCCGCGGCATGCGCCCGGCGCAGTCGCCCGAGGAGCTGGCGCCGGCCTTCGAGCGCTGCCGCTCGGAAGCGCAGCAGGCTTTCGGCAATGGCGATCTCTACGTCGAAACCCTCTACCGCCGCGCCCGCCACATCGAGGTGCAGATTATCGGCGACGGCAGCGGCGCCGTCAGCCATCTGTGGGAGCGCGACTGCTCGATCCAGCGCCAGCGCCAGAAACTGATCGAGATCGCGCCGGCGCCCCATCTCGATCCGGCGCTGCGGCAAAAGCTGCTTGACGCCGGCGTGGCGCTGGGCCGGGCGGCCAAGTATCGCGGCGTCGCCACCATCGAATTCCTGGTCGATGCCTCCACCGATACGCCGTCCTTCGCCTTCATCGAGGCCAACCCGCGCCTGCAGGTCGAGCACACCGTCACCGAGGAGGTGCTGGGCCTCGACCTCGTGCGCCTGCAGTTGGAGATCGCCGCCGGCCGCTCGCTGGCCGAACTCGGCCTGAAGCAGGAGCAGGTGCAGGCCCCGCGCGGCATGGCGCTGCAGGCGCGCATCAACATGGAGACCATGGCGGCCGACGGCTCGGCGCGGCCGGGCGGTGGCACCTTGGCCGCTTTCGACTTGCCGTCGGGGCCGGGCGTGCGCGTCGATACCTTCGGCTACGCGGGTTATCGCACCTCCGCGCGCTTCGATTCCCTGCTGGCCAAGCTGATCGTCCATGCCGCGCCGGCCGATCTTGCGACCATCGCCGCCAAGGCGGCCCGCGCACTGGCCGAGTTCCGCATCGCCGGCGTGCCGACCAATGCCGGCTTCCTGCAGAGCCTGCTGCGCCACGATGGTTTCCTGCGCGGCGATGGCCACACGCGCTTCGTCGACGAGCATGTCGGCGCGCTGCTGGGCGAGGGCGCGCTGCATCGCAAGCTCTACTTCGAACCGCCCGCCGCCGCCCGGCGCGCCGGCGTCAAGGTCGATGCTGCCGATCCGCTGGCGGTGCTGACTCTCGGTCGCGAGGGCAACGGCGGCGCGGGCGCCGTTCCCGCCGTCGGCGACGTGGTCGAGCCCGGGCCGATCGCGCTCGAGGCGCCGGAGGGCACGGTGGCCCTGCCGGCGCCGGTGCAGGGCACGATCGTCAGCCTGAGCGTCGAGGAGGGCGCCACGGTGCGGGCCGGCGATCCGGTGCTGGTGATGGAAGCGATGAAGATGGAGCACGTCATCGCCGCCAACGTCTCGGGCATCGTGCAGCAGATCACCGTGGCGGTCGGCGAGACGGTCTACGAGGAGCATGCGCTGGCCTTCATCGCCGAGGCCGATGTCGCGGCGACCGGCACGGGCGAGGCCGAAACGATCGATCTCGACCATATCCGCGCCGATCTCGCCGAGGTGCTGGCGCGTCAGGAAAAGCTCCAGGACGTCGCGCGTCCCGACGCCGTGGCGCGCCGGCGCAGGACGGGCCAGCGCACGGTGCGCGAGAACATCGAGCAGCTCTGCGATCCGGGCTCTTTCCACGAGTTCGGCGGCCTGACCGTGGCGGCGCGGCGCACGCGCCATTCGCTGGAGGAGCTGATCGACCGCACCCCGGCCGACGGCATGGTGATGGGCATCGCCCGCATCAACGGCGAGCTCTTCGACGACGAGGCGGCGCGCGCGGTGGTGATGTCCTACGACTACACGGTGCTGGCCGGCACGCAGGGCCAGAAGAACCACCACAAGAAGGATCGCATGTTCGAGATCGCCGAGCGCTACCGGCTGCCGGTGGTGTTCTTCACCGAGGGCGGCGGCGGCCGGCCGGGCGACACCGACGCCATAATCGCCGGCGACCTGCATATCCGCACCTTCCAGCATTTCGGCCGCCTCAGCGCGCTGGTGCCGATGATCGGCATCGCCTCGGGCCGCTGCTTCGCCGGCAATGCCGTGCTGCTGGGCTGCTGCGACGTCATCATCGCCACCGAGAACGCCAATATCGGCATGGGCGGTCCGGCGATGATCGAGGGCGGCGGGCTGGGCGTGTTCCGGCCCGAGGAAGTCGGTCCGATGAGCGTGCAGGTGCCCAACGGCGTGGTCGACATCGCCGTCAGAGACGAGATCGAGGCGGTCGAGGCGGCGAAGAAATACCTGTCCTATTTCCAGGGCGCGATCGATTCCTGGGACTGTGCCGACCAGCGCCTGCTGCGCCGCGCCGTCCCTGAGAACCGCCTGCGCGTCTACGACGTGCGCGCGGTGATCGAGACCCTGGCGGACAGCGGTACGGTGCTGGAACTGCGCCGCGCCTTTGGGCCCGGCATGATCACGTCGCTGGTGCGGATCGAGGGCCGGCCGGTCGGCGTCGTCGCTAACAACCCGAAGCACCTGGGCGGCGCCATCGACAGCGACGGCGCCGACAAGGCGACCCGCTTCATGCAGCTGTGCGACGCCTTCGACATCCCGCTGCTGTTCCTGTGCGACACGCCGGGCAACATGGTCGGGCCGGAAGCGGAGAAGACCGGGCTGGTGCGCCATTGCTGCCGCGTCTTCGTCACCGCCTCCAACATCACCGTACCGTTCTTCACCGTCGTGCTGCGCAAGGCCTACGGGTTGGGCGCGCAGGGCATGGCCGGCGGCTCCTTCCATGCGCCGTTCTTCTCGGTGTCGTGGCCGACCGGCGAGTTCGGCGGCATGGGGCTGGAGGGCGCGGTCAAGCTCGGCTTCCGCAACGAGCTGGCCGCGATCGAGGATCCGGCGCAACGCAAAACCGAGTTCGACCGCATGGTCGCGGGCATGTACGAGCGCGGCAAGGCGCTGAGTGCCGCCAGCCTGTTCGAGATCGACGACGTGATCGATCCGGCCCTGACGCGCGACTGGGTGCTGGCCGGCCTGCGTTCGGTGCCCAGACCGCCGCCCCGCACCCACAAGAAGCGCCCCAACATCGACGCGTGGTGAGGCGCAGGGGCGTCTATTCGCGCCGGAACACCACGGTGAAATTGTTGGCCGGCATTGGCGCCACCTCCGCCAGCGCGAAACCCTTCGCCGCCGCCAGCGGCTCCACTTCGCTGTCGAGGCAGCGAATGCCCCATCGCGCGTCACGCGCCTTCAGATCGGCGTCGAAGGCTTCGTTCGACGGCGCGGTATGGGCGCCATGGCGTTTGAAGGGTCCGTAGAGGATCAGATGGCCGCCCGGGGCCAGCAGCCGCGCGGCGCCGGCGAACAGCCCCTCGGCCGCCGCCCACGGCGCGATATGGATCATGTTGGCGCAGAACATCGCGTCGGCGCGCTCGATCGGCCACTTGCTCGCCGTCACGTCGATATGCAGCGCCGGCAGGATGCGATCGCTGCCGCTGTCCCCGGCATGCGCATCGATGCCGGCAAGTTCCGAAGGATCGGCGTCGCTCGGCTGCCAACGCAGCGCCTCGGACAGGCGCGGCGCGAACCAGGCTGCGTGCTCGCCGGTGCCGCTGGCGATCTCCAGCACGGTGCCTTGCGCCGGCAACATGTGCTGCAGCACGGCCAGTATGGCGTCGCGGTTGCGCGCGGTGGCCGGCGCGTGGCGGCGCGGATCACCGTTCATGCCGGCGCCGCTCATGCCGGCGCCATGGCGAAGCCCTCGTAGCCCCTTGCCGCCACCTCGTTGCACTTCTCGACATAGGGCGGCACGCCGATATAGGGCATGAAGACGCGCGGCTTGCCCGGCACGTTGGCGCCGAGATACCAGGAATTGCAGGTCGGAAACAGCGTGGTGCCCGCCACCTGGTTGACGTGCTCGACCCAGGCGTTCTCGGCGCTTTCTTCCGCCTCGATGCGCGCCATGCCGCGCTCGCGCATCCAGCCGATGCAGGCGGAGATCCATTCCACGTGCTGCTCGATCGACGGCAGCATGTTGCTCAGCACCGATGGGCTGCCTGGGCCGGTGACGGTGAACAGGTTGGGAAATCCCGCCGTCGCAAGGCCGAGATAGGTGCGCGGACCGGCCGCCCATTTCTCCTTCAGCGCCAGCCCGCCGCGGCCGCGAATGTCCATGGCGAACAGCGCTCCGGTCATGGCGTCGAAACCGGTGGCGAAGACGATGGCGTCGAATTCGTGTTCGCGCTCGCCGATCTTCAGCCCGCCCGGCGTGATCTCCGAGATCGGCGTCGACGAAACGTCGACCAGCGCCACGTTGGGCCGGTTGTAGGTCTCGTAGTAGCCGCTGTCGATGCACAGCCGCTTGCAGGCCAGCACGTTCTTCGGCGTCAGCAGCGCCGCCGTCGCCGGGTCCTTGACGATGCTCGCGATCTTGCCGCGCACGAATTCGGCCGCTGTGTCGTTGGCCTTTCTGTCGATCAGCAGATCGTTGAAGGCGCCGGAGAAGGCCAGCCCGCCCAGCTGCCAGCGTCGTTCGTATTCCGCCTGCCGTTCGGCCTCGTCGACGGCCAGCGCGGAGACCGGATTGGGCACGAAGCGGATGCCGTTGCGGTTCTGCCATGCCTGCCGGCGGATCTCGGGGTAGCGCGCCTTGAAATCGTGGCGCTGCTCTTCGGTCAGGGGCGCGTTATGGGCCGGAATGGCGTAGGTCGCGGTGCGCTGGAACACGGTCAGCTGCGCCGCCTGCCGGGCGATGATCGGAATCGACTGGATGGCGGAGGAGCCGGTGCCGATCACCCCGACGCGCAGGCCGGTGAAATCGACGCCCTCGTGCGGCCATCGGCCGGTGTGGTAGGTCGGGCCCTTGAAGCTGCCCAGCCCCCTGAATTTCGGCGTGTTGGTCGAGGACAGGCAGCCCGTCGCCATGACGCACCATGTCGCATCGGCTCGGCGACCATCCTCGGTCTCGATGCGCCAGCGATTGGCCGCCTCGTCGAAATGCGCCGATTTCACCCGCGCGTTGAAGACGATGTCGCTACGCAGGTCGTAGCGGTCGGCGACGTGATTGGCGTATTTCAGGATCTCGGGCTGGGCGGCGTAGCGCTCGGTCCAGTTCCACTCCTGCTGCAGCGCATCGTCGAACTGGTAGGAATACTCCATGCTCTCGACGTCGCAGCGCGCGCCGGGATAGCGGTTCCAGTACCAGGTGCCGCCAACCCCGTCGCCGGCCTCGAACACGCGCACGCTCAGGCCGAGCTTGCGCAGGCGATGCAGCAGGTAGAGGCCGGCGAAGCCGGCGCCGACGATCACCGCGTCGAAAGTGTCGCTGTGCTGCGTCGCCGCGCGCCCCGCCACGCCGCGGCCTCAGTCGGCCGGCGCGATGCGCACGGGCATGTCGGTGTGGAACACGCCGGTGCTGCCGAAGCGCTTGCGATACTCGGCCTTGATCTCGGAAATGCGCTGCGGCGCATCGCCGACATTGGGATGCACCAGCACCAGGATCTTGGTCGGGTTCACCGCCTTGGCGGCATTGGCGCTGCGTCCGACGCCGTCGATCACCGTCAGCCCGTCGGGAAACCGGGGCATGACGATCTCGGTCAGGAACTTGTTCCAGTCGTCTTCACTGACCGTCTTGCCGTCGGCCAGGCGCAGGCCGAAATAGATCTCCGATTTCAGAGTATCGGCGCTGCGCCAGGGCGGCATTTGCGCGCTTGATGCGCTGGCGCCGGCGATCGTCAGCGCCGCCGCCAGCAACGCCATGCGGGTCAATCCACGAATTCCACGGACGGTCTGCACCTTGGACGCTCCCTCGCAACTGAAGCGCTGATTCCGAAGCATGGCCTCGCGGGTGTCAACAAGCGTTCGCGCGCCTGCCTCCAATGCACGTGCCGGGCTTCCGCACAGCGATACCCTCGGATCAGGAACCGGCGAGGATCCCGCGCTCGACCAGCGCGTCGATCTCCGTCTCGTCCATGCCGGCCTTGCGCAGCAGGTCGCGCCCGTCGGCGCCCAGCGCCGGCAGCGCGAAGCGGGGCTGCGCCGGTTCCTCGGCGAAACGGATCGGCACGCCCAGATGCTCGCTGCCCTGCGCGTCGACCACGCGCATGGCGCGGCCGATCACCTGCGGATGGCCCAGCCCCTCGCGCAGGTCGAGCACTGGCGCCCAGCAGACGTCCTTGCCCTTGAACCAGGCGATCCAGTGCGCCAGCTTCTGGCTGGCGAAAGTGCGTTCGAGAAATTCCCGCACCGGCGCCTGGTCCGGCCCGGCCGGCTTGCGCGCCGCCGCGATCAGGTCCGGCCGCTCCAGCGCGGTCAGCAGATTTTCCGCAAACTTGATCTCCGATCCGCCCAACGTCAGGAACCGTCCGTCCTGCGTGCGATAGATGCCGTAGAGTGCGGCGCCGCCCAGCAGGCGCTCGTTCTTCGGTTCGGGCAGTTTGTTCTCGGCGAACAGCGACCCGGTCAGATGCGCCATCCACGACACCAGCGCGTCGTGCATCGACAGGTCGAGATAGTCGCCCTTGCCCGTCTGGCGAGCGCGCAGCAGCGCCATCAGAATGCCCGACAGCGCCATCAGCGAGGACGCCATGTCCGCCGCCGGCACGGATGGCATCATCGGCCCGCGCTCGGCGTCGCCGGTCAGGCTCAGCGCGCCCGACAGCGCCATGACCGACAGATCGTGCGCCGGCTGGTCGCGCATCGGCCCGTCCTGGCCGAAGGCGGAAATCGAGCAGTAGACGATCTGCGGCGCCACCTGCTTGACCGCTTCGTAGTCGATGCCCAGCCGCTTCGCCACGCCCGGCCGATAGGTCTCCAGCAGCACATCGGCGTCCTTAAGCAGACGCAGCAGGGCGGCGCGGCCCTCCGGCGCCTTCAGGTCGAGCGCGACGCTCTTCTTGCCGCGATTGGTGTTGCGGAAATAGACCGTGTGGCCGTTCTGCTTCTGGCCGATGCTGCGGGTGGCGTCGCCGCTGCCGGGCTGCTCGATCTTGATCACTTCCGCGCCGTGATCGGCCATCATCATGGTCAGATGCGGCCCGGGCAGGAAGCTGGAAAGGTCGACGACCTTCACGCCTTCGAGTTTCACGTCGGTTTCCTCGTTCTGCGCTGCGCCATGGATGCTGCCTTGCGGGCTGCGTCATTGCGTCTGCGGGGTGGCGGGATATAGCCTGACAATGCCCGGCGGAGGCAAGCGGGAGGAAACATGCAGGAACGCAAGGTCAGCATCGCCACGCGCGACGGCGGCATGACCACCTATGTCTTCCGCCCCGATGGCGCCGGGCCGTTCCCGCCGGTCGTGTTCTACATGGACGCGCCCGGCCTGCGCGAGGAACTGCGCGACATGGCTCGCCGCATCGCCAGCGTCGGCTACTACGTGCTGCTGCCCGACCTCTATTACCGCAGCGGCCAGGAGCTCAATGTCGGGGGCGAGGATTTCCACGGCGACGAGTCGGTCCGCAAGAAGATGTGGAACTGGCTGCGCAGCATCGACAACGCCAAGGTCGTTTCCGATACCGAGGCGCTGCTGAAGTCCATCGACGACGACCGCGCCGCCCGCACCGGTTCGGTGGGCTGCGTCGGTTACTGCATGAGCGGCCAGTTCGTCTTCGCCATCGCCGCCGCCTATCCGCAGCGATTTTCCGCCATCGCCTCGATCTACGGCGCCGGGCTGATGACCGACCGACCCGACAGCCCGCATCTGACCGCCGCGAAGATCCGCGGCGAGATCTATTTCGCCTGCGCCGAGATCGACGCCTATTTCTCCGTCGATCAGGTCAGGGCGCTGGAGAAGTATCTCGCCGGCACCGGCATCGCCCATCGCATCGAGCTTTGTCCCGGCGCCGAGCACGGCTTCGCCTTTCCCCAGCGCCACTGCTACGACAAGGCGGCGGCCGAGCGGCACTGGGAAAGGCTGTTCGATCTGTTCCGTCGAAATCTCTAGGAGTCAACAGCGTGCCCGATAGTCCCAGCCGCAATGCCATCGCCGGCCGCAGCGCCTTTCTTGCGGTCATGAAGGAGGAGGGCGTGCGCCGCATGTTCGGCAACCCGGGCACCACCGAGCTGCCGATCATGCATGCGCTGACCGAGCAGAGCGACATCTCCTACGTGTTGGGACTGCAGGAATCGGTGGTCATCGCCATGGCCGACGGCTTCGCCCGCGCCTCGGGCGAACTCGTCGCCTGCAACGTGCATGTCGCGCCCGGACTCGGCAACGCCATCGGCACGCTCTACACCGCCAACGTCTCGGGTACGCCGATGATCGTCACCGCCGGCCAGCAGGAGCAGGGGCACGGGCTGACCGAACCCCTGCTCTACGCGCCGCTGGTGCCGATCGCGCAGCCGGTGGTGAAATGGGCGGTCGAGGTCAGCCGCATCGAGGATCTGCCGCGCATCATGCGCCGCGCCGCCAAGGTGGCGAAGACGGCGCCGACCGGGCCGGTTTTCATCTCCCTGCCGGGCGACATTCTCAACGCCGAGGCGGCCATCGATCTGGGCGACACGACTTTCGTCGACACTGCCGTTGCGCCGACAGCCGAGGCGATCGAGGCGCTGGCCAAGCGCATCCTGGCGGCGAAATCGCCCGCCATACTGGCCGGCAGCGAGCTCTACACCGCCGACGCCTGGGCCGAAGCGGTGCAACTCGCGGAAACGCTCGGCGCGCCGGTCTGGCAGCAATCGGTGCAGAGCGGCGCGCATTTCCCGTCCGAGCACCCCGCCTATATGGGCGCGCTCAACCGCAACCAGGCGCAGGTGCGCGCCGCGCTGACGCCGCACGATCTGCTGGTCTGCCTCGGCGCCGAAGTGCTGACCATGTCGGTCTACAGCCCGGTCGATCCGCTGCCGCCCGACACCAGGCTGGTGCAGATCGGCCTGCGCGACTGGGAGATGGGCAAGAACTGGCCGGCCGAGATCGCATTGCGCGCCGACGTGAAGCAGACCTTGCGGGCGCTGGTGCCGGCGTTGAGGAAACTGGGCGGCCAGAAACTCGCCGAAGCCGCTGCCGCTTCGCTCAAGGCGCTGGAAGCGCGCAACTGGAGCGCCCAGCGCGTGAAGAAGGCGGAAGCCGCCGCCGTCCTGGCATTGAAATCGCCGCTGCATCCGGACTGGTTGATGATGCGCCTGTCCGATTCGCTGCCGGCTAATGCCGTCGTGGTCGACGAGGGGCTGACGACGGCCTTCTCCCTGCTGTCCTTCTATCGCTACCGCGACCGGCATTCCTATTTCGGAAACGTCACCGGCGGCATCGGCTGGGGCATCGCCGCCGCAGTCGGCATCCAGCTCGCACTCCCGCAGCGCAAGGTGGTGGCGGTAATCGGCGACGGCAGCGCCATGTATTCCGTGCAGGCGCTGTGGAGCGCGGCGCACTACAAGGCGCCGGTCGTGTTCCTGATCGCCAACAACGGCGGCTACCGCATCATCAAGCAGCGGCTGAAATCCTTCCACGGCAACGAGAAGTTCATCGGCATGGATTTCCAGGACCCGCCGATCGACATGGGCGCGCTGGCGCAGTCGATGGGCGTGCCCGCCACCCGCGTCGCCACCGCCGCCGAGTTCGATACGGCGCTGGCGGCCGCCATGAAGAGAACCGACGGGCCTTGCGTCATCGAGGCCATGGTCGACCGAACCGTATAGGGAACACGCCATGACAACGCCCTTGCTCTTCACCCCGATGCAGCTGCGCGACGTGCGCTTGAAGAACCGCGTCGTCGTCGCGCCCATGCACCAGTATTCCGCCGTCAAGGGCTTCGCCACCGACTGGCACTTGATGAACGCCGGCCGCTATGCCGCGGGCGGCGCCGGTCTGGTGTTCATGGAATCGACCAAGGTCGAGCGCCGCGGTTGCGGCACGGTGGGCGATCTCGGCCTGTGGGACGACGCCTTCGTGCCCGGTCTGAAGCGTTGCGTCGATTTCATCAAGGGCCATGGTGCCGTGGCCGGCATCCAGCTCGGCCATTCCGGCCGCAAGGCGCGCCGCTACCGGCCGTGGGAAGGCGGCGGGCCGCTCGAGCGCAGCGACGAGATCGACGACTGGGACGCCTGGGAGCTGGTGGCGCCCTCGGCGCTGGCCGCCCCCAATTCCGATCCGCTGCCGCGCGCGCTCGAGCGCTCGGAGATCCCCGAACTGATCGAGCATTGGCGGCAGGCAGCGCGGCGCGCCGACGAGGCCGGTTTCGACGTGCTCGAGATCCACGGCGCGCATGGCTACCTGCTGCACGAATTCCTCTCGCCCTTCTCCAACCAGCGCAGCGACGAATACGGCGGCAGCGAGCTCAACCGCTTCCGCCTGGTGATCGAGATCGCCGAGGCGATCCGAACCGTCTGGCCGCAATCCAAGCCGCTGTTCCTGCGCCTGTCCTGCGAGGACAATGTCGGCTTCGGTCCCGAGCAGAGCGTCAGTCTTGCCCGGCTGGTGAAGCCGAAGGGCGTCGACGTCATCGACTGCTCCTCCGGCGGCATGACCAGCAGCCCGGTGGGCGAGGTCGGCTACGGCTACCAGGTGCCCTACGCCGAGAAGATCCGCGCCGAGGCCGACATCATGACCATGGCGGTCGGCCTGATCGTCCATGCCGACCAGGCCGAGGCGATCCTGCAGCAGGGCCAGGCCGACCTGATCGCGCTGGCCCGCGAGATCCTCTACAACCCCAACTGGCCGATGGACGCGGCGCAGAAGCTGGGGCTGGACCGCGATTTCGCGCTGGTGCCGCCGCCGCAGGCCTACTGGCTCGCCAAGCGCGCCGCCGCGCGCAATCCC
>JBFWZG010000062.1:0-18478 GCA_050185515.1 Reyranellaceae bacterium
GGCGGGGCCTACGTGCTGCTGGAGTTCGAGGCCGGCTTCGATTCCGACAAGGCGCTGGCCGACGTGCGCGACAAGGTCAAGGACGCGCGTCCGGAGATGCCGCCCGAGGCCGACGAGCCCAAGACGCACGAGGTCAATCTCAGCCTGTTCCCGATTCTGGTGGTGACGCTGGCGGGCAATATCCCGGAAACGACGCTGCTGCGCGTGGCGCGCAATCTCCAGGACGAGATCGAGACCATCCCCGCCGTGCTCAGCGCCACGATCGCGGGCGACCGCGAGGAACAGGTCGAGATCCTGATCGATCCGCTCCTGCTCGAGAGCTACGGCATCAGCGCCAACGAAGCGGTGAATGCGGTCAATCGCTCCAACAGATTGATAGCCGCCGGCGCAAAGGATACAGGCGCCGGACGTTTCGCGTTGAAGGTGCCCGGCCTCTACGAGACGGTGCAGGACATTCTCGACCAGCCCCTCAAGGTCAGCGGCGACAGCGTCGTGAAGGTGCGCGACGTCGCCTCGGTAACGCGCACCTTCATGGACCCGGAGAGCTTCGCCCGCGTCAACGGCAAACCCGCCGTGGCGCTGGAAGTGTCGAAACGCACCGGCGAGAACATCATCGACACCATCGAGCGCGTGCAGCAGGTGGTGGCGGCCGAGAGCGCCAACTGGCCGGCCGGCATCGAAGCCTCCTATTCGCGCGACAAGTCGAAGAATATCCGCACCCTGGTCTCGGATCTCGAGAGCAACGTCGTCGTCGCCGTGACGCTGGTGATGGTGGTGTGCATCTTCATCCTCGGCTGGCGCACCGGCTTGCTGGTCGGGCTGGCCATCCCCGCCTCTTTCCTGACCGGCATTCTTGCGCTGGCGGCCTTCGGCCTGACGCTGAACATCGTCGTGCTGTTCAGCCTGATCCTGGCGTCGGGCATGCTGGTCGACGCCGCCATCGTCGTCACCGAATACGCCGACCGCAAGATGGCCGAGGGCATGGCCCGTCGCATGGCCTATGCCGAAGCCAGCCGACGCATGGCATGGCCGGTGATATCCTCGGCGCTGACGACGCTTGCCGTCTTCATGCCGCTGCTGTTCTGGCCCGGCGTGGTCGGCGAGTTCATGAAATACCTGCCGATCACCCTGCTGGTGACCTTGACCGCCTCGCTGCTGGTGGCGCTGATTTTCGTGCCGGTCCTGGGAGCGCTGATCGGCAAGCCCGGCGCCATCGATCCGAAAACGCTCAAGGCGCTCGCCGCCGCCGAGACCGGCGACCTCAACGATCTGCGCGGCGGCACGCGCCGCTACATTCGCGTGCTCGAGGTTGCGCTGAGGCATCCGGGCAAGGTGCTGGCCGGCGCCTTCGCCGCCCTGTTTCTCGTGGTATTCGCCTACGGCTCGGCCGGCAACGGGGTCGAATTTTTTCCCTCGATCGAGCCGGACAACGCGGTGGTCCAGATCTCCGCCCGCGGCAACCTCGCCATGGAGGAGCGCGACGCCATCGTGCGCCAGGTCGAGAGCCGAATCCTCGACATGAAGGAAATCCGCACCGTCTACGCGCGCACGGGCAAGCTCGAAGGCGGCCAGCAGGAACAGGCCGAGGACGTCATCGGCACAATCCAGCTCGAATTCGTGGATTGGGACAGCCGTCGCAAGGCCGACGTGATTCTCGAGGACATCCGCAAGCGAACCGCGGACATCGCCGGCATCGTCGTCTCGCCCGAAAAGGAAAAATCGGGACCGCCGGTCGGCAAGCCGGTGCAGGTGCGTTTCGAGACCCGCTATCCCGAACTGCTCGATCCGGCGGTCGAGAAGCTGCGAGCCGAGATGGCGCGCCTTGGCGGTTTCGTCAATGTCGAGGACAACCGCGCCCTGCCCGGCATCGACTGGCGCATCGAGGTCGACCGAGCACAGGCGGCCAAGTTCGGCGCGGACGTCAGCGCCGTCGGCGACATCGTCAAGCTGGTCACCGCCGGCATCAAGCTGGGCGAATACCGACCGGACGACGTCAACGAGGAGATAGAGATCCGGGTGCGCTACCCCGAGCGCTACCGCACGATCTCGCAGCTCGACAGCATCAAGATCCAGACCGAAGCCGGTCTGGTGCCGATCGGCAACTTCGTCGAGCGCAAGGCCGCCCCCAAGGTCGGCAAGCTCGACCGCGTCGACGGCAACCGCGTGATGACGGTCAAGGCCGAGGTGGCGCCCGGACTGCTGGTCGACGCCAAAGTCAAGGAAGTGCAGGCCTGGATCGCCAACGCCGAGCTGGATCCGCGGCTCAAGGTGCGTTTCAAGGGCGAAAGCGAGGAGCAGCAGAAGACCGGCATCTTCCTGGTCAAGGCGCTGTTCATCGCCATTGGCCTGATGACTATCATCCTGCTGTGGCAGTTCAACAGCTTCTATTCGCTGGGGCTGGTGCTGTCGGCGATCGTGCTGTCGACTATCGGCGTGTTCGTCGGCCTGCTTGTCACCGGCCAGCCCTTCGGCGTGGTCATGAGCGGCATCGGCGTGGTGGCGCTGGCCGGCATCATCGTCAACAACAACATCATCTTGATCGACACGTTCGACGATCTGCGCCGCCAGGGCATGCCGGTGCAGGAGGCCATTGTTCGCACCGCAGCGCAACGCCTCCGCCCGGTTCTGCTGACCACCGGCACCACCATACTCGGCCTGCTGCCGATGGTAGTCAGCATGAACATCGACTTCGTCGGCCGCTCGGTGGCGTTCGGCGCGCCGTCGACCCAGTGGTGGACGCAGCTGTCGCTGGCGATCGCCGCCGGCCTCACCTTCGGAACGGTGCTGACGCTGATCGTCACGCCCTGCGCCCTGATGCTGCGCGGCAACTGGCGCGACTGGCGCAATCGCCGCAAGTCGAGATCCGGTGGCGGCATCCTCAAGGCCTTCGCCCGAGGCAATCGTCGGGACGGGATGGACGCGCCGCCCATCGCCAACGCTGCCGAGTAGCGTCTAGCCTCGGAAATCGCGGGCGGCGGCGACGATTCGGCCGGCGACGGTGATGGCGCACAACACCGCGCAGATGGTCGCCAGCAGCGGGAAATGCGCGGGGAACAGGCAGAACGCGACCAGAAACAGGATCGTCTCCGTCCCCTCGACCAGACCGGCGCTGTAGAAGAACGATTTGCGGCCCTGCGCCGAAGTCTCCAGTCCGCGCTTGGCCGCGACAATCGCCCAGGCGAGAAACGACGCGCTGGTGCCCATGAAGGCAAACAGCAACATTGCGGCCGGCACCGCGTTCTCCGGCCGCGCCAGCGCGAAGCCGAACACCACGGCGGCATAGAACAGCATGTCACCGACGATATCGAGATAGCCGCCGAAATCGCTCAGCCCCCGAGCGCGCGCGACCGCGCCATCCAGCCCGTCGCACAAACGATTGGCCGCAATGCAGGCCAGGGCGAGGTCGTAGCGCTCTACCAACAGCGCCGGCACGCAAAGCAGGCCTATGCCCAGCCCGAGGACGGTGACCGCATTGGCGGAAACGCCCAGCCGGGCCAGCGCCCTGCCGGCCCGATTTAGCGGCGGATCGATCAGCACCCGCGCGAAGCGGTCCAGCATGTCAGGCTGAGTTGCGGTCGCCGGCGTCGGCAGCGGCCTCCGTGCCGCCAGCGGCCGACCCCTCGCCCGCCGCCCTCGTGGCGTCGTCGTTCGCTGCGGCTCGTTTGGCGCGCATCGCGGCGCGGAAGCTGAAGGGGAAGGTCGCCGCATAGATCAGCGCCAGCACCGGAAAGGCGTGCCACGGCGCGGTCACCAGCAGCGCCGCCGCACCGCAGACCAGGATCATTACCGGCAGGACGTATCCGGCAGGAATCCGCATGCGCTTGAAGGAATAGGTCGGGATCCGGCTGACCATCAGCGCGCTGACGGCTGCCATGACGATTCCAACCAGCACGGGATGCGCCATGAACTCCGCGAACGCGTCGCCGGCCTCGAAGCTGAGCATCATCGGCAGCAGCACCAGCAGGGCGCCGGCCGGGGCCGGTACGCCGGTGAAGTAGCCGGCCATCCACACCGGCGGCATCGAGTCGGCGTCGAGCCCGGTATTGAAGCGCGCCAGACGCAAGGCGCTGCAGACCGGAAACAGCAGCACCAGGGCCCAGCCGATCGAGCCGGCGCCGTTCATCGTCCACATGTAGATCAGCATCGCCGGCGCGACGCCGAAACTGATGAAATCGGACAGCGAATCGAGTTCGGCGCCGAAGCGGCTGGTGCTGCCCAGGCGACGCGCCAGCCGGCCGTCGAGCCCGTCGAGAATACCGGCGATGATCACGGCGGTAACGGCGGCCTGGAATCGATCCTGGAGCCCGTAGCGCATCGCGGTCAGGCCGGCGCAAAGGGCCAGCAACGTCAGGATATTGGGCAGCAGCCGGTTGATCGACAAAGGCGGCAGCTTGCGCCGGCGCGGAAAGGGCGGCGGCACCACCATGGCCTAGTGCTCGTGACCCGGCCGCTGCGCCTCGGCCGAGGCGAGATCGGCGATGACGGTTTCGCCCGCCACCATGCGCTGGCCGATCGCGACAAGTGGCTGGCCGCCAGGCGGCAGATAGACGTCCATGCGGCTGCCGAAGCGGATCAGGCCGAAGCGTTCGCCGGCGCGCACGCTCTGCTGGGGCTTGAGCTCGCACAGGATTCGCCGCGCCACCAGGCCGGCAATCTGCACGAAGGCCAGACGCTTTCCGTCGGGCAGGGTCATCGCCATAGACTGCCGCTCGTTCTCGTCGCTGGCCTTGTCGTCGGCGGCGCTGAGAAAGCGGCCGGGATGGTAGGCCACCACGTCGATCACGCCCTCGGCCGGCACGCGATTGACATGCACGTCGAAGACGCTGAGGAACACGCTGACCCGCATCAGGCTTTCTCCGCCCATGTCGAGTTCCGGCGGCGGCACCGCCATGCCGATCTGGCTGACGAGGCCGTCGGCGGGGCTGACCACCAGACCGGCCCGCTGCGGCGTCACGCGCGGCGGGTCGCGAAAGAAAAACAGGCACCAAATGGTCGCCACGATGCCGACCAGCCACAGCCAGGACCACACGAACTCGCCGAGCAGCGCTGTGGCCACGGCGAAGGCGGCGACGAACTTCCAGCCGTCGCGGTGCAGCGGCACGAGAAAATTTGCAAGCATGGCAGTAATACTCAATTCACCTTTGGCAGCACGAACACCTGGCCGGGATAGATCAGGTCCGGATCCTTGATCTGGCCGCGATTGGCCTGGTAGATCACGGTGTAGCGGATGCCCTCGCCGTAGATGCTTTGCGCGATGCGCCAGAGGTTGTTGCCGGGAACGATGGTGATGGCCTGCGGCTGCACGACCTCACCGGTGCTGGTCTTGCCGAACGGCACTTCGAGACGGGCGATCACCTTGCCATCGGGCTGCACCTGATCGATGCGAAGCTGGTGCGTGCCTTCGGCCACCTTGCCATCGGGCGAGATGCGCCACAGTCCGTTCTCGTCGGCCTGGGCGCGGCCGACGAGCCTGTTGCCGAGATAGCCCTGCACGACGGTGCCCGGCGGCGCCTTGCCGTTGATCTGGAAGTTGCCGGACGGATCGTAGTCGACGGCGCCGAGCACGAGGTCGCCCGATCGCGCCAGCCCGTCCGATTCGGTCGGCGTCTGCAATACGGTCGAGCCGGCCTTGGCCGGGTCGCGCGGCACGGCCACGGCGAGCGCGCCGCCCTGGCCTTCCGGGATCATCAGCACGACGGATTTGTCGCTGGCCTGCGCCGGCTGGCCGGGCAGTTCGGCGCGCAGCGACAATTCGCGCGAGCCCGGCGGCAGCGGCTGGTCGGGCAGCAACACCCACTCGCCGCGCGCGTCGGCATCTACGGCGCCGATCTCGCGGCCGCCATCGAGCACGACCACGCGGGCGCCGGGCGCGGCGCGGCCGGCGATCACGGCGCGGCCGTCTGGATTGACCCGCACGACATCGAAGCTTGGGGCGCTGAGCGGCTTGCTGGGCGGCGGCGGTTTGAGTGCCGGAACAGGTGCGGCGGCCGGCGGGGCGGCGGCGGGCGACACGCCTGATGGCGGCACGGAAGACGGTGGCGCTGCCGCCACATCGCTCTTGGGAGCCGTCGCCGACCTCTGCTCAGGACCGGCAGGTTCGCCGTTCAGCAGGAAGAACCACAGCAGAGCCGCCACGACCGCGACGACGCCGCCGGCAATGGCCAAAATAGCCGGCCGATTCATGTACTTGTTCCCGTTTCCCGCATCGCGCCACAACCTTATGCGCCGCCCGGCCGCGTTGCAACGGCGGCCGCGTTGATTTCCCCTTGGTTTGATCAATATTGCGGGCCAAAACAGCAGTTGCCCGCTAGGCTTAGCCTGCTGGGCGACGGTGGGCGGCGTCCGTCGGGTCCTTCGCTGACAACATATCCGAACGAGAATCAGGCCATTTCATGACTGCGATCAAAGCCGTAGCCGTCTATTGCGGCGCCCTGACGGGGGCCGACCCCGTCCACCGCGATTCCGCCTATCGCCTGGGCCGGGCGCTGGCCGACGCCAATGTCGACCTTGTGTTCGGCGGCGGCAGCGTCGGGCTGATGGGCGTCATTTCCGATGGCGTCGCCGATGCCGGCGGTCGCGCGGTCGGCATCATCACCAGGAGCCTGATCCGCCAGGAAGTCGCCAATTCGCGCCTGACCCGCCTCGAGGTGGTCGATTCCATGCATGCCCGCAAGCAGCGCATGTTCGAACTGGCCGACGCCTTCGTCGCGTTGCCTGGCGGCGTCGGCACCGTCGACGAGACCATCGAGGTCATCACCTGGCGCCAGCTCGGCCTGCACGACAAGCCGATCGTGATCGTCGACGATTCTGGCTACTGGGAGCCGTTGGAAAGGCTCATGCGGCATATCGTCGGCCGCGGCTTCGCGGCGCCCTCGCTGCACGGGCTCTACACGATCGTGCCGGATGTCGGCGACGTGCTGCCGACATTGCAGGCAGCGCCGCCGCCAGCCCTGCCGGACAAGCCGGAAATCACCTGAAAAACCGCGACAGCGCGCGGCTTGCCGCCCATCGAGGCATGGGCTAAAACGGCGCCCGATTTCCCGCCACGGCGCGGCCTGCGCCGCCGCCACCTTCCGTCGCGAAAGGGCCCCTCAATGCCGAAAATCAAGGTCAAGAATCCGGTCGTCGAACTCGACGGCGACGAAATGACCCGCATCATCTGGCAGTTCATCAAGGACAAGCTGATCCTGCCGTATCTCGACATCGACCTGAAGTACTACGATCTGGGCGTCGAGTATCGCGACAAGACCAACGACCAGGTCACGGTCGACGCGGCCAACGCCATCAAGCAGCACGGCGTCGGCGTCAAATGCGCCACGATCACGCCGGACGAAGCGCGGGTCGAGGAATTCAAGCTCAAGGAAATGTGGAAGTCGCCGAACGGCACCATCCGCAACATTCTCGGCGGCACGGTGTTTCGCGAGCCGATCATCTGCAAGAATGTGCCGCGCCTGGTTCCGGGCTGGACCAAGCCGATCGTGATCGGCCGCCACGCCTTCGGCGACCAGTATCGCGCCACCGACTTCGTCGTTCCCGGCAAGGGCAAGCTGTCGATCAAGTTCGTCGGTGACGACGGCAAGGTGATCGAGAAGGACGTGTTCAGCTTCCCCGGCGGCGGTGTCGCGCTGTCGATGTACAATCTCGACGAATCGATCATCGGCTTCGCGCGCGCCTGCTTCAACTACGGCCTGGCGCGCAAATGGCCGGTCTACCTGTCGACCAAGAACACGATCCTCAAGGCCTATGACGGCCGCTTCAAGGATCTGTTCCAGGACATCTTCGACAAGGAGTTCGCTGCCAAGTTCAAGGAAGCCGGCATCGTCTACGAGCATCGCCTGATCGACGACATGGTCGCCTCGGCGCTGAAATGGGAAGGCGCCTTCGTCTGGGCCTGCAAGAATTACGACGGCGACGTGCAGTCCGACACTGTTGCTCAGGGCTTCGGCTCGCTGGGCCTGATGACGTCGGTGCTGCTGGCGCCGGACGGCAAGACCGTCGAAGCCGAGGCCGCGCACGGCACGGTGACGCGCCACTATCGCGAGCACCAGAAGGGCAAGCCGACCTCGACCAACCCGATCGCCTCGATCTTCGCGTGGACGCAGGGGCTTTCCTATCGCGGCAAGTTCGACGGTACGCCGGACGTGACGAAGTTCGCCGAGACGCTGGAGAAGGTCTGCGTCGAAACGGTCGAGGCGGGCGACATGACCAAGGACCTCGCGGTTTTGATCGGACCGAACCAGAAGTTCCTGACGACCCAGGATTTCCTCGACAAGCTCGACCAGAACCTCAAGGCCAAGATGGCCAAGTGGTAGTCGCCACCTCGACAGGAAAGCAAAAGGGCGGACTTCGGTCCGCCCTTTTTTCTTCAGGCCGCCATTTCCCGGCGCAACCGTTCATCATAGTAACCCGCCAGATCGTCAAGCATCCTGGCGCCGTCGCCGTGCCACATCGGGCCGTGCATCAGCGCCAGGTGCCTGGGCATGAGCGACGCCAGCTTGCGGATCGTGCGACCGGTATTGGGGCCCAGGCTGGTGAAACCGGCCTCCTCTTCCGTGGCGATGGCCGGCGCCAGAATGTCGCCGCCATCGCTCTCGACGTCGCATTTTCCAAAGGCGGTGAACAGATCGCTGGTGAAGAACGTGCCGGTAGTCTCCTCGAGCAGCAGGCAGGCTTCCCAGTTGTGCGGCACGTGCGGGGTCTCGATGAAGCGCACCGTTTTGCCGCCGAGGTCAATCGTCTCGCCGTTGGCGACAATGCGCGGCTGGCGGATCGCGTGATCCTGCACCGCCAGCGAGCAGCCCAGTCGCGAATGCGCGACCGTCGCCTGCGGCGCCAGCGCCAGCCACTCGTTCATCGAACCGCTCTCGTCGGCTTCGCCATGGCTGAACCCGATCCAGCGCAGCGACGCAGGGTCGATGACCTTGCGCATCGCCTGCACCATGCCGTCGAACAGGAAGCGCTGGCCGCAATGGAACAGCATTGGCTGGTCGGCCACGATCAGAAACTGGTTGAACGTAATCCCCGTATCGCCGCGCGGCACGTACGTGGACAGGCGGAAAATCCCGTCCTGCACTTCATCGATTCTCGTTTCCAAACGGACCTCCCTGACGGACCGCACGAGTTTGCATACCGTCGGTATGTAAAATACTATCGTTCGGAGCCCTGTCAACCCTGCGAGTCGCCGTGAGCGCGCAGTCCGCCGTCGAAGCAAAATCGGCCAGAAAGCCCGCAAGGCGCAGCCGTCGCGAGGAATATTCCGACGCGACGCGACGCGCCCTGCTGAAGGCGGCACGCGAGTTGTTCGCCAGCCAGGGCTATCAGGCAACGTCGATCGATGCGGTGGTCCGTCGGGCGCGGGTCACGAAGGGCGCGCTCTACCACCATTTTGCCGACAAGCGCGCGCTGTTCGACGCGGTCGTGGTGGCGCTGCAGCAGGAGATGACGGCCACGGTCGACCGCAAGGCGGCGGCCGAACGCGAACGATGGACGCGGCTGAAACTCGGTATCGCGGCCTTCCTCGATGCCTGCGCCGAGCCCGCCTATCGGCGGCTGGTGATCCAGGATGCGCCGGCCGTGCTGGGCATGGCACGCTTCCGCGAAATCGACGACCAGGCGCTGGACAGCTTCCGGCGCGCCATCGCGATACTGCAGGAGCGGGGCGAAATCGAGTACGCCGACGCCGCGCTGCTGACCCGGCTGCTGGCGGCGCTGGTCTGGGAAACCGCGATGCTGCTGGCCGAAAGCGATGATCCCGCCCGCCTGCGCGGCGAGGCCCTGGCGGCGATCGACCGCATCGTGGACGGTTTTCGTCGTCGCTAGGGGCCTTTGAATCAGGGCTTCTTGTCGGCCGGCGGCTTGGGCTGCGGCGCGTCACCGGCGCCTGAATAGCCGCGGGCGCGCATGCAGCTCTCCATCAGCCGGTCGGAGCGCACGACGTCGCCGCGCGTCGCCATCTGCTGGCGCACCTGGGACGAGCCCGGCCGAACCTGCTGCGACTGGGCGCCGACGGTGGTGGCGATATCGGAGTCGATGTTCCTGTCGCGCGCCATCTGGGAATTGACCTGGCGCCGGCAGGCGGCGGCGTCGCGACGGTACTGGTCCTCGGTGGTGTTCGCCTTGACGAACTCGGTCTCCGTGCAGCCGAGGAGCAGCAGCCCCGCCAGCATCGCCAACGCCATACGCACCATACGAGCCTCCCTGATCGCGGCGGACCGCCACTCAAATTGCAACTCCGGTCGCCCGCTTTCGTTTCCGCGCCGTCCGGACTCAGCCGGCGGCGCTGGCCGACGACAATGCCGCCTCGATCGCCTGCAACGCCTGCGCCGCCTTCGCCACATCCGGCCCACCGCCCTGGGCCATGTCGGGCCGGCCGCCGCCGCCCTTGCCGCCCAGCTCGGCGACGCCGGCGCGCACGAAGGAAACCGCATCCAGCCTGCCGGCCAAATCGTCGGTGACGGCGACGACGGCGGATGCCTTGCCGTCCTCGACGCCGATCAGCGCCACCACGCCCGAACCGATCTGCTTCTTGAACTCGTCGGCCATGCCCTTGAGGTCCTTGGCCGGCACGCCCTGCAGCGTGCGGCCGATGAACGACACGCCGCCGATTTTCTTTTCGCTGGCCGCGCCGCCGCCGTTGGAGGCCGCAGCGCCGCCCGACAGCGCCAGAGCCTTCTTGGCCTCCGTCAGTTCACGTTCCAGCCGGCGACGGTCCTCCACGAGAGCGGCGATGCGGTCGGACAATTCCTCCGGACGCGCCTTCAACACGCCGGCGACCGCCTGCAGCTGCGTATCGCGCTGGCGCACGTACTCCTCCGCGCCGCGGCCGGTAACGGCCTCGATGCGGCGCACGCCCGCGCCGACCGCGCTTTCGCTGACGATCTTGAACAGGCCGATATCGCCCGTCCGCTTGGCATGGGTGCCGCCGCAAAGTTCGACGGAGTAGCGCTCGCCATCGTCGCCGCCCATCGCCAGCACGCGCACCTCGTCGCCGTATTTCTCCCCGAACAGCGCCATGGCGCCGGCGTCGATCGCCTCCTTCTGGTTCATCAGCCGCGTCGTCACCTCGGAGTTGCGGCGGATGCGGTCGTTGACCTCGGCCTCGATGGCGCGCAGCTCCTCTGGCGTGATCGCCTTGGGATGGGAAATGTCGAAGCGCAGCCGCTCGGGATGCACCAGCGACCCCTTCTGGGAGATATGCGTGCCGAGATGCCGGCGCAGCGCCTCGTGCAGCAGATGCGTGGCGGAGTGATTGGCGCGCACCGCCGCACGATGCAGCAGATCGACGCGCATCTCGACGACGTCGCCGACCTTCAGCATACCGCGCCTGACCGTGCCAACATGCACATGCAGATCGCCCAGCTTCTTCTGCGTGTCGTCGATCGCCACCTCGACGCCGCTGGCGCCGAAGAAGATGCCGCTGTCGCCGACCTGGCCGCCGGATTCGCCGTAGAACGGCGTCTGGTTGACGATGACGGAGACGCGCTGTCCGGCTTCGGCCGACGACACTTCCTTGCCGTCGACCAGCAGGGCCGCGACCTTGCCCTCAGCGACGTCGGCGTCGTAGCCGAGGAACTCGGTGGCGCCCAACCGCTGGCGCAGTTCGAACCAGATCTTCTCGTCGGCCGCCTCGCCCGAGCCGGCCCATGCTGCCCGCGCCGCTTCGCGCTGGCGCTCCATCGCCGCCTCGAACCCGGCATTGTCGACCGTCCGCCCCTGCCCGCGCAGAATGTCCTGCGTCAGGTCGAGCGGGAAACCGTACGTATCGTAAAGCTTGAAGGCGACCTCGCCCGGCAGTTCGCCCTTCTGCGGCAGCCGCGCCGTCTCGTCTTCGAGCAGCTTGAGGCCGCGGTCGAGCGTCTGCTTGAACCGGGTTTCTTCAAGCTTGAGCGTTTCGGCGATCAGCGGCTGGGCGCGACCGAGTTCGGGATACGCCTCGCCCATCTGCTTGACCAGGGCCGGCACCAGCCGCCACATCAACGGCTCGCGCGCGCCGAGGATATGGGCGTGGCGCATCGCCCGGCGCATGATCCGCCGCAGCACGTAGCCGCGGCCCTCGTTGGCCGGCAGCACGCCATCGGCGATCAGGAAACTCGACGCGCGCAGATGGTCGGCGATCACCCGGTGCGACACCGCCTGCGGCCCGTCCGGCGCCACGCCGGAAAGCTCGGCCGACGCCTCGATCAGCGCCCGCATCAGGTCGATGTCGTAATTGTCGTGCTTGCCCTGCAGCACGGCGGTGATGCGCTCGAGCCCCATGCCGGTATCGATCGACGGCTTGGGCAACGCCACCCGCTCGTCCTTCGTCACCTGCTCGAACTGCATGAAGACGAGATTCCAGATCTCTATGAAGCGGTCGCCGTCCTGATCGGGACTTCCCGGCGGTCCGCCGGGGATCCTGTCGCCGTGATCGTAGAAAATCTCCGAGCAGGGACCGCACGGGCCGGTATCGCCCATGGCCCAGAAATTGTCCGAGGTCGGGATGCGGATGATCCTGCCTTCGGGCAGGCCGGCGATCTTCTGCCACAGAGCGGCCGCGTCGTCGTCCTCGGAATAGACGGTGACCAGCAGCTTGTCCTTGGGCAGGCCGTATTCCTTCGTGATCAGATTCCAGGCCAGCTCGATCGCCAGCGGCTTGAAATAATCGCCGAAGGAGAAATTGCCCAGCATCTCGAAGAAAGTGTGGTGGCGGGCGGTGTAGCCGACATTCTCGAGGTCGTTGTGCTTGCCGCCGGCCCGAACGCATTTCTGCGAGCTCGCCGCGCGGACGTAGTCGCGCTTCTCGACGCCAGTGAAGACGTTCTTGAACTGCACCATGCCGGCATTGGTGAACATCAGGGTGGGATCGTTGCGCGGCACCAGCGGGCTCGACGCCACGACCTGGTGGCCGTTGCGCTCGAAATAGTCGAGAAATTTCCGCCTGACGTCGTTTGCGCTTGCCATGTCGGTCCCATGCCGGCGGCCAAGGGCGGCGCGCCGTTGCCCAGTTTGCTTGTACGATCCGGCGTCCCGTCCCGGTCGGGTCGCAGAGGCCGCTTTTACCTTGGCGGATGCTTGCCTGTCCAGAAGCGCCCACCCCGGGCAAAAGCCCGAGCTGCAGGAATTTCAGTGACTTGGCGCGGCATTCTGGTCCGCGAGCGAGGACGGCGGGGCCGGCAATCGGAGATGGCGTTGATATCGCCAAAAGCCAAGGGCGGCGTCCGGTCGCCCGAACCCCGCCCTTTTCGCGCCCGAGAGGAATGAGCGCCTTGTCCGTTGCCGTCGCGCCTATTCGGCGGCGTCGGAATCCTCGTCCGTGGTGCGATCCTCGAGCAGAGCGCCAGCCAGGATGCCGGCATTCTCGCGCAGCGCCTTCTCCAGCGTTGCAGCGACCTCGGGATTGGTCCGCAGGAAGGTCTTGGCGTTCTCGCGCCCCTGGCCGATGCGCTGGCCGTCATACGAGAACCACGAGCCGGATTTCTCCACCATGCCGGCCTTGATGCCGAGATCGATCAGCTCGCCCGTCTTCGAGACACCCTCGCCGTACATGATGTCGAACTCGACGACCTTGAACGGCGGCGCCAGCTTGTTCTTCACCACCTTGACGCGGGTCTGATTGCCGACCACGTCGTCCTTCTCCTTGATGGCGCCGATGCGGCGGATGTCGAGACGGACCGAGGCGTAGAATTTCAGCGCATTGCCGCCGGTGGTGGTCTCCGGACTGCCGAACATGACACCAATCTTCATGCGGATCTGGTTGATGAAGATCAGGGTGGTGTTGGAGCGCGAAATCGAGCCGGTCAGCTTGCGCAGGGCCTGGCTCATCAGCCGCGCCTGCAGGCCGACATGGCTGTCGCCCATCTCGCCTTCCAGTTCGGCGCGCGGCACGAGGGCGGCGACCGAATCGACCACCAGCACGTCGACGGCGCCCGAACGCACCAGCGTATCGGCGATCTCGAGTGCCTGCTCGCCGGCATCGGGCTGGGAAATAAGCAGGTTCTCGACGTCCACACCCAGCTTCTTGGCGTAGCTGGGGTCGAGCGCGTGCTCGGCGTCGATGAAGGCGCAGGTGCCGCCCGATTTCTGGGCTTCGGCGATGCAGTGCAGGGCCAAAGTGGTCTTGCCCGAGCTCTCCGGACCGTAGATCTCGACGATGCGGCCGCGCGGCAGGCCGCCGATACCGAGCGCGATGTCGAGCCCCAGCGAACCGGTCGAGACCGAGCCGATTTCGACGCCACTGTCGCGCTGGCCCAGCTTCATGATCGAGCCCTTGCCGAAAGCCCGCTCGATCTGGCTCAGCGCCGCATCCAGCGCCTTGTTCTTGCTTTCCATGTTTTCCTTCTCGGCCTTGTCGACCACTCGCAGGGACGCCGCTGACATTGGACCCTCCTTGTATTGACGCCGGATGCCACCGGCAATCTGGGAAACTCTGGCCCCCGCCCTCGACTGCCCCTCCATCCGGATGACAGCAAATCGCCTGCAAAGCCCGATAAAAAGAAATGTACGCATTTTGTTCTCGTGGGCAAGCCAAATTTATAATTTGTTGTTTTTATTGATAAATCCATACCGTGTTCACATCCCGTTCACCGTGCGATCAAGATAGTTGGCTGAATCCGGGACAGTTCAGAACTGGAGCGCAGTTTTAGCGTTTGTGCTGCGGGGGGCGGTGCGCCCATAAAGAAAAACCAGTCAGAATTTCAGCGAGGACAGCACCTTGGCGCCCGAGCCTAATGCCGCATCGGATTCCGCAGACGCAAACGAGCCTTACGGAGAATTTCCCGGAGATCCGGGCAAGTGGGCCCTGTTTCTCGATCTTGACGGAACGCTGATCGACATCGCCGCCTCGCCCGAAGATGTTCATGTGCCGGCCGATCTCGGCCCTCTTCTGTCCGGCATTTCCAAGCGACTGAACGGGGCGGTGGCGATCGTCACCGGCCGCCTGCTGTCCGATATCGATGCTTTGCTTGCGCCCCTGCGGCTGCCGGCGGCCGGGCTGCACGGGCTGGAATGGCGGGCGCAGGGCGATGCCGAGCCATCGGTCGCACAGGCGGAAACCGTCGACGCCGTGCGCGGCGCGCTGGCCGGCATCGCGGAGTCCAGTCCAGGCGTGATGCTGGAGGATAAAGGCAAGGCACTGGCGCTGCATTTCCGCAACGCCCCGGAGCAACAGGGACGGATCGAAAGCGAGGTGGCGGCGCTGCTGGCGAGCCATCCCGGCCTCAAGGCGATGCCCGGCAAGATGGTGCTCGAAGTCAAGCCGGCCGCCGTATCCAAATACACGGCGGTGCGCCAGTTGATGCGCCGGCCGCCCTTCCTCGGCCGCATCCCCGTTTTCGTCGGCGACGACGTGACCGACCAGGACGGATTCCGCGCCGCGCTCGAAGGTGGCGGCCTGGCGGTAGCCGTTGCCGAACGTCCCGATGAGGCCGCATCGCTGACACTGCGCACGCCGATGGCGGTGCGCGACTGGCTGGCCCGGCTGGCGCAGCGACTGGAGGGCGACATCGCGCCTGAGGCGCAGGCCGGGGGAGACGCGGCATGAGCAATCTCGACCTGGGGATTATCGGGAACTGCCGCATCAACGCGCTGATCGACAGCCGCGGGTCTGTGGTCTGGTGCTGCCTGCCGCAGCCGGACGCCGATCCGGTGTTCTGCGGTCTGCTGTCGCCACGCACCGGCAAGCATGCCGGCGAATACTCCTTCGAACTCGAGAACCAGTCCGAAAGCGAGCAGCACTACCGCGAGAATACCGCGATTCTGATCACCATTCTGCGCGACAAGGCCGGGAACGCCGTGCGCATCACCGATTTCTGCCCGCGCTTCGGCAATTACGAGCGCATCCACCGGCCGGTGACGCTGATGCGCAAGATCGAGCCGATCGCCGGCCAGCCGCGCCTTCGCGTCCGCCTGCGCCCGCTGTTCGGCTGGGGCTCGCAGGCGCCGACCCTGTCGTTCGGCTCGAATCACATTCGCTACGTCTCGCCGACCATGACACTGCGCCTGACGACCGACGCGCCGCTCACCTACGTCGCCGAGGAAGTGCCGTTCGTACTCGACTCGCCGTTGCATTTCGTGCTCGGCGCCGACGAGAGCCTGACCGCGCCGCTGGTCGCCACCGTCAACGACTTCCTCGACCGCACCGCCCGCTACTGGACCGACTGGGTGCGTTCGCTGTCGATCCCCTTCGAATGGCAGGAGGCGGTAATCCGTGCCGCCATCGGCCTCAAGCTGTGCAGCTTCGAGGAAACCGGCGCCATCATGGCTGCCGTGACCACGTCGCTGCCGGAGTTCGGCGGGTCGGGGCGCAACTGGGACTACCGGTTCTGCTGGCTGCGTGACGCCTATTTCACCGTCCAGGCGCTCAATGAACTCTGCGCCACCCGCACGATGGAAGGTTTCATCCGCTACATCACCAACGCCGCCGCGTTCGATCCCGAGCATCGCCTGCGGCCGCTCTACCCGATCTCCCACGCCACGCCCCTGGACGAGATCGAGGTGCCGGACCTCGCCGGCTATCGCGGCATGGGACCGGTGCGGCGCGGCAACGCGGCGTGGACGCAGGTGCAGAACGATACCTATGGCAGCGTCATCCTGGCGGCCGCGCAGATATTCTTCGATCGTCGCCTGCCGCATCAGGGCGACAAGGCGCTGTTCAATCGGCTCGAGCGACTCGGCGAGCACGCCAAGGCGGCCGCTTTCGAGCCGGACGCCAGCCTGTGGGAGTATCGCGGCCGGGCCCGCATCCATACCTTCTCCAGCGCCATGTGCTGGGCAGCCTGCGACCGGCTGGGCAAGATCGCCGTCCATCTGGGCGAGAACGAGCGCGCCCGCTACTGGCGTCAGAGCGCCAATGAGATCCGGTCCACAATTCTGCAGCGGGCCTGGGACGCCAACGAGAACTCGCTTGTCGATGCGTTCGACGGCGGCATGATCGACGCCAGCCTGCTGCTGCTGCACGACATCGGATTCCTGGCCGCCGACGATCCGCGCTATCTCGGCACGGTCGCGGCCGTCGAGCGGCATTTGCGCCGCGGCGACCATTTGCTTCGCTATGCCCAGCCGGACGATTTCGGCATGCCTGAAACCGCCTTCACCGTCTGCACGTTCTGGTACATCAATGCCCTGGCTTCGATCGGCCGCAAGGAAGAAGCCCGCACCATGTTCGAACGCCTGCTCGCCTGCCGCAACCACGTCGGCCTGCTGTCGGAGGACATCGATCCGCGCACCGACGAGCTGTGGGGCAATTTTCCGCAAGCCTACTCGCTGGTCGGGTTGGTGATCTGCGCGCAGCGCTTGAGCAAGAGCTGGGAGGAGGCGTTTTGGCGCGGCTCCTGATCGTCTCCAATCGCGTCGCCCTGCCCGGCGAACATGCGGCCCGCGCCGGCGGGCTGGCTATCGCGGTGCGTGAGGCCCTGCGCAAGTACGGCGGCATGTGGATCGGCTGGAGCGGCGAGATCGCCAAGCGGGCGTCGAACGATGCCGGCACCGAGTTCAAGGTGCAGACCGCGGGGCGCATCTCGGTCGCCACGCTAGACCTCACCGCCGCGGAGAACGAGGACTACTACGCCGGGTTCTCGAACTCCGTGCTTTGGCCGCTCTGCCACTACCGGCTCGGCCTGATGGATTTCAAACGCGCATTCTACACCGGCTACGTCGCGGTTAACGAGCGCTTCGCCGAAGCCATTGCCAGGGTCGCGCAGCCGGACGATCTGATCTGGGTCCACGACTACCATTTCATGCCCCTTGCCGCGGCGCTGCGTCGGCGCGGCCTGCGCAATCGCATCGGATTCTTCCTGCATATTCCCTTTCCCGCGCCCGAAGTGCTGAAGGTCGTGCCGTTTCACGAAAGACTGGTAGAGGATCTCTGCCATTTCGACCTGATCGGATTTCAGACCGAAAGCGATGCACGGGCCTTCCGCGACTTCATCGATCACGACGCGGGCGGCGAAACCGGACCGGACGGCGCTGTGTTCGCGCATGGCCGTCGCGCGCGCACGGGCGTGTTTCCCGTAGGCATCGAAACCGACCGCTTCGCGCTGACGGCGATGGCCGCAGAACTCGGGCCCGAAACCAAACGCCTCACCGACAGCCTGGGCTCGCGCAAGCTGATCATCGGCGTCGACCGGCTTGACTACAGCAAGGGCCTGCCCTTGCGGTTCGACGCCTATTCGACGCTGCTCGCCAACCATCAGGAGCACCGCGGCAAGGTGGTGATGATGCAGATCGCACCGACGAGCCGCAACGAGGTGCGCCAGTATCGCGCCTTGCGGCGCGAACTGGAACAGATCGCCGGGCGCATCAATGGCCGCTACGCCGAGTTCGACTGGGCGCCATTGAGGTATCTCAATCGCAGCTTTCCGCGCAACTCTCTCGCTGGTTTCTATCGCTACGCCCGGGTCGGGCTGGTCACGCCCCTGCGCGACGGCATGAATCTGGTCGCCAAGGAGTTCGTGGCGGCCCAGAATCCCGACAATCCCGGGGTTCTGGTGCTATCGCGATTTGC
>JBFWZG010000063.1:0-18334 GCA_050185515.1 Reyranellaceae bacterium
TCGCTCGCCAGCCGCATTCTCGAAGCCGAGCACAGGCTGTACCCGGCTGTGGTGCAGCTTATTGCCGAAGGTGCCATCGAGGTGCGCGGCGAGCGCGTCGTGCTGGCCCCAACGGCGCGGGAAAGATTGAGCGCCTGCAACGGGTTGTCGCACTGAACCGGCGTTCAATTTCAGGCGCCGCGCCTCTTTCCTTCGTCCGCGGCATTGAGTATAACGGCCACGAACGGCCGACGGGGCGCGCCGAGGAGAGGGTTGATGGCGGACGATTTCGACATGCGCTCGCATCGCGAGATGTGGGGTAACTTCATCAAGCTGACCAACTATGGCGTGGTTGGCGTGGCGCTGCTGCTGATCGTGATGGCGCTGTTCCTGCTCTGATCGCGCTGCCTCGCGCGCAATGAAAAAGCGGCCCGTCGGGCCGCTTTTTTGCTGTCGTGAGGCTGGCCTCAGCCGACGATTTCGGTGCCGGCGAAGAAGAACGCGATTTCGGTGGCGGCATTCTCCGCCGAATCCGAACCATGCACCGAATTGGCTTCGATCGATTCGGCGAAATCCTTGCGGATGGTGCCGGCATCGGCCTTGGCCGGGTCGGTCGCGCCCATGATCTCGCGGTTCCTGGCAACGGCGTTGTCGCCTTCCAGCACCTGGACGACCACCGGGCCGGAGGTCATGAAGGTGCACAGATCGTTGAAGAAGGGGCGCGCCTTGTGCACGCCGTAGAACTGCTCGGCCTGCTGGCGCGACAGGTGCAGACGCTTCTGGGCGACGATGCGCAGGCCGGCATCCTCGAAGCGGGCGTTGATCTTGCCCGTCAGATTGCGGCGCGTCGCGTCCGGCTTGATGATCGAAAGTGTGCGTTCCTTGGCCATTTCTCTTACCCGCTGGTGCGAAAAGTCGCGGGCTTATAGACGGTTTCCCCCCGGCCCGCAACCGGTCGGCCTTGGCCGGACGGGCCGCCTGTGCTAATGCCCCCGCCCCATGCTCAGCATCGTCGATCTGACATATCGCGTCGGCGGCCAGCCGATTTTCGAGCAGGCCAGCCTCAGCGTCGCCGCCGGCAAGCGCGTCGGCCTGGTCGGCCGCAACGGCGCCGGCAAGTCGACCCTTCTCAAGCTGATCGACGGCGAATTGCAGCCCGATCAGGGCGCGATCTCGATCCAGCCCGGCCTGCGCGTCGGCCGCATGGCGCAGGACCCGCCCGATGGTCCAGAGTCCCTGCTCGAAACCGTGTTGGCGGCCGACATTGAGCGGGCCGGGCTGCTGGCGGCGGCCGAAACCGCTACCGATCCGCAGCGCATCGCCGAGATCCACAATCGGCTCGCCGACATCCAGAGCCATAGCGCGCCAGCGCGCGCCGCCCGCATCCTCGACGGTCTTGGCTTCGATCACGCAGCGCAGCAGCGCCCGTGCAACTCGTACTCCGGCGGCTGGCGCATGCGCGTGGCGCTGGCCGCGGTGCTGTTCTCGCAGCCCGACCTGCTGCTGCTCGACGAACCATCGAACCATCTCGATCTCGAAGCGCGCCTCTGGCTGGAAAGCTACCTCCGCAACTATCCGCACACGCTGATCCTGGTCAGCCACGATCGCGATCTGCTGAACGGCGCCATCGAGCAGATCGCCCATATCGATGCCGGCAAGCTCGTCGCATATACCGGCAACTACGACCGCTTCGAGCGTACCCGCCGCGAACGCCAGGAAAACCTGATGTCGCAGGCCGCACGCCAGCAGGCGCAGCGCAAGCACCTGCAGGAGTTCGTCGACCGTTTCCGCGCCAAGGCCTCCAAGGCGCGCCAGGCGCAATCGCGCCTCAAGATGATCGAGAAGCTCGAGCCCGTTGTGCTGCTGGCGCACGAGAAGGAGGTCGGTTTCGACTTCCCCTCGCCCGCCGAGCTGCCGCCGCCATTGATCACCATCGAGAACGGCCAGGCAGGTTATGGCGGCAGGCCGGTGCTGTCGGGGCTCAACCTGCGCATCGACATGGACGATCGCATCGCCCTGCTCGGCGCCAACGGCAACGGCAAGTCGACCCTGGTGCGGGTGCTGTCCGACCGGCTGAAACTTCAGGCCGGCAGCTTGCGCAAGTCGGGCAAGCTGCGCGTCGGCTATTTCGCGCAGCACCAGACCGAAGAACTCGACATGCGCGACACGCCTCTCGACCACGTGCGGCGACTGATGCCCGACGCCAACGAGCAGAAGCTGCGCAACCATCTCGGCCGGTTCTACTTCTCCGGCACCAAGGCGACGCTGGAGGTCGGCCGGCTGTCCGGCGGCGAGCGCACCAGGCTGCTGTTTGCGCTGATGAGCGTGGAAGCGCCGCACATCCTGCTGCTGGACGAGCCCACGAACCATCTCGACATGGACGCCCGCGAAGCGCTGATCGAGGCGCTGAACGACTATCGCGGCGCCGTCGTGCTGGTCAGCCACGACACGCATCTGCTGCGGCTCGTCGCCGACACGCTGTGGCTGGTGGCCGATGGCGCCTGCCGGCCCTATGACGGCGACCTCGACGACTACCAGCGGCTGCTGCTCGGACAGCGCGGCGGCGAGGACAAGCCCGCCCGCGTCGCCGGGCCGCCGAAATCCGACGCCCGACCGGTCGCCACCGAGACGGCCCGCGAGCGGCGCAAGTCCCAGGCCGAGATCCGCGCCCGGCTGGCACCGCTGCGCAAGGCGGTGTCAGAGGCCGAAGCCATGGTGGCGCGGCTGGGCAAGAAGAACGAGGCGATCCGGCAGAAACTGGCCGATCCAGCGCTCTACAGCGGCCCGGCCGAGGCGATCCGCGAGCTGCAGATCGAAGCGGGTTCGCTCCAGAATGCCCTGGCGGAGGCGGAAGGCGACTGGCTTGAGGCCAACGAACGGCTCGAAGCCGCCGAGCGCGAATTGCGCGAGGCCGCCGAGGCCTGATCGCTGCTCTGACCGCTACTGTGGTCGTTTGGGCGGATCAAAACCGATCGATCGGATGGCGCGCTGCAGCTGCGCCGTGCCGGCAGCGACTTCGCCCTTGCGACAGCGGTCGTGGCCGACGATGCGGTCGATGCCGCCGGCGTTCGACATGCCCTCGCCGCGCTTGTTGTAGCGGTCGTAGTACGCCGCAAGCTGGTCGCAATAGGCGAGCTCGGCCGGCGTCTGCGCATGCACCGGCGCGGCCAGGGCGCACAGCAGCAGGCCGGCCAGAACGATCTTCGAATTCATGTGCGTCAAGGCTCCTCGCGGGACTCCTAGAATACAGTCTATCCCAACCGTCCGCGGCCGATAGAGCGGCGAAGGCATAGATGCCATGCCGCCTGTCGGGAATCGTTGCCGCCGACAACCCTGGCCGGCATGATCCCGATATAATGGGGGAGGAGAATCATGGCGCGCTGGAAAAACCGGCCTGAAGGTTCGACCTGGGGCGACTGGGGGGCGGACGATCAGCTCGGCAGGCTGAACCTGCTCACCCCCGAGAAAGTCCGCCAGGGCGTCGCCGAAGTGCGCGAAGGCCGCAGCTTCTGCCTCAGCCTGCCGCTCGACTATCCCGGCGGCAGCCTGCTCAACCCGCGGCGCACGCCGCCGGTGCTGCAGCCGACCGGCGATGCCGACATGCCGCGCTTCAACTTTCCCATGGCCAAGGCCGATCCGCACTACACCGACATCGTCTCCGACGATCGCGTGCTGCTGACCCTGCAGTATTCGACCCAGTGGGATTCGCTGGCGCATGTCGGCAGCCATTTCGACGCCGACGGCGACGGCAAGGCGGAGCCGGTCTATTACAACGGCTGGCGCGCCGGCATCGACGTGGTCGGACCGCACGATTACGGCACCGGCGCGGCACCAGGCCAGCCTTCCGCCGCCCGCCGGCTTGGCATCGAGAACATGGCGTTCCAGGGCGTGCAGGGCCGCGGCGTTCTGATCGACCTGCACGCCCATCACGGCCGCGCCCGCGCCCAGATCGGCTACGACGAGCTGATGGCGGTGATGCAGAAGGACAAGGTCGAGGTCGAGAGCGGCGACATGGTGCTGCTGCACACCGGCTTCGCCACCATGATCCTCGAGATGAACCGCGATCCCGACGGCGAAAAGCTGCACAATTCCTGCGCCGTGCTGAACGGCCGAGACGGGCGGCTGCTGAACTGGATCACCGACAGCAACCTCGCCGTGCTGATCGCCGACAATTACGGCGTCGAGGGCGTGCCCGCCCTGCCCGGCTCGGGCGACTGCCATGCCGGCCTGCCGCTGCACGAGCACTGCCTGTTCAAGCTCGGCGTGCATCTGGGCGAATTGTGGTACCTGCACGAGCTGGCCGGCTGGCTGCGCGCCAATCGCCGCAACCGCTTCCTGCTCACCGCGCCGCCGCTGCGCCTGCCCGGCGCCGTCGGCTCGCCGGCGACGCCGATCGCCACGGTCTAGCCTTCGGGGAAATGCCGCGCCCAGACGCCCTGTAGTTCAGGCAGGGCGTCGACCTTGCGCGCGATCGCCGTCAGTTTGGGACAGTTGGCGGCGAACCACGGCCGCTTGGGCGTCCAACGCGTCATGACCGCAACATAGATGTCGATGGCGCTGAATCGCGATCCGCAGAACCACGGCGTGACCGCTTCCGCCTCGACGATCGACCACATGCGCTCGCGCCAGGCGTTGACCCGCTCGAGATAGCCCGCACGCGCGGTCTCATCCGGCACGAAGCGCGCAGGGTCATCGCCATAGGTGAAGGTCGGATAGACGTTGGTCACCAGGAACACCAGCCAGCGCAGGAATGCCGCCCGCGACGGATCGCCCGCCGCTGGCGCCAGCGAGCGCGCACCGCCGGCGTCGCCCAGCAGCAGGGTGATCGCAGCACTTTCGGTCATCACCGAACCGTCCGGCATCTGCAACGTCGGGACCTGCGCCAGCGGATTGACCTTCGCCAGCCGATCGCGCGCCGCCGCAGACTTGAACAGATCGTCCAGATCGACCGTCTCGAACGGCAGCCCGTACCAGGCCAGCTGCGCCTCGACCAGCGCCGAACCCCAGCCCGGCCGCCCGTAGAGCACGTGCATGTCAGCGCCTTTGCGGCGGCGGCGGCGCGCCGCGTCGCTCGATATAGCGTTGCGCCGCCTTCATGGTCGCCGCCTGCAGGATAGGCATGATCTCGGCCATGTAAGGGCCCATCTTGCGCTGGATCGACTGGCCCTCGGGCGAGCCGTAGAACTGCGCCATGGCGCGGATTTCGCTCGTGGTGAAGGTCTTGACCATGGCGTTGGTCGCCGCCGATTCCAGCGTCGCGATGTCGAGATCCTCCATCAGCACCTGGCGGAACGACTCGCGCTCGGCCGGCGGCAACGTCTCGGCGATGGCAGTCGCCATCTCGTTCATCATCGTGTCCATGCGCTGCACCTTGAGCAGCTCCCTCGCCGCCACCACCCGGTCCGCCTGCGAATCCTGGGCGGCGGCCGGCATCGCCGCCAGGGCGAGCGCCAGCGCCAGCGCAGCCAGTACGCCACGTACGCACGCCATCGTCATGCTCGATCCTTTCGCTTCACGCCTTCTTCTCCCAGCCGCCGCGGTCGCCCTGCTGCCAGTACGACACCGCGTGGCCCGCCTCGCGATACTGCTTCCAGCGCTGGCGCGCGGCTTCCACCGCCGTCTCGTCGCGCCCGTCGAACAGTTCGAAGCAGCGCGCGTAGTCGGCCATCCGCGCCGACTGCGCGCCGTCGGTCAGGAACAGCATGCTGGCCGCGTTCGGATTCTCGTCCTGGTCGGTCAGCCATATCGGCTGGCGCTCGGCATTGCCGTCGCGCGCCGTGCCGTGCGGCAGGAACGAGGCCGCATCGTAGGTCCACAGATGCGCGTTCAACGCCTCGACGCGCTCGGGCGAACCGGCCAGCACGACGCAACGCGCGCCGCCCTGCAGCGCCTTCTCCAGCAGCCGCGGCAGCGTCTGCTCCAGCGTCGATCGCGTCAGGTGGTAGAAGCTGACCTCGGCCACGCTTCCTCCGCCGCTATTCCTTGGCCTCGTAGTTGTCCGAGATCAGCCGGTTCAGCAGCCGCACGCCGTAGCCCGTCGCGCCTTTCGGCGAAGTCGGCAGGTCGCGGTTGCTCCAGGCCATCGCCGCGATGTCGAGATGCGCCCAGGGCATGCGCGGCACGATGAAGCGCTCGAGGAACTGCGCCGCCGTAATCGACCCCGCGCCGCGGCCCGAGCCGACGTTCTTCATGTCGGCGATGTCGGAGTTGATCTCCTTATTGTAGTTCTCGCCCAGCGGCAGGCGCCACACCTTCTCGCCGCTCTTCTCGCCGGCCGCGCTCAGCATGTTCGCCAGCTTGTCGTCGTTGGCGAACATGCCGGCGTATTCGTGGCCGAGCGCGATGATGATGGCGCCGGTCAGCGTCGCCAGATCGATCACCGCCTGCGGATTGAATTTCTTCTGCGTGTACCAGAGCGCGTCGGCCAGCACGAGCCGGCCCTCGGCGTCGGTATTGATGACCTCGATGGTCTGTCCCGACATCGACGTCACTACGTCGCCCGGCCGCTGCGCGGTGCCCGACGGCATGTTCTCGACCAGACCGACGACGCCGACGACGTTGGCGCGCGCCTTGCGGCCGGCCAGCAGGTGCATGGCGCCGATCACGGCCGCGGCACCGCCCATGTCCCACTTCATGTCTTCCATGCCGCCGGCCGGCTTCAGCGAAATGCCGCCGGTGTCGAAGCAGACACCCTTGCCCACCAGCGCCACCGGCTTCTCGCCCTTGGGCCCGCCCATCCAGGTCATGACGACGAGCTGGGATTCACGCGCCGAGCCCTGGCCGACGCCGAGCAGCGCCCCCATGCCCAGCTTCTTCATCGCCGCCTCGCCCAGCACCTCGACCTTGACCCCCAGCTTGGAGAGTTCGCGGCATTTGGCGGCCAGCGTTTCGGGATAGAGGACGTTGGCGGGTTCCGCCACCAGATCGCGGGTGAAGAACACGGCGTCGGCCGCCTTGCCGATCACCGCATAGCGGCGCTGCGCGGCGCTCGAACCTTTCAGTCCGACCGCGAAGCTCGATAGGGTCGGCTTGGCGTCGGGTTTCTCCTTGGTGCGGTACTTGTCGAAGCGGTATGAGCGCAGCTTGGCACCGAGCGCCAGCCGCGCCGCCAGTTCCGGCGCCTCGATCTTGCTGCCTTCGGGCAGATCCAGCGCCACGACCAGCGTCTTCTGCGCCGCGCCGTTGGCATCGACGACCAGCTTCGCGCCGGCCGCTTCGGCCGCCAGAGCGTCCATCTCGCCCTTTTTGCCCACGCCGACCAGCGTGACGCGGTCGATGCGAGTACCTGCGGGCGCCATCACCGACAGCAGCTGCCCCTTCTTGCCGCTGAACCGGCTCGACGCCATCGCCCGCTTCAGCGCGCCCTTGGTCTGCTTGTCGAGGGCAGCGGCGGCGGGCAGCATCTTGCCGTCGGCGGCGACGAAGGCGGCGACATTGCCGGAGGTGTAGCGTGTCGGTTCGGCGAAGCTGATTTTCATTGCGGTTCCTCTTGGCGCAAGGCGGGCGACGTATCGCCTCTGCGGGGCCTGTCGGGCGAAACGTGCCATGCCGATACCTCAAAAAAAAGCGGTTTCGGCAAGCCCCTTGCCGGCGAACATGGCCCGTCACATAAATTCGCCCGCGCTAGGCGCTGGGATCGCTGGATTTGTTCCTAGGATTTGGCGGAAACGCCGCATTATACTGCGGCCGGCCGCCGGGCAACGTCCCGCGCGCGCCGATGCGGAGCTATTGGGGACGACCTCTTGTGCCAGTGCTGAGCGGCAACGTGTTGCGAGTGGCGCCTGCCGGCTACAAGGCGGCGGTCGGCATCTCGACCGCGCTGGCGCTGGCGCTGAGCTCCGGCACAGCCGGGCTGGCGCCCTTTGCCGCCGTCGCGCAGGAACGCCAGGCGCCGCGCACCGACCAGCCGCTGGTCTTCGCCGCCGACGAGGTCCACTACGACAAGCAGCTCGACATCGTCACCCTGCGCGGGCGGGTCGAGATGTTCCAGAACGATCGCGTGCTGATGGCCGACACCGTCAGCTACAACCGCAAGGCCGACATCATGTCGGCGTCGGGCAATGTGGCGGTGATGGAGCCGACCGGCGAGGTCGCCTTCGCCGACTACGTCGAGATCAGTGGCGACCTGAAGAACGGCGTGGCGCGCGACATCAGGCTGCTGATGTCGGACAACAGCCGATTCGCCGCCAATGGCGGAACGTTGCGCAACGGCCAGCGAACGCTGCTCACCAAGGCCGTGTTTTCGCCCTGCGAATTGTGCAAGGAGGATCCCGAACGGCCGCCGCTGTGGCAGCTCAAGGCGGACAAGGTCCTGCACGATCGCGCCAGCCGCAACGTCTACTACGAGGACGTGACGCTGGAGATGTGGGGCGTCCCGGTCGCCTACACGCCGTATTTCTCGCACGCCGATCCGACGGTCAAGCGCCGCACCGGCGTGCTGGCGCCGGAATTCGGCGGATCGAGCTCGCTGGGTTTCTGGACCACCGTTCCGTATTACTGGGAGATCAACGGCCACAGCGACCTGACGGTCTACCCGCGCGTCTTCACCAGCAATCTGCCGCAGCTTGGGCTGGAATACCGGCACCGTTTCGAGGCAGGCACGCTCAATGTGCTGGGCAGCGCCACCTACGGCAAGATCGAGGACGCGGGGAACGACAAGAAGTTTCGCGGCCATATCGATGCCGAGGGGCGCTTCGAGTTGAGCGATATCTGGCGGGCGGGCTTCGACGTCAAGCGCACCACCGATGAGACGTACCTGCGTCGCTTCGGCTACGGCTCGCCCTCCTACCTGACGTCGCAGGCTTTCGTCGAAGGCTTCTCGCGGCGGTCCTATGCCAATTTTCGCACCTACGCCTTCCAGGAACTGCGCCAGGATCTCGACGACCCCGATCTGCCGATCGTGGCGCCGCTGCTGCAGCTCGACATGACGGGCGACCCCGACGCCTGGGGCGGCCATTACATCTTTCAGGCCGAGGCGGCCAACATTTACCGACGCGACGGCTCCGACAGCAACAAGCTCTCGGCCAAGGTCGGCTGGACCAAGCCCTATATCGGCGGCTGGGGCGACGTGTGGAACTTCACCGCCACGGTGCAGGGCGACATCTACAACGTCGACAGCATCGAGGATCCGCAGAATCCCGGCAGGGAGTTCTCCGGCGTCACCGGGCGCGTTGTGCCGCAGGCGACACTGGACTGGCGCTGGCCGCTGGTGCGTCACGACGGCGCCGGCAACTACCAGATGATCGAGCCGATCGTCAGCGTGTCGGTGGCCCCGTCGCTCGGCCGGCAGTGGCGTATTCCCAACGAGAACGCCCAGGACATCGTCTTCGACGAGACCAACCTGTTCAACGCCAACCGCTTCGTCGGCAGCGATCGCGTCGAAGGCGGCCAGCGCATCACCTACGGCGTCAAGTTTGGACTCTTCGACACCAAGGGCGGCGCCTCGACGGCTTTCATCGGCCAGAGCTACCGGCTGAACGACCGCCAGTCCTTCGTCGACAACCAGACCAGTTCGAATTTTTCCGACATCGTCGCCGCCATCGCGGTCAATCCGGGCGATATCTGGGACGGCTTCGCCCGCCTGCGCTTCGACAGCCGCACCCTGGACGTCCGGCAGGCCGATCTGCTCACCAATATCGGTCCCAAGGAGTTCCGCCTGTCGCTGAACTACCTCTTCATCGACGACACGCTGATCGCTCCCAACGACTTCGGCGACCGGCAGGAAATCAACATCGGCGCGACCTCGCAGCTCACCGATACCTGGTCGGTCGGCGCCATCTGGTCGCACGACATCGAGGCCGGCAAGACCCGGCACTATGGCGGGCGGTTGAAATACGAGGACGAATGCTTCATTTTCGCCCTTGATGCCCAGCGGCGCCTTTACCGCGACCGCGAAGTGGACCCCGATTTCCGGGTCCTGGTGCAGGTGGTCTTCAAGCAGTTCACGAGCCTGCAGTCGCGCGTGTACTGACGAGGAAGCCCCTGAGAAACCACCGTTTTTGACCATGTCGCGCCACTGCGCGGCTTGCGCTATATATAGCGGCCGCGCGGCCGCGGGTTTAGGGAGCGACGAAGAATCAATGAGGCGTTGGATCTACCGGCTGCTGGCCGTTTTCGCTCTGGCCCTGACATTCGCGTCGGCGCGCACGGCCGCCGGCCAGGAACTGACCCGCATCGCGGCGACCGTCAACGAAGACATCATCTCTGTCTACGACCTGATCTCGCGCACCCGGCTGGCGATTCTCGCCTCCCGTCTCGAGGACAACAACGAAACGCGCCAGCGCGTGGCGCGCCAGCTGCTGCGCATCATGATCGAGGAGAAGCTGCAGCTTCAGGAAGCCAAGCGGCTCGGCATCCAGGTCAGCAACAAGGAACTGGAAGAGGCTGTCGAACGCATCGAGAAGGCCAATCGCTGGCCTCCCGGCCAGTTCAAGGCATTCCTGCAGAGCGCCCAGGTGCCGCCGACCGCCGCTCTCGAACAGATTCGCGCCAATCTGGCGTGGCAGAAAGTGGTTCGTCGCCGCCTGCAGCCGCAGGTCGACATATCCGACACGGAGATCGACGAAACGCTGGCCAAGCTGCGCGAAAATATCGGCAAGCCGGAGAACCGCGTCGCCGAAATCTTCCTGCCGGTCGACCGGCCGCAGCTGGAGGGCGAAGTGCAGCGCACCGCCGAGACCATCGTCCAGCGCATCAAGGCTGGCACCCCGTTCCCGGTGCTGGCGCAGCAATTCTCACAGAGCCCGAGCGCGTCCCAGGGCGGCGACCTGGGCTGGCTGCAGCCCGGACAGCTCGACCCGGCGCTCGAGCGCGCCGTAGCCGCGCTGCAACCGCGCGAAACCTCGGCGCCGATCCGCACCCTGGCGGGCATCCACATTTTGTTCCTCATCGAGCGCCGCACCTTTCAGGGCGGCGGCCGCGAGGGCGACGTCGAAGTGCAGGTCGACCAGCTCGTGTTGCCACTGCCGGCCAACGCCAATGCGCGCGACGTCGCCAGCCAAATGAATCTCGCCCAGCAACTCGCCGAGAACGCCAATAGCTGCGCCGATCTCGCCACTCTGGCGCGCGAGGTCAAGGGCGGCCGCGCTTCGACGCTCGGCACCGGCCAGATCAGCGCCATCGACGGCGAAGCGCGCCAGGCCGTTGCCGGCCTCAAGGTCAACCAGCCCAGCGCGCCGCTGCGCACCGCCGAAGGCGTCAAGATACTGATGATCTGCCGCAGCGAAGGTGGCGACGGCCTGCCGAGCCGCAATCAGATCATGAATTCACTGGTCCAGCAGCGTCTCGAGCTGATGGCGCGCAAGTACATTCGCGAGTTGCGGCAGACCGCAACGGTCGATATCCGGATCTGACGCATGCCGCCGGCCGGCAGCATCGTCGGCCCCGTCCCGCCCCTGGCCGTGACCATGGGCGAACCGGCCGGCATCGGCGGCGAACTGACGTTGATGGCGTGGCGCCAGCGACGCGAGGGCGCGCCGCAGTTCTTCGCACTCGACGATCCGGATCGGCTGCAGGCGCTGGCCGAGCGCAGCGGCTTGAAGTGCCCGATCCGCGTCATTGATCGCCCCGAGCAGACGTCCGGGATATTCCCCGATGCGCTGCCGGTGCTGCCGGTGCCGGTGCCGCTGCCTGACCTGGTGTCGCCGGGCAAACCGGACGCGCGAGCGGCCGAGGCGGTGATCGCCAGCATCGACCGGGCGGTGGAACTGGCGCGCGGCGGGCAGGCGGCGGCGGTCGTGACCAATCCCATCCACAAGGCGACGCTCTACGGCGCCGGCTTCCGCTTTCCCGGGCATACGGAGTACCTGCTCGAACTGGCTGGCGGCCCCGCCAGCGGCCATCGCGCCGTCATGATGCTGGCGAGCGAGGTTCTGCGCGTGGTGCCCGTGACGGTGCACATGGCATTGCGCCGCGCCGTCGAAGCGCTGACCACGGACATGATCGTCGAGGCCGGCGCCATTACCGCTCAGGCGCTGACGCAGGATTTCGGCATCGCCGCGCCGCGCCTGGCCGTTGCCGGTCTCAACCCCCATGCCGGCGAAGGCGGCACGCTGGGCGACGAGGAGAAACATATCGTCACCCCGGCCATCCGCGCCCTGCAGGACCTGGGCATCGCCGCCACCGGCCCGCATGCGCCCGACACGATGTTCCATGCCGAGGCCCGTGCCCGCTACGACGCCGCGCTGTGCCTCTACCACGACCAGGCGCTGATCCCGCTCAAGACGCTGGACTTCTTCGGCGGCGTCAACGTCACGCTGGGCCTGCCCTTCGTCCGGACCTCGCCCGATCACGGCACCGCCTTCGATATCGCCGGCAGCGGTCGCGCCAACCCGCAGAGCTTCATCGCCGCGCTCGATCTCGCCGCGCGACTGTCGCGCCACCGGCTCGCCCGTTCGTGACCTCGCCATCCGGCCAGCCCTCCCTGCCGCCGCTGCGCGAGGTCATCGCGCGTTACGGGCTGGGCGCGCGCAAATCGCTCGGACAGCATTTCCTGCTCGATCAGAATCTCACCGCCCGCATCGCCCGCGCCGGCGATCCGCTCGATCAGGGCACGGTGTTCGAGATCGGGCCCGGCCCGGGCGGGCTGACCCGCTCGCTGCTCGCGGCCGGCGCCCGCCGTGTCGTTGCCGTCGAACGCGACGCGCGGTTCCTGCCGGCGCTGCACGACCTGCAGGCGGCATGGCCCGGCCGCCTGAACATCGTTGAAGCCGATGCGCTTACGGTAGATCTGACGGCGCTGGGCGATGGTCCGCGGCAGATCATCGCCAATCTTCCCTACAACGTTTCCACCGCCTTGCTGCTGCAATGGCTGAAGCAGGCGGCCTCCTTCACGTCGATGACCTTGATGTTCCAGAAGGAAGTCGCCGACCGGCTGCTGGCAAAACCGCGCACCAAGGCCTATGGCCGGCTGAGCGTGGCGACCCAGTTCCACTGTGCGATCAAGCCGCTGTTTCTCGTTCCGCCCAGCGCCTTCACGCCGCCGCCGCAAGTGGTGTCGACCGTGGTGCAGCTGCGCCCGCGCGCCGATCGTCCGGCCGATGTCGATGCCGCTGCTCTCGAGCGCGTCGCCGCGGCCGCCTTCGGCCAGCGTCGCAAGATGCTGCGGGCGGCGCTGAAATCGCTGGTCGCGGAGCCCGAAGCGCTGCTCTCGGCCGCGATGATCGAGCCCACGGCGCGGGCCGAGGAACTCGACCTCGACGCGTTTTGCCGTCTGGCGCGCGCCTATCTCGCCTCTCAGACGGGCGTGTAGAAGAAAACCTCCCGCGCTCGGCGTCTTCGCCGTATTAATGCCGAAGAACGGTGGCACAATGCCCCGGTTGAAACTCTTGCGGCATTACTCGGCATTCATCGATGGAATTCGCTTTCACCCTGATCCTGGTCGGCGCGGCGCTGGTGCTGGTAAGCATCTTCGCGAGCCTGGTGTTCGCCCGGATCGGGGCCCCGCTGCTGCTGCTGTTCCTGGGCATCGGCATGCTGGTGGGCGTCGATGGCCCGATCGGCATAGAGTTCGACAATTTCGGCCTCACCTACGTCGTCGGTTCGGTCGCGCTGGCCATCATCCTGTTCGACGGCGGCCTGCGGACCTCCCGCGAATCCCTCCGCCTTGCGGCCCCTCCGGCAACGACTCTCGCAACCGTCGGTGTCATTCTGACCGCCGGCATAGGAGGGTTGATCGTCGCTCCCATTCTTGGCCTGCCGCTGATCGAGGGCGCCCTGCTCGGCGCCATCGTCGGCTCGACCGACGCCGCCGCGGTCTTTCCGCTGCTCAACCGGCGCAGCAACGCCATCGAGCGCCGGGTCGGCGCGACACTGGAGGTCGAATCCGGACTTAACGATCCCACGGCTGTCTTTCTGACGGTGCTGCTGGTGCAGGTGGTCGAGGCGAGAGAAGCCTTCTCGACGATGGACGCCTTTGCCCTGTTTCTCACCCAGATGGCCGGCGGCGGCATTATCGGCCTCGCGGGCGGCGCCGCTCTGCTTTGGGCTGTCAATCGCGCCTCGATCGCGACCGGCCTGTACCCGATCCTCGTCGTTACAAGCGGCATTTTCGTCTTTGCCCTGGCGCAGACCCTGGATGCCAGTGGCTTTCTTGCCATTTACGTCGCCGGCCTGGTGTTCGGCCTCGGCCGCCATCGCGCCCGCCAGCATATCGCCCGCTTCCACGACGGCCTGGCCTGGCTGAGTCAGATCGTCATGTTCCTGCTGCTCGGCTTGTTGGTAACTCCCTCCAGCCTGGTGCCCGATCTGGCGCCGGCGCTTGCAGTGGCATTGGGACTGATGCTGATCGCACGGCCGGTTTCGGTGGCGATCTGCCTTCTGCCATTTCGCTTCAACTGGAGTGAAATAGTCTTCATTGGCTGGGTGGGCCTCCGCGGCGCCGTCCCCATCTTCCTGGCCACGATCCCGGTCGTAGCCGGACTGCAGAACGCCACGCTGTTTTTCAACGTCGCCTTCGTCGTGGTGATCGCCTCGCTGGTCGTGCAGGGCTGGACGATCGCGCCCGCCGCGCGCTGGCTTGGCCTGATGGTTCCGCCCAGCCCGCAGAGCGGCGATCAGGTCGATCTCGGCGCGCCGATGACCGGCGATCGCGATCTGATGTCGTATCGCGTCGGCGCCAACAGCCTCGCCGCCCGTCGCGCTTTCGGCCAGCTCGGCCTGCCCGACCGTACGCGGGTGCTGGCGGTGCTGCGCAACAACGTGGCGCTGGCCCGCAACGCCATCGAGCGCCTGGAGGCGGGCGACACTCTGCTGCTGCTGACGCCGCCGGAAACCTCGCTGGCGCTGGACCGTCTCTTCGCCAGCCGCACCACGCGCGCCGAGGACGAAGTCATTGGAGACTTTGTGTTTTCTGCCGCGACGCCGGCGGCGACCTTGTCGGATCTCTACGGGTTGCCGGTGGCGGCAACCGACCGCGAGCTGGCGCTGGGCGATCTGATGCGCCGGCGGCTGGGACGCAAACCGGTGGTCGGCGATCGCGTCGAAATCGGCCCGGCGCAGCTTGTCGTTTCCGAGCTCGACGGCGATCGCATTGCAAAGATTGGACTTTTCCTGCAACGCAAGCGCCCGCCGGCGCGCGGCACCGTCATTCGCCTGCGCCGGCTGTGGCGACGGATAAGGCGCCGATTCGCCCGACGTCGCTTGAAAAGTGAGTAAGCGCTCACTACAATAAATGCGTTCCGCTATTGAGGCAATCTATGCGCTCGTTCGCGTTCAACGCTTTTTTCTATGGCTACACGGTGCTCTTCGCCCTGTTCCTGATACCCCTGACGGTGGTCCCAGGGCGCTCGGTCATGGCCTGGGGGCTGCGGTCCTGGGGCCGGGTCGTGGTCTGGATGATGCGCCGGATCGGCGGCATGGAGGTCGAGGTGCGCGGCCGCGAATTCGTCCCCGCCTCCGGCCCGAGCCTGATCGCCAGCAAGCACCAGAGCGAGGCGGACGGGATGGTGATGGCGGCGGAGGTGCCGGACATCGCCTTCGTCGCCATGCGCGAGTTGTGGGCCTATCCGCTGGTCGGAACGATCCTGCGCAAGCTGGAAATGATCCGCGTCGACACCTGCGGCGGCGGCCGGGAGCGGGAAAACCTCTCAACCTTCGCGCGCCGCGCCTTCGACGCCGGCCGCAACATCGCGATCTATCCCGAGGGACATCTGATGCCGGTGGGCGAGAAGGAGCGCTACCGGACCGGCATCTACTATCTCTACCGCGATCTGAATCTGCCGGTGGTGCCGGTGGCGCATTGCCTGGGGCTGGTATGGCCGGAGCGCAACTGGCGCAAGCGGCCGGGCCGCGCCATCCTGGAATTCCTGCCGCCGATCGAGACCGGTCTGGACCGCGACGCCTTCATGCGCCGGCTGGAGGACGCGATCGAGGATCGCACCGCGCTGCTGGTGTCGGAAGTGACCGGCCAGCCGCCGGTGGCGGCGCGCTTCCGTATCAAGTTTCCCGAACAGGCGCGCGCGGGCGCCCCTACTGCCCCTCGCGCAGCGCCTTGACGAACTCACCCAACCCGATCTGGCGCTCCCGCTTGAGCCGCTCGGCCGCCAGGATCGAGCGCAGCTGCGCCATGCTGGCTTCGACGTCGTGGTTGACGATGACGTAGTCGTATTCGATGTAGTGCGTCATCTCGTCGGCGGCCTTGGCCATGCGCTTGGCGACGACGCCGGGCGTGTCCTGAGCGCGCTGCAGCAGGCGGCGTTCCAGCTCGCGCGTGGTCGGCGGCAGGATGAAGACGCTGACCATGTCGGCCCGCGCCTGCTCGGCGAGCTGCTGGCGGCCCTGCCAGTCGATGTCGAACATGATGTCGCGGCCTTCGGACAGCGCGCCCTCGACCGCCGCGCGCGGAGTGCCGTAGTAGTAGTCGAACACCTTGGCGTGCTCGAGCAGCTCGTGCCGCTGCACCAGCCCGTCGAACTGCACCGGCGTGACGAAATGGTAGTCGACGCCGTCGACCTCGGCCGAGCGACGCGGCCTGGTCGTGACCGAAATCGACAGGGTGATCTCGGCATCGCGCTGCAGCAGCAGGCGCGACAGCGTCGTCTTGCCGGCGCCCGAGGGCGAGGACAGCACCAGCATCAAGCCCCGCCGCCCGATCCGCGCCTGTGCCATCGCCGCTGTCTCCCCCGTAAGCCGTTGCGCCGCTATTCGACGTTCTGGACCTGTTCGCGCATCTGCTCGATGGCGCTCTTCAGGTCGATGCCGATGCGGGTCAGATCGATCTCGGAAGCCTTGGAACACAGCGTGTTGGCCTCGCGATTGAACTCCTGGCACAGGAAGTCGAACTTGCGCCCGACCGGTTCGCCGCGCTCGGCCGCGGCGATCAGGTCGCCCGCCTGGCGGATATGGGCGCGCAGCCGGTCGATCTCCTCGCGCACGTCGGCCTTCTGGACGAGGACCGCGACCTCCTGGGCGAAGCGCTCCTCGTTGAGCGGCGGCACCGCGCCCATCAGATCGGCGAGTTGACGGCGCAGGCGCTCGCGGATCGCGGTTGGCTGGGCACCGGCCGATGCCGCGGCGTCCTGGCACAACGCGTCGATGCGCTGCAGGTGGCCGCCCAGCACGTCGCGCAGATGCGCGCCCTCGGCCAGCCGCGCCTCGGAAAGCCGCTTGAGCGCCTCGTGCAGCGTGCGCAGGATCTCCTCCTCGCGCGCCTTGGCGATGGCGGGATCGTCCGCGCCCTGCTCCTCGGTCTCGACCACGCCCTTGATGCGCAGCAGCCCGTCGGCGCTGGGCGGCGCCACCGCGCCGCATTTTTGCAGCTCGGCCATGGCCTCGAGCGCCGATTGCAGCAATTCGCGATTGATGCGGAAAGGCGAACCGCCCGGCCCGCGCGCGACGGTAAGGCTGAGATTGACGCTGCCGCGCTTGAAGTACTGGCCGACCAGCGCCCGCGACGGCGTTTCCAGCCGATCGAAGCCGGACGGCACGCGGCAGCGGACCTCGAGCGACTTGCCGTTCACCGAACGCGCTTCCCAGGCCCAGCTCATCTGCGCATCGGCGCCTTCGGCGCGGCCGTATCCGGTCATGCTGGCCAACGACAATCCGCTTCTCCCCTCGGCAATCGCCTTCGACTTCCTTGATGCAGTCTATAGGATAGGAATCCGCAACCGACAACGCGCCTTTTCCCACAGCACGCCATGAAGTCCCCGCGATCCATCCTGATAACCGGCGCATCGAGCGGCATCGGCGAAGCGCTGGCGCTGGAATACGCCGCGCCAAACGTCTTTCTCGCGCTGACCGGGCGCGATGCCGGACGGCTGGAGACAGTGGCGAACGCCTGCCGCGCGAGGGGCGCCGATGTCGAGGCGCGCACCATCGACGTGGTCGACCGCCAGGCGATGGAAGCCTGGCTGCCGACGATGGATGCGGAACGACCCTTCGACCTGCTGATCGCCAATGCCGGCGTCGGCCTCGAGGGCGACCGCAAGCTGCCCGAGGAAGAGGCCATGCGCGGCACCTTCGCGGTCAATATCGACGGCGTGCTGAACACGGTGCTGCCGCTGCTGCCGCGACTGCGCGAGCGCAAGCGCGGGCAGATCGCGATCATGGCCTCGCTGGCGAGCTTCATCGGGCTGCCGCAGGCGGCGGCCTATAACGGCAGCAAGGCGGCGGTGCGGGTCTGGGGCGAGAGCCTGCGCCATATCCTGCGCAAGGACGGCATCGAGGTCAGCGTCGTCTGCCCGGGCTTCGTGATCAGCCGCATGACGGCGCGCAACCGGTTCCCCATGCCGTTCCTGATGAGCGCGCAGAAGGCCGCCGGCATCATCCGCCGCGGCCTGGAAGCCAATCGCGCGCGCATCGCCTTTCCGCTCGGCACCAAGGCTGGCGTCTGGCTGGGCTCGACCCTGCCGGCGCGGAT
>JBFWZG010000064.1:0-18197 GCA_050185515.1 Reyranellaceae bacterium
CCGTGGCGCGCAAGGCGATGAAGATCGCCGCCGACATCTGCGTCTACACCAACACCAACGTCACCGTCGAAAGCCTGTGAGTACCGTCCGTCATGAGTGATTTCTCGCCGCGCGAGATCGTTTCCGAACTCGACCGCTTCATCGTCGGCCAGGCCGACGCCAAGCGCGCCGTGGCCATCGCGCTGCGCAACCGCTGGCGCCGGCAGCAGCTCGAGGAGTCGCTGCGCGAGGAAGTGCTGCCCAAGAACATCCTGATGATCGGCCCGACCGGCGTCGGCAAGACCGAGATCGCGCGCCGCCTGGCCAGGCTGGCCGGCGCGCCGTTCATCAAGGTCGAGGCGACCAAGTTCACCGAAGTCGGCTATGTCGGGCGCGACGTCGAGCAGATCGTGCGCGATCTTCTCGAGGCCGCCATCGCCATGACGCGCGAACGGCTGCGGAAAGAGGTCGCGGCCAAGGCCGAGCTGCAGGCCGAGGAGCGCGTGCTCGACGCGCTGGTCGGGCCGGGCGCCGGTCCCGACACGCGCCAGCGCTTCCGTCGCATGCTGCGCGAGGGCGAACTGGCCAAGAAGGAGATCGAGATCGAAGTGCCGGAGACCGGCGGCATGCCGACCTTCGAGGTGCCGGGCATGCCGGGCGCCTCGGTCGGCATGGTCAATCTCGGCGACATGCTGGGCAAGGCCTTCGGCCAGCGCAAGCGCAAGCGCACCATGACGGTCGAGGATTCCTACGAAGTGCTGATGCAGGAGGAGAGCGATCGGCTGGTCGACGACGAGCGCGTGCTGCGCGAGGCCAGGGAGGCGGTGGAGCAGAACGGCATCGTGTTCCTCGACGAGATCGACAAGATCTGCGCCCGCTCCGAGCGCATGGGCGCCGACGTCTCCCGCGAGGGCGTGCAGCGCGACCTGCTGCCGCTGATCGAGGGCACCATCGTCGCCACCAAGCACGGGCCGGTGAAGACCGACCACATATTGTTCATCGCCAGCGGCGCCTTCCATCTCGCCAAGCCGTCGGACCTGCTGCCCGAGCTGCAGGGCCGACTGCCGATCAGGGTCACGCTGCAGCCGCTGACCCAGGCCGATTTCCGCCGCATCCTGACCGAGCCGGAGGCCAATCTCATCCGCCAGTACACGGCGCTGATGAAGACGGAGAATCTCGAGCTGACCTTCACCGACGAGGCGATCGACGAGCTGGCGAAGCTGGCGGTCGACATCAACGGCTCGGTCGAAAACATCGGCGCCCGCCGCCTGCACACGGTGATGGAAAAACTGCTCGAGGACGTGAGCTTCGAGGCCTCCGACAAGGCCAATCAGAGCGTCACGGTCGATCTCGAGTTCGTCCGCCGCCAGGTCTCGCCGCTGGCCAAGGACGCCGACCTCTCCAAGTTCATCCTGTAGCGGGGCCGATGCGATGCTCCGCCTGGCGCCGGCGATCGTCCTTGCGGGGCTGATGCTCGGCCAGCCGGCCCTGGCGCAGCAGGCGGCGCAACCCGAACCGCCGCGCGCCGGCATGTCCAAGGCCTGGGGCGAGGCGTTGATCGAGGAGCGCGAGAAGGCGGCTGCAGCTGCCGCTGGAAAGCCGAAGCCCGCCGCCGGCGCGAACCGCGAAGTCGGCACCGGTCCGGGCCGCGACGGCAAGCCGCCGCAGCTCAGCGAATCGGACCGCATCTGCCAGGACGCCCGGCCGGGGCTGATGGCGGCGGCGGAGAAGGGCGATGCGGTCGCCGCCTTCCGGGTCGGCGTCATCTACGAGGAAGGCTGCGGCGTGCGGCGCAACCGCCAGGTGGCGGCCGCCTATTACGAGCTGGCGGCGAAGAAGGACCATGTCGAGGCCAGGGTGCGGCTGGCGGCTTTCTACGTGCAGGGCGACGTGCTGGGCGCCGACTACGCCAAGGCGCGGGCGCTGCTCAAGGAACCGGCCGCCAAAAACCATCCGTTGGCGCATTACCATCTCGGCGTCATGGCCTGGCGCGGCGACGACAGCAAGCCGGCCAAGCCCGATCCGCAGCAGGCGATGAAGCATTTCAAGGCCGCCGCCGAAGCGGGGCTGGCCGAGGCGCAATTCATCGTCGGCCAGGCGCTGGTCGAGGGCAAGGATCTGCCGAAGGACATCAAGGCGGCCGCCGTCCTGCTCGAGCGCGCCGCGCGCCAGGGCTATCCCTGGGCCATGGTCATCCTGGGCCGCCTGCACGCCGAGGAAGAACTGCCCCGGGCCGACCCGTTGATCGCCTTCACCTGGCTGATGATCGCCCGCGAGGGCAATCGCGAGGATCGCATGCTGCAATCGGCCACCGATCTGTCGCTGGAGAAGATCAGGGACAAGCTCGACGAGAAGAAGCGCGCATCGGCGATGAAGCAGGTGCTCGACTTCAAGCCCAAGCTCGAATGGGAAGAGAAGATCTAGGCTTTCCGGCCTACAGGCAGAAGAAATTCGCCATGTCGAGGACGATGGCGCTGCCGCGATGGGCCCAGCCCAGGCCGGCGCCGACCAGCAGCGACAGAGCGCCCAGCCCAAGCAGGGCCAGCAGCCACGACGGGGCGGCCTGTTCGCGGGCGGGATCGGGGTGCGCGCTCATGGTTCCAATCTAGGCGCGGCGGCCGGCTTGCGCCAGACCCCCGCTCATTGCGCCGCAGCCGGCGCCAGGCGGGCCACCGGCTGCTCGCGGATCAGCAGGTTGAGCAGCGCCGCCGTCAGCCCCAGCGCCACGGAAATCCACCACATCGCGTCGTAGGATTGCGTCAGGTCGTAGAGCCTGCCGCCGCCCCAGCCGCCCAGGAAACTGCCGAGCTGGTGGGAGAAGAACACGATGCCGTAAAGCATCGACATGAACGCCGGCCCGAAAATGTAGCCGACCAGGCCCGAGGTCAGCGGGATCGTCCCCAGCCACAGGAAGCCCAGCGCGGCGGCGAAGCCCAGCACGGAGAAGGCCGACAGCGGCAGGATCAGGAAGGCGATGAAGACGCCGGCGCGCAGCAGGTAGAGCAGGGCCAGCATGTCCTTGCGCCGGTGCCGCCCGCCCAGCCAGCCCCACATGATGGCGCCGGCGATGTTGAACAGCCCGACCAGGCCGATGGCCCAGCCGCCCAGCTCGGCCGGCGCCAGGGTGTAGCCGAAGATCTCCAGCCCGACGCCCTCGTCGGCGATGTAGGCGGGCAGATGCAGGCCGACGAAGGCGACGTGGAAGCCGCAGACGAAGAAGCCGATGGTCAGCAGCCAGAAGCCCGGCGTCAGGCTGGCCTCGCGCAACGCCTCGCCCGTGGTCTGCGGCTTCGGCCCGGCGGCGGCGGCCAGCGAGGCTTTCGTCTCGCGCAGGCCCAGCGCCAGAGGCACCATGGCGACGGCGATGATGGCGAGCGTCAGCATGGTGAAACGCCAGTCCTCGCCGGTCGCCGCCATAACCACGGCGGCGAACGGCACCACGGCGAACTGGCCGAACGAGCCGCCTGCGGTGGCGACGCCCAGGGCAAAGGAGCGTTCGGCCGGCGGCGTGGCGCGGCCGATGACGCCCAGAACCGGTCCGAATCCGGCGGCGGCCAGGCCGATGCCGGTCAGCGCGTTGCCCAGGGTCAGCATCACCCCGTCGGCCGCGGCCCAGATCATCAGCATGCCCGCGACGTAGAGCGCGCCGCCGCCGGCCACCGTGCGGGCGGCGCCGAAGCGGTCGGCGATATTGCCGACGAAGGGCGAGAAGGCGCCCATCAGCAGCATGGCGAGCGACGTGCCGAACGACCACAGCTCTCGCACGTCGCCGAACTCGGCGGCGATCGGGCGCAGGAAGATGCCGAAGCTCTGGCGCGTGCCGATGCCGATGGTGAGAATGACGGCGCCGCAGATCACGGCGACCCAGTAGTTGCGTTGCATGGCTGTCTCCGGAACTAGGACGCGGCAGCCGCGAGACGCGCGACGGGTCGCTCGGAGATCGGCCAGTGCAGCAGCGCCGCCGTGACGCCCAGCGCCACGGACACCCACCACATCACGTCGTACGAGCCCGTCATGTCGAACATCAGCCCGCCCAGCCAGGCGCCGAAGAACGAGCCGACCTGGTGCGACATGAAGACGATGCCGTAGAGCATCGACATGTAGGCAGGGCCGAAGATATGCGCCACCAGCCCCGAGGTCAGCGGTACGGTCGACAGCCACAGCAGGCCGAGCAGGAAGGCGAAGGCGAAGGTCGAGTAGACCGACAGCGGCACCACCAGGAACATCACGAACACCGCCGAGCGCGCCAGGTAGAGCAGCGCCAGCACGCTCTTCTTCTGGAAGCGGTTGCCCAGCCAGCCGGCGCACAGCGTGCCGACGATGTTGGCGAGGCCGACCACGCCGAGCGCCCAGGCCGCCAGCCAGGTCGGCATCGCCTTTTCCGCCAGATAGCCCGGCAGATGCACGCCGACGAACACGACATGGAAACCGCAGACGAAGAAGCCGGCGGTCAGCAGCCAGAAGCCGCGCGTGCCGGCGGCTTCGGAGAGCGCTTGCCGGAACGACTGGCCGCTGCTCGCCGCCATCGTCCTGTCGCCGGCAAGGCCGAGCGACAGCGGCAGCATCAGCGCGGCGATCGCCGCCAGCACGAACAGCGCGATCGACCAGCCATAGGCGTCGAGCAGGCCCTGCGACAAAGGCAGCATGAAGAACTGGCCGACCGAGCCGGTGGCCGAGACGATGGCCAGCGCCGAGGTGCGCTTTTCCGGCGGCGCGGCGCGGCCCACCGCGCCCAGCACCACCGACAGGCCGGCGCCGGTGATGCCGATGCCGGTCAGCACGTTGGAGAGAATGATTTCCGTCGCGCCGGCCGACATGGCCAGCACCGCCATGCCGGCGATATAGGCCAGCGCGCCCGCGATCGACACGCGCATGGTGCCGAAGCGGTCGGCGATGCCGCCCAGGAAAGGCGAGGCGAAGCCCCACAGCAGGTTGGAGATGGCGATGCCGAAGCCGATGACGCCAAGACCGACGTTCAGATCGGCGTTCATCGGCTTGAGGAACAGCCCCATGCCGGAGCGGATGCCGAGCGACAGCGAGATTATCAACCCGCCGCAGACGATCAGCGTGAGCAGACGCTTGGACATGTTTTGCCTTCAGATTTGCCCCGTTTGCAGCGGGGGCGGCGCTCCCAAGCCAATTATGCCCGGGCCCCGGACGAACCGACAAGGGCCGCAACCTGTGTCTTTGCAACGGCAGACCGGACCGCAGCGCATGGCATTGACCTGCCCGCGCCATGGGCGATGATCGCGGCAAAGGGAGGACCGCGCATGAGCGATCTGCTGCAGAAACTTCAGGCCAGCCCGTTGCCGCTGGCGAAAACGCTGGGCATCGAATTCACCCGCGCCGAACCCGAGCTGGTCGAGGCGCGCATGATCGTGCGGCAGGAGATCTGCACGCGGCCCGACATTCTCCATGGCGGGGCGGTGATGGCGCTGGCCGACACGACGGGCGCGGCCGCGACCGTCATCAACCTGCCGCCGGGCGCCTCGACCACGACGATCGAGAGCAAGACCAACTTCCTCGCCGCCATCCCCATGGGTGACACCGCCATCGCCCGCGCCCGGCCCTTCCATCGCGGCAAGACCACCATGGTGTGGCAGACCGAGATCAGCCGCCAGAGCGACGGAAGGCTGGCGGCGGTGGTGACGCAGACGCAGATGGTCCTGCCGCCCAGATCCTGATCGGCTTGCGAGGCTGAAGCGTTCACGGCATCGACCGGATCGGCGATACTGCCTCGATCCTGACAAGGCGAGGTGATCATGCTGGGCTTGGAACTGGCGCTGATCCTGATTCTCATTCTGTTCAACGGCTTTCTCGCCATGGCGGAGCTCGCCGTGGTGTCGGCGCGCCGCGCCCGCCTGCAGCCCCTGGCGCAGCGCGGCAGCAAGGGCGCGCAGGCCGCGCTCGAACTGGCGGCAGATCCCGGCCGCTTCCTGTCCTCGGTGCAGATCGGCATCACCCTGGTCGGCATCCTGGCCGGCGCCTATGGCGGCGCGACATTGAGCGCGCGGCTCGAGCCGGTGCTGTCGGCCATTCCCGTTCTCGCCCCCTTCGCCGGCGAGCTCGCCGTCGGCCTGGTGGTGGCGACCATCACCGGCCTGTCGGTGATCGTGGGCGAACTGGTGCCCAAGCAGATCGCCCTTGCGCGGCCCGAACGCATCGCCGCCTTCGCCGCCCGCCCCATGCGCCTGCTGGCGAGGATCGCCGCGCCGGCGGTATGGCTGCTCGATACGGCCTCGCGGCTCGTTCTGTGGCTGACGGGTCTGCGGCCGGTCGGCGAGCGGCAGGTGACAGACGAGGAAATCCGGGCCCTGATCGCGGAGGCGACGCGCACCGGGCTGGTGCACGCCGCGGAGAGCGAAATGATCGGCGGCGTCATGCGGCTGGCCGACCGGCCGGTGGCCGCGATCATGACGCCGCGCGCCGCGGTCGTGTGGCTCGATCTCGACGCGCCTGCCGAGGAGAACCGCCGCCGCATCGCCGAGCACGGTTTCGACCGCTACGTGGTGGCGCGCGGCAGCATCGACCGGGTCGAGGGCGTGCTCGATTCGCAGGATCTGCTGAAGGCGCTGCTCGAGGGCCGGCCGCTCGACATCGCGGCCGCCACGCAGCCGGCCGTCGCCATGCCCGAGACCGCCGGCGCGCTCAAGGTCATGGAGGCGCTGCGTTCGGCGCCGGTGCATCTGGTGCTGGTGGTTGACGAGTTCGGCTCGCTGGAAGGCATCGTCACGACGTCGGACGTTGTGCGCGCGATCGTCGGCGCCCTGCCCGGCGAGGAGTTGGAAGAGGCGGCGGCCACCGCGCGCGGCGACGGCACCTGGCTGCTCGACGGCGCGCTGTCGCTGGATGCGGTGGCGGAGAAGCTGGACCTGTCGCTGCCCCGCCGGCGCGATTACCACACGCTCGCGGGGCTGGTGCTGGCGCTGCTCAAGCGCCTGCCGCAGACCGGCGACCATGTCGAGCACGACGGCTGGCGGCTGGAGGTCGTCGACATGGACGGCAGGCGCATCGACAAGGTGCTGGCCAGCCGGATCGGCGCGGAGGCGGAATAAGCCTCGCTACACGTCGAGATTGGCGACCTTCAGCGCATTGGTCTGGATGAATTCGCGGCGCGGCTCGACGACGTCGCCCATCAGCGTCTCGAAGATGTTGTCGGCATCCTCGCCATGGTCGACCTTGACCTGCAGCAGGGTGCGCACGTCCGGATCGAGCGTCGTCTCCCAGAGCTGGTCGGGGTTCATCTCGCCCAGCCCCTTGTAGCGCTGCACCGCCAGGCCCTTGCGGCCCTGCTCCAGAATGGCGCCCAGCAGTTCGGTCGGCGCGTGCACGATCAGCTCGCGGTCCTTCCACGCCAGGGTCGCGGGCTTGACGTAGATGCCCTGCAGCGCCAGCGCCATGCCGTCAAGCTTGCGCGCCTCGGCCGAGCGGATCAGCGCGCCGTCGATGACGTGCCGCTCGGTGACGCCGCGTCGGGTGCGGTGGAAGCCCAGCCCGCCATCGGCGGTGGGTTCGCCCTGCCAGCCGCGCTCGTTGGGCGGGCTGACCGAATCCAGCCGGCGGCTGATATAGGCGGCGGCCGCGGCGGCCTGGGCGGCGTCGGCCAGAATGTCGGGATTGAGCGCGCCGGCGATGGCCGCCTGCTCGATCACCTCCTGGCTGGTGACGCGCCGCGACAGGGCCAGCGGCTTGATCAGGTTGCTGACCATGCGCGCCAGCTCGGCCGTGGCGCGCAGATCGGCGCCAGCGATCTGGGTGCCCGAGGCCAGGGTCAGCGTCGCGCCGTCCAGCCCGTTGTCGATCAGGTAGTTCTCCATCGCCCGCTCGTCCTTCAGGTAGACGGCGGAATTGCCGCGCTTGGCGCGATAGAGCGGCGGCTGGGCGATGTAGAGATGGCCGGCCTCGATCAGCGCCCGCATCTGGCGATAGAAGAACGTCAGCAGCAGGGTGCGGATATGGCTGCCGTCGACGTCGGCGTCGGTCATGATGATGATGCGGTGGTAGCGCAGCTTGGCGAGGTCGAAATCGTCGACGCCGATGCCGGTGCCGAGCGCCGTGATCAGCGTACCGATTTCCGCCGAGCCCAGCATCTTGTCGAAGCGGGCGCGCTCGACGTTAAGGATCTTGCCGCGCAGCGGCAGGATGGCCTGGAAGGCGCGGTTGCGGCCCTGCTTGGCCGAGCCGCCGGCCGAATCGCCCTCGACGATGAAGAGCTCGGACTTGGCCGGGTCGCGCTCCTGGCAGTCCGCCAGCTTGCCGGGCAGCGAGGAGACGTCGAGGATGCCCTTGCGCCTTGTCAGCTCGCGCGCCTTGCGCGCGGCTTCGCGGGCGGCGGCGGCCTCGACCACCTTGGTGACGATCTTGCGCGCCTCGGAAGGATGCTCGCCCAGCCAGCGCTCGAGCCGCTCGCCGACGATGCTCTCGACCACCGGCCGCACCTCGGACGACACCAGCTTGTCCTTGGTCTGCGACGAGAACTTGGGGTCCGGCACCTTGACCGACAGCACGCAGGTCAGGCCCTCGCGCATGTCGTCGCCCGACAGCGAGACCTTCTCCTTCTTGGCGATGCCCGATTCGCTGGCGTAGCCGTTGAGCGTGCGGGTCAGCGCGCCGCGGAAGCCCGCCAGATGCGTGCCGCCGTCGCGCTGGGGGATGTTGTTGGTGAAGCACAGCATGGTCTCGTGGTAGCTGTCGTTCCACTCCATCGACAGCTCGAGCGTGATGCCGTCCTTCTCGCCCTTGAGTGTGATGGGCGGCGAATGCAGCGCCTGCTTGGAGCGGTCGAGATAGCGCACGAAGGCCTCGACGCCGCCCTCGTAGTGCATCTCCGTGGTCTTCGGCTCGACGCCGCGCGCGTCGACCAGCGCAATGCGCACGCCGGAATTGAGGAACGACAGCTCGCGCAGCCGGTGCTCCAGGGTACCGAAGTCGAAATCGACCATGGTGAAGGTTTCGGGCGAGGGGGTGAAGGTCACCTGCGTGCCGCGCTTGCCCGGCGGCGCGTCGCCCACGACCTTCAGGTCCTCCTCCGGCTCGCCGTGGCGGAAGCGCATGAAGTGCTCCTTGCCCTGGCGCCAGATGCGCAGCTCCAGCACGGTCGACAGCGCGTTGACGACGGAAACGCCGACGCCGTGCAGGCCGCCCGAGACCTTGTAGGAATTCTGGTCGAACTTACCGCCGGCGTGCAGCTGGGTCATGATGACCTGCGCCGCCGACACGCCCTCCTCGGAATGGATTTCGGTCGGGATGCCGCGGCCGTTGTCGCTCACCGTCACCGAGCCGTCGGGATTGAGGGTCACCTCGACGCGATCGCAATACCCGGCCAGCGCCTCGTCGATGGCGTTGTCGACCACCTCGTAGACCATGTGGTGCAGGCCCGAACCGTCGTCGGTGTCGCCGATATACATGCCCGGCCGCTTGCGCACGGCGTCGAGCCCCTTCAGCACCCTGATGGATTCGGCCCCGTAGTCGCCGTTGACGTCTTCCTTGCGTTCGGGATGGTCGCTCATGATCGGATCATCGTCCTTCTTCGAATGCCATGACGGCCGGGCGCGCCGCGCCTCAGTCCGCCGCGATCGCGCCGTCGTCGACGCGGAAAAACTGCGCCCGCCCCCGCAGCGGCGCGAAAGTCTCCGCGTCGGTGCCGGTCATCCAGGCCTGCGCCCCAAGCGCCGTCAGCTCCTCGAACAGCGCATGCAGGCGCGCGCGGTCGAGATGGGCGGCGATCTCGTCCAGCAGCAGCAGCGGCGGCAGGCCGCGGGCGATCGCCGCCAGCCGCGCATGCGCCAGCACCAGCGCCACCAGCAGCGCCTTCTGCTCGCCGGTGGAGCATTCGGCGGCCGGCCGGCCGCGGTCGAGATGCGTGACCAGCAGGTCGCTGCGGTGCGGCCCGACCTGGGCGCCGCCGCTCTCGGCGTCGGCCCGCCGCGATCCGGCCAGTGCCGCGCGCAACTTCTCCTCCGCGTCGACCGCGGCCATGTCGCCCACCCAGGCGTCGATCTCGCCGCCCAGAGCCAGCGCGCCGCGCGGGAAGGGGCCGACGCCCAGCCGCGAGGCCTGGTCGAGCCGCGACACGATCTCGTGCCGGGCGATGGCGACGGCGACGCCGTGGCGCGCCATGGTGTCCTCCAGCGCCGCCAGCCAGGCGGTGTCGGTGCGCCCTTCGCCCAGCAGCCGGGCGCGCTGGCGCAGCGCGTTCTCGTAGGCGGCGGCGCGGCCGGCATGGTCGGGGTCGAAGCCCGCCACCATGCGGTCGAGAAAGCGGCGACGGCCGCCGGCGCCCTCGGCGAACAGCCGGTCGAGCTGCGGCGTCAGCCATACCGCCGCCACGTGCTGGCCCAGCGCCAGCTGGCTGGTGGCCGGCAGCCCGTCGATGCGCACGCTGCGGCGGCTGGTGGCGCCCGGCTCCAGCCCGGTGCCGATCGCCACCGCGCCGCTGGCGGCATCGAGCCGGGCGGCGATGGCCCAGCCCGCCTGCGCCGCCTCGGCGGCCGGCTGGCCGGGCGCGCGCCGCGCCATCTCCTCGAGCTTGGCCCGCCGCAATCCGCGGCCGGGCGCCAGAAGCGACAGCGCCTCCAGCAGATTGGTCTTGCCCGCGCCGTTGGCGCCGCTCAGCACGACGCAGTCGGCGGTGGTGTCGAGCCGCAGCCCGGCGTAGCAGCGGAAGCCGGTCAGGCGGATCTGGCGCACGGCCAGCGCCGGGCTGGGCGCGGCCTGCGGCGGCGTGGCGGTCCGGATCAGGGTGTCGCTGGCTGTCGCGCCGTTCATACCCGCATCGGCATCAGCACGTAGAGCGCCGAGGCGTCGGCGGCGTCGCGCACGATGGTGGGGGAGCCGGCATCGGCCATGGCGAATTGCGCGTCGGTGCCCGACATCTGCTCGGTGATGTCGAGCAGATAGCGCGAATTGAAGCCAATCTCGATCGGCGCGGCGGAATACGAGACCTCGATCTCCTCGGTGGCGCTGCCCGATTCGGGCGAGGTCGCCGACAAGGTCAGCGCGCCCTTGCTCATGGCCAGCTTGATGGCGCGCGACTTCTCGGTCGAGATGGTCGAGACGCGATCGACGGCCTGGGCGAACTCCTTGCAGCGCACTTCCATGATCTTGTCGTTGTTCTGCGGGATGACGCGCTCGTATTCGGGGAAGGTGCCGTCGATCAGCTTGGAGGTCAGGGTGATGGGTCCGACCGTGAAGCGGATCTTGGTCTCCGACAGCGAGATTTCGACGGCCCCGTCATGCTCGTCGAGCAGCTTGCGGATTTCGCCCACCGTCTTGCGCGGCACGATGACGCCCGGCATTTTCGCCGCCCCGTCGGGCAGCGGCAGCTGCACCCGCGCCAGGCGGTGGCCGTCGGTCGCCACGCCGCGCAGCACGGCGGCGCCGTCGGCCGACGCGGCATGCAGGAAAATGCCGTTGAGGTAGTAGCGCGTTTCCTCGGTGGAGATGGCGAAACGCGTGCGGTCGATCAGCGCCTTGAGGTCGGAGGCCGGCAGCGAGAAATTGTGCGGCATCTCGCCGTCGCTCATCACCGGGAAATCCTCGACCGGCAGGCAGGACAGGGTGAAGCGCGAACGGCCGGCGCGCAGCACCAGCTGCGCCTTGTCGGGCACCGATTCGAGCTCGACCTCGGCGCCGTCGGGCAGCTTGCGCACGATGTCGTAGAGCGTATGCGCCGGCGCCGTCGTCGAGCCCGCCTTGCCGGCATTGGCCGGCACGCTCTCGACGATCGCCAGATCCATGTCGGTGGCCGACAGGTTCAGCCTGCCCTTGCCGGCGTTGAGCAGAACGTTGGAGAGAATGGGAATGGTGTTGCGGCGTTCGACTACGCTTTGCACGTGGGCCAGCGCCTTGAGCAGCGCGGCGCGATCGATCGTCAGTTTCATGTCCGGTCCAGCGTGAGAATGGGCTTACAGGAGGCTTTGGTGGCGGCGTTCGGGCGACGATGTTGCGCGGCGGAACGGGATGCTTCGGAGCGCCCCGCGCCGGCGCCGATGCCACCGTCCGGCGCCTTGCGGCCGCCAGCCGGACCCGGCGCGAGGCACACGCGGCGGGACGGCCTTGGGAACGGTTGGAAACTATACCACAGGCGGCGGGTTTGGTAAGCCTTATCGCGTTCCGGAAGGGCGAAATTCCTGCCGAAAGATCAGGCGGTTAGGGCGGCTTTCCCGGCCCCTCCGACGGCCCCCGCCGGCGGCCGATTCCAGGGTTCGGGATCGGGCCTATTTGCGCCGGGCGAAGGCTTCGATCGCCGCCTTGTTGGCCGGGCCGCCGACCAGGCTGGCGAACACCGCGTCCTCGCGGGCGCGGGCCGCCCGCGCGCCCTCGTTGCGCGCCGCCAGCATCAGCCGCTTGGTGGCGACCAGCGACACGACCGGATGCACGGCGATGGCCGCGGCCAGCGCCAGCGTCTCCTCGAGCAGCGTTTCGCCCGGCACGACACGGTAGGCGAGCCCGCAGGCCTGCGCCTGGGAGGCGTCCATCCAGTCGGCGGTGAAGAGCAAACGCGACGCCGCCGCCCAGCCGATGCGGGCCGGCAGCAGGAAGGTGCTGCCCGCCTCCGCCGTCACCCCCAGGCTGACGAAGGGCGCGCGCAGGCGGGCGCCCTCGGCCAGCAGCACCAGATCGGCATAGGGCAGCATGGTCAGGCCGATGCCGACGGCGATGCCGTTGACGGCGCAGAGCAGCGGCTTGTCGAAGCCTTCCAGCGCCTCGATGAAGGGGCCGAAGCCGTCGATCTGGCGCTGGGCGTGGCTGCGCGCGTCGGCCAGTTCGGCCAGGTCCTGGCCGGCGGAAAAGGCCCGGCCGGCGCCGGTCAGCACCAGGGCGGCGACCGTCTCGTCGGCGCGCGCCGCCTGCAGGGCATCGGCCAGGGCGAGATAAAGCGCATCGTTGAAGGCGTTCAGCGCCTGCGGGCGGTTCAGGGTCAGCAGCCGCACGCCGGCCTCGTCCTTGCGCAACAGCACCGGCTCGCTCATCCGACGGTCTCCGCTCAGTCGATGCCGACGACGCGTTCGGGTCTGCCCGACCAGCGCCAGGCCATGGACGGGCGCGACAGGCCCAGCATCATGCCGCCCAGGGTCGGCGGGTGCAGCCAGAGCTGGTCGGCCTGGACCGAGACGCTGCGGCCCGCCGGCCGGTCGACGGTCAGGCCAAGCCCCGCGTCCCGCACGCGCTGCTCGATCGCCAGCATGCGATCGGTTTCGGCGAAGCACATGTAGAGCGCGGGACCGGTGCGTTCGAGGAAACGCGCCATGGTTGTGCCGGCGCGGGTCGGACGGATCACCTCGAAGCGGTGCAGCCGGTCGGGATGGAACAGGGTCAGGGTGCCGTCGTAGCCGAAAGTCTCCGACACGATGGTGCTGTAGTTGCCCTCGGGCAGGGCGAAGAGCGCCGTCAGCCGCCGGCATTGCGGCGCGCTCTCGCCGGCCAGAAGCGTCGCCTCGTAGAGGAAGTCGATGTCGCCGACCACGGGCTGCGGCGCCTCGGCGCTGAGCACGACGCGAAATCCCGGCACGCCGGTGTCGGCGTCCGACAGATGCAGCTGGCCGGCCTCCTCCGGCGGCTGCACGCCCTGGGACGCCAGATGCGCCCTCAGTGCAGGCAGATCGGGGCTGGCCGCGCCGGCTGCGAATAGATGCGCGCCGCGGCGTTGCAGGGCCGTGTCGACGATGCCGGTTCCATCGGGCTCGAGCAGCTCGATCCAGCCGTCGCCAAGCCGCAGCCGGGTGCGGCGCGCGCCCAGCGTCGCCAGCCGGTCGCGGCCATGCTCCTGCGCCCCCAGCAACGCCGCCCAGCGCGCCGCCACGGGGGCGGCGTCCGGCACGGCCAGTTGCAGACGGTCGATACGGCTCAACATGGCGATCCCGCTCGCCGGCGGATCAGCTCTGCAGCATCCGGCGCAGAAGTTCGATATCCTCCGACATCGAACTGTCGGTAGAGCGCAGCTCCTCGATCTTCCGCACCGCGTGCATCACGGTGGTGTGGTCGCGGTTGCCGAACTTGCGCCCGATTTCGGGCAGGCTGCGCGAGGTCAGCTGCTTGGCGAGATACATCGCCACCTGGCGCGGCCGGGCGACGGCGCGGGCGCGCCGCGGCGAATGCATCTCCGACACCTTGATGTTGAAGTGCTGCGCCACTCTAAGCTGGATTTCCTCGATGGTGATGCGCCGGTCGTTGGCGCGCAGCAGGTCCTGCAGGACTTCCTGCACCGTCTCCAGCGTCACTTCGCGCCCGACCAGAGTGGCGTGCGCCACGACGCGGTTCAGCCCGCCCTCCAGCTCGCGCACGTTCGACGTGATCTTGTGGGCGAGGAATTCCAGCACCTTGGGCGGCACGCTGCACTTGGCGCTCTCGACCTTGCTCTGCAGGATGCCCAGGCGCAGCTCGTAGGTGGTGGCGTGGATGTCGGCCACCAGGCCCCAGCCCAGCCGCGAGCGCATGCGCTCCTCCAGCCCGTCGAGATCGGACGGCGACTTGTCGGCCGAGATCACGATCTGGCGGTTCTGGTCGACCAGCGCGTTGAACGTGTGGAAGAACTCCTCCTGCGTCGCGTCCTTGCCGGCGATGAACTGCACGTCGTCGATCATCAGCACGTCGACGTTGCGGAAATGCTCCTTGAAGGCGACCGTGTTCTGGTAGCGCAGCGCGCGGATGAACTTGTACATGAACTTCTCGGCCGAGAGGTAGATCACCCGGCGGGAAGGGTCGCGCTCGCGGATGGCGTGCGCGATGGCGTGCATCAGATGCGTCTTGCCCAGCCCGACGCCGCCATAGAGATAGAGCGGATTGAACGGCACCGCGGCCGAATCGGCGACCCGCTGGGCGGCGGCGTAGGCCAGCTCGTTGGGCTTGCCGACCACGAAATTCTTGAAGGTGAAGCGCGGGTCGAGCGGCGCTGAGATGTCGTCGTCCAGCGCATCGGCGCCGTTGCGCAGCACCGCCGGCGCCTTGCGGGCCTCGGCGACGGCCGCGGCGACCGGTTCGGCCGGCTGCTCCTCGACGGCGGCTTCCGGCTTGCGGGCCGGCGCGGTCGGCTGAATGCAGACCTCGACCGCGGCGATGCCGGCGTTCTCGCTGGCCCACAGCGCGTGCAGGCGCTCGGCGTAGTGGCCGTTGATCCAGTCGCGCATGAAGCGGGTCGGCACCACCAGGCGCAGCCGCCCGTTGCGCACCTCGCCCAGGGTCAGCGGTTTCAGCCAGCTGCGATAGGCGAGCTCGCCGACTTCCTGGCGCAGGCGCGCGCGAACGCGCGCCCACTGGGCGTCGATCTGGGCCTTGCCGGTCGATGATGTGGTCCGCTCCGTCATTGTCTGCATGTGCTCCCCTGGGCGGATCTTACTTCTGAAGCCACGGCAGGCCCGCCTGCTTCCATCCGGCCACCGCGCCGCGGTGCCCGGCCTGGTCCAGCGGACCCTCGAAACCGTCGCTCACGTTGTAGCAGCGCGTCGCTCCCGCCTGCGTCATCGCCTGGGCGGCGGCTTTCGACCGCACGCCCGAGCGGCACAGGAACAGGATCGGCCGGTCGCCGTCGACGCCGCTGCCGCGCAACGTCGGAACGAAATCGGCGTTCACCTGCATGGCGGGGTAGACCTGCCATTCGAGCAGCACCGGCTGCTTGCCGATGCGCGACAGGTCGGGCACGCCGACATAGCTCCACTCTGCGGTGGTGCGCACGTCGACCAGTACCGAGTCCTGTCTTTCGGAGAGCAAGCGCCATGCTTCGGTCGGCGTTACGTCGCCTGCATAGCCTTGGGCGGGTGTGACATCATATGGATTCACAGCAATGCCATCCGCCGCCATAACAGTTGCGCCCCCGGTCCTTGTTCGCGCCGTCGTCTTCTGCCGATGTACCGAGGATGAAGATGAACTCTCCTTCATCGGACACATCGTGGTCGGCGTCAGCGATACCTGGATCACCGAGGCGCCGCCCCGAACGCGCAACGCATTTGCATTTTGATGCGACGGATCGGACCTCTCCGCCGCTTGCCCCGCGAAGCTCGGCCGCTGCGTCTGCCAGCGCCGTGCCTGCAAGTGATGCGACTCTAGCGACGAGTCGAAACGGTTACAATCTTGTCAAAAGAGTTAGGGGAAAAAAAATCGACTGGTGGTGCCGATTCATCACGTCGCCGCGCACGCGGGCGATTTGCGCGCGCGAAGATTGTTGTGCGGCGCAGAGTGGTTCGAATCTTCGCGGAGTATGAGCGTGTTGCGGCAAGGCAATGAGTCATTCCATGAAATGCCGATGCGACGGGACAGCGACGCTGTCCATTGCGCGCGCCGGAACCTGCACAAAAAAATCGCCGATTGATTCCCGCAATTCACATCGAACCGCAGCGCGGCATGCCGGCGCGCAATCTCCTTACCCGCCGTTACGAATCGTAATCGCGCGCTGGCGCATGATGGTCGCGGTACCGAATGTCCGCGACGACATGAAGGATACCGTCGCCGCAAAAAACAACGCGCCGGCCAAGAGGCCGGCGCGCGTCGAATTCAACTTGCTGTCGTCGCGCGCGTCCTGCGCGCGGGCAACTAATTGGCGGCGCCCATCGCCTTGATGCGCGCGCTCAGCCGCGAGACCTTGCGCGAGGCGGTGTTCCGGTGCAGCGCACCCTTGCTGACGCCGCGCGCGATTTCCGGCTGCGCGTTCTTCAGCGCTTCCTTCGCGCTGGCCTGGTCGCCCGACGCGATCGCCAGCTCGACCTTCTTCATCTGGTTGCGCACGCGCGAGCGGCGTGCGGTGTTGACGGCGGTGCGGCGCTTGGTCTGGCGCGCGCGCTTCTCGGCCGATTTGTGGTTCGCCATGTGCTCTTCCGTTGCCGGGCCGAAGCCCGATTTCGTTGAAAATTCCGTATGAAGCCGGGGCTTATAGACGCCGCGTCCCGACCCGTCAAGGCCCGCCCCGGCAGCCCCCGGAAACCGGCCGGCGCGGTCATTATGCGGTAGGCATGGCGGGGCAAACCACTAGGTCTGCCCCGCCATCCGGCAGTGCGCTCAGCGATGCTGGAAGTTCGCCTTGCGCTTGTTGGCGAAGGCGTCCATGCCCTCGAACTTGTCCTTGGTCGCGAAAGTGGCGTGGAAGGTGCGCCGTTCGAACAGCACGCCTTCGGCCAGCGAGGTCTCGAAGGCCCGGTTGACCGCCTCCTTGGCGATCATGGTGATGGGCAGCGACAGGCTGGCGATCTTCTCCGCCGTCTTCACCGCCTCGTCCATCAACTGGTCGAGGGGCACCACGCGGGTCACCAGCCCGCAGCGCTCGGCCTCGGCGGCATCCATGTTGCGCCCCGTGAGCACCATGTCCATCGCCTTCGACTTGCCGACGAAGCGCGGCAGGCGCTGCGTGCCGCCCGAGCCCGGGATCGTGCCAAGCAGGATCTCGGGCTGGCCGAACTTGGCGTTGTCGGCGGCGATGATGAAGTCGCACATCATGGCGACTTCGCAGCCGCCGCCCAGCGCATAGCCCGCCACCGCCGCGATGATCGGCTTGCGGAAGGTCGAGACGCGCTGCCAGCCCTTGGTGATGAAGTCCGCCATGTAGACGTCCATGTAGTCGCGGTCCTTCATCTCCTTGATGTCGGCGCCGGCGGCGAAGGCCTTGTCCGATCCCGTCAGCACGACGCAGCCGATATTGGGATCGTCCTCGAAGGCGTCGAGCGCGTGCCCGACGTCCTCGACCAGCGCCTTGCACAGCGCGTTCAGCGCCTGCGGCCGGTTCAGCCGCACGATGCCGACGCGGCCCTTGGTTTCGACCAGGATGTTCTCGTACTTCATGGGGTTCCTCCGGGAGATTGCTGCAGGCTTCCTAGAGCAGGAACGAGCCGGCGGCAATCACCCTGATGAACGACGGTTCAGCGCTGGCAGCGCGGACAGTAGAAGGTCGAGCGCCCGGCCTGGACCATGCGACGCACCGCCTTGGGACGGCCGCAGCCCTGGCAATCCTGGCCTTCGCGGTCGTAGACGGCGAAGCGCGTCTGGAAATAGCCCAGCTCGCCGTCCGGCTGCACGTGGTCGCGCAGCGAGGAGCCGCCATCGGCAATGGCGCGGTTGAGCACCGATTTCAGACCCGCCACCAGCCGCTCGGCGCGCTCGCCCTGTACCTGCGCCGCCAGGCGCCGGGGGCCGATCCCGGCCAGGAACAGCCCTTCGCAGGCGTAGATGTTGCCGATGCCGGCCACCACCCGCTGGTCCAGCAGAGCCGACTTGATCGGGGTGCGCTTGCCCTT
>JBFWZG010000065.1:0-5389 GCA_050185515.1 Reyranellaceae bacterium
ACCACGGACAGCAGGAGGATGGCGCCGCGCGGCAGGCGGGTCTCGGGCTCGCGCACGGGAAAATTGAGCGTCGTCTGCGGCAGGCCGCCGTCGTCGAGTTGCCGGCGGTAGCGGGTGACGATGTCGTCGCCGTCGAGCCCGAGGAACTCGGCGTAGCTGCGCAGAAAGCCCAGCACATAAGCCTTGCCCGGCAGCACGCTGTAATTGTCGTCCTCGATGCCCTGGACATAGACCAGACGGATGCGCAGGCCGCGCGCCACGTCGGCGGCGCTGAGCCCGAGGCTGTCGCGCGCCTCGCGCAGCAGTGCGCCAACCGAATGGGCGGTGACGTATTCGCCGTTCTGCGCTGTCTCGAGTTCCGTCGTCATTGCGTGCAGGCTGCCGAGGCTATTGGGTTTTCGGGCGCGGGCGGTCTCCGGAAGGCCGAACGATAGACACGACCGCGCTACGAGGCTGCCTTGCCATGCAGCGCGGCAAAAGTAAACGCCTGGAGTCGCTTAACCGCTCAGGTCCCGAAACGACTGGAATCCAACTCGCTGGCCGGCGCATGGGCGCGCCTTCGCAACCGCCGGATAATCCTTTACCGCAAAGCCCTTAACGACCGACCCCAAGTGGAAATATTAACAAACCCGCGGTAACGACGCAAACCGCTATGTCAAAATGTCGTTGTCCACCGCATACGCCCGCAGAATTTCGCGCGGCTGGCGCTCGCCCCGGGCCAAAAGGCTGTCGATGAGACGTGCGACGCGGCCGACATCAAGACTGCGCAACATGGCCTTGACCGGCGCCACGGCGACAGGGTTCATCGACAGGGTGCGCAGGCCCAGGCCGAGCAGCACCATTGCCTCCAGCGGCCGGCCCGCCATCTCGCCGCACAGGCTGACGGGAACCCCGGCTGCGCCGGCGCGGCCGACCACATCCTTGAACAGCCGCAGGGCGGCAGGCGCCAACGTGTCGTAGCGATCGGCGAGACGCGGATTGCCGCGATCGGCGGCGAACATGAACTGCAGCAGATCGTTGCTGCCGATCGACAGGAAGTCGACCCGCTTCAGCATCTCGTCCATCTGGTAGAGCAGCGCCGGGACTTCGAGCATGACGCCGACCTTGAGCCGGCCCGGCCGCTTGTGTCCGCGGGCGATCTGGCGCTTGAGTTCGATCTCGAGCACCCGGCGGGCGGCGTCGAACTCGTCGACGTTGCTGACCATCGGAAACATGATCGACAGGTCGCGCCCCCGCGCGGCAACGATCAGCGCCCGCAGCTGCTGGCGCAGCAACGCCGGCCGGTCGAGCCCGATGCGGATGGCGCGCCAGCCCATCGCCGGATTGTCGTCGCCGAATTCGCCGAGATAGGGCAGCACCTTGTCGCCGCCGACGTCGAGGGTCCGGAACACAACGGGCTTGCCATCGGCCTGATCGAGAATGCGGCCATAGAGCAGCGCCTGCGCCTCGGCATCGGGAAACTCCGAACGCACCATGAACGGAATCTCGGTGCGATAAAGCCCGACGCCGTCGGCGCCGGCGGTCTTCAGATGCTGCATGTCGATCAGCAGCCCGGCGTTGATGTGCAGCCCGACATCGATGCCGTCCAGCGTGCGCGACGGCAGATCGCGAAGCGCGGCGTATTTCTGCCGCCGCTCCTCGCGCAGGCGCATGCCTTCGGAAAAGACCTGCTGCACGTCCTCGCCCGGTCTGATGAAAACATGCGCGTTGTCGCCGTCGACGATCAGCGAATCGAGCGGCTCGATGCGAGACAGCACGTCGGTGGCCCGGCCGACGACCGGAATGTCGAGGGCGCGGGCGACGATGGCGACATGCGCGTTGGCGGAGCCCTCCTCCAGGACCAGCGCGCGCAGGCGGGCGCGGTCGTAGTCTAGCAGTTCCGCCGGTCCCATGTTGCGCGCCACGACCACCATCTCGTCGGGCAGCGGCTGGCCGTTCTGGTTCTCGTCCTCGCCGGTCAGGCGCAGCAGCAGGCGGTTGGTCAGGTCGGCGAGGTCGTGCAGGCGCTCGCGCAGATAGGGATCGGTGATCTCGCGCAGGCGGGCGCGGTTCTCGTCGAACACGCGCTGCACCGCGGCTTCCGCGGTCAGCCCGTTCTCGATGGCTTCGGAGATGCGCCCGACCCAGCCGCGGTCCTCGGCGAACATGCGGAATGTCTCGAGAATCTCGCGATGCTCGCCGCCATCGGCCATGTCGCTCGATTCCAGCATGGTATCGAGCGAATCCTGGACGCTGGCCAGCGCCGCGCGGAACCGCGACAGCTCGGTAGCCACATCCTCCGCCACGACCCGCTTGATGACGATGCGCGGCTCGTGCAGCACCGCCAGCCCCATGCCCAGCCCGCCATTGAGCTTCACGCCCTCGATGCGCAGCGGCAGCAGGCCGATGCCGTCGACCTGCCGAACTTCGTTGGGACTGACCAGTTCGCCGTTGGCGACCAGCTCGGCCAGCACCATGGCGATGGTCTGCAGCGTCTCGGTCTCTTCCTCGTCGTACTGCCGGCGCGTGCGGTTCTGCACCACCAGCACACCGACGACGCGGCCCGAATGCAGGATCGGCACGCCGAGCAGCGAATGATAGACCTCTTCGCCGGTTTCCGGACGATACGCGAAATGCGGATGGCTCTGCGCATCGGCCAGGCTCAGGGGCCTGGCATGGGCGGCGATGTCGCCGACCAGGCCTTCGCCGACCCGCAGCCGCGTGCGATGCACGGCGGAAGGGTTGAGGCCCTGTGTGGCGAACAGCTCCAGCACCTCGCCGGCGCGCAGCACGTAGACCGAGCACACTTCGGCGACGAGGTCGCCGGCGATGATGCGCACGACTTCGTTGAGGCGCTGCTGGGCGGTGCCCGGCCGCGCCATCACGTCGCGCAGCCGCTTAAGCACCAACCGCGAGCCGGTAAGCGGCGGTGCCCGCTCCATGGTCAGGCCGCTCCGGCCCGCGCCCGCAGGCTGAGCGCTCCCAGCGCCTGGTCGATCAGCTCGCCGATGATCTCCGCCGTGCTCTGCTCGGCGGTCACCATGCCGACGCTCTGGCCGGCCATGATCGAGCCGCTCTCGACATCGCCGTCGATCACCGCACGGCGCAGCGCGCCGGCCCAGAAATGCTCGATCTCGAGCTGCGCGGCCTTGAGCTCGATCTCGCCGCGCTCGAAGCGGCCGATCATCTCGCGCTGCTTGTCGAGAAAGCGCTCGGTGCCCTTGTTGATGAGGGCCCGCACCGGAATGACGGGAAAGCGCGGATCGAGCTGCACCGTCGGCACCGCATCGCGCGCGGCGGCGCGGATGAAGGCCTTCTTGAAGTTGGGATGGGCGATGGATTCGGTGGCGCAGACGAAGCGCGTGCCGAGCTGGACGCCGGCGGCTCCCATCTCGAGGTAGGACAGGATCGCCTCGCCGCGGCCGATGCCGCCGGCCACGAACACCGGCACGTCGCGGATCGCCGGCAGGATCTCCTGCGCCAGCACCGAGGTCGAGACCGGGCCGATATGGCCACCCGCCTCCATGCCCTCGATGACCAGCGCGTCGGCGCCCATGCGCACCAGCCGCTTGCCGAGCGCCAACGCCGGCGTGAAGCAGATCAGCTTGATGCCGGCGTCCTTGACTTTCTTCACCGCGTCGCCCGGCGGGATGCCGCCGGCCAGCACGACATGGCCGACCTTTTCCTCGATGCAGACGTCGATCAGCTGCAGCAGATCGGGATGCATCGTGATCAGGTTGACGCCGAAAGGCTGTCTGGTCAGGCCATGCGTGCCCTTGATCTCGGCGCGCAGCAGGTCGGGCGACATCGAGCCCGTGGCGATGACGCCAAAGCCGCCGGCATTGGAGATCGCCGCCACAAGGTGCCGCTCGGACACCCAGGACATGGCGCCGCCCATTATGGCGTAGCGACAGCCGAGGAAGGCGCAGCCGGCGCTCCACAACTCGTTCAGGGTGCGTTCTGCCGCGGCGCGGTCCATTGGCCCATCCATTTCGACTGGACCGGACGAGATGTCCGGCCGGCGCGCGCTCAGGCCGCGTCGAGTCCGTAGGCGGTGTGCAGGGCGCGCACGGCCAGTTCGGTGTACTCGGCGGCGATCAGCACGCTGATCTTGATTTCCGAAGTCGTGATGACCTCGATGTTGATGCCCTTCTCCGCCAGCGTGCGGAACATGCTCTGCGCCACGCCGGCATGGCTGCGCATGCCGACGCCGATCACGGAGATCTTGGCGACGTTGCGATCGGCGGCGAGGCTCTCAAACGCCAGCTCGCCGCGGCTGCGCTCCAGCACAGCGACGGCGCGGTCGAGGTCGACCGCCGGCACCGTGAAGGTCATGTCGGTGGTCTTGCCGTCGCGCGACACGTTCTGCACGATCATGTCGACGTTGACCTGGGCGTCGGCCAGCGGCCCGAAGATCGCCGCCGCGACGCCCGGCCGGTCCGGCACGCGCGCCAGGGTGACCTTCGCCTCGTCGCGCGCGTAGGCTATTCCGGAAACGATTGCCTGTTCCACGATCTCATCCTCATCAACGACCATTGTGCCCGGCGCATCCGTGAATGAGGAGCGCACCTGCACCCGCACGCGATGGTTCATCGCCAGCTCGACCGAGCGCGTCTGCAGCACCTTGGCGCCGAGCGACGCCATCTCGAGCATCTCCTCGTAGGTGATCTTATCGAGCTTGCGCGCCTTGGCAACGATGCGCGGGTCCGTCGTGTAGACGCCGTCGACGTCGGTATAGATGTCGCAGCGATCCGCCCGCAGCGCCGCCGCCAGCGCCACCGCCGACGTGTCCGAGCCGCCGCGGCCCAGCGTCGTCACCCGGTTCTCCGGCGACAGGCCCTGGAAACCCGGCACCACCGCCACCTCGCCGCGCGCAAAGCCCGCCTCGATGCCGGCGACGTCGATCGACTTGATGCGCGCCTTGGCGTAGGCCTCGTCGGTTCGCACCGGAAGCTGCCAGCCGGTCCACGAGCGCGCCTTCTGGCCGATCTCCTGCAGCGCCATCGCCAGCAGCCCGATCGTCACCTGCTCGCCGGTCGCCACCACGACGTCGTATTCGCGCCGATCATGCAGCGCGCCGAACTGGTTGCACCAGTCGACCAGCTGGTTGGTCGTGCCGGCCATGGCGGAGACCACGACGGCGACCTCGTTGCCGCGGTCGACTTCGGCCTTGACCTGACGGGCGACGTTGCGGATGCGCTCGATATCCGCCACCGACGTGCCGCCGAATTTCTGAACGATGCGCGCCATGACCTGCCTGTTGCATGGCCCGGCGGCGATGCGGCGATTTTTCCCGCAACCCCTTGCGCCGCCCGGGCAAAAAGGCGCGTATAGATACCGGTATGACCCCCGGGAGGCAAGCCTGCCGCCACGCCCGGGAATCGCACAGTTCAGGAGGCCCGGAATGGCA
>JBFWZG010000065.1:5489-6889 GCA_050185515.1 Reyranellaceae bacterium
GCCTTCGCGCTTGCCATCGTCGGCGCCGAGTACGTGCTGCGCTGGCTGCCGCGCGGCACGCATGACTGGCGCAAGTTCATGCGTCCTTCGGAGCTGGCGCGCGGGCTGCGCGGCGGCGGCCTGACCGTGCAGAGAACGGCGGGCGTCACCTACGATCCGATGCGCCGCCGCTGGACGCTGACCGACGATCTTGCCGTCAACTACATGATGGTGGCGATCAGGCCGGCTTAGTCTGGCCGCTACCCGCCATTGCGGCCGCTTGGCACCTTGCGCACGTAGATCGCCAGGCCGATCGCCAGCACCAGCGCGAGAAATCCGAACATCAACTGGTAGGCGATCGCCGGCGCCACCCCGTCCGGCCCGCGAAAATGGCCGATGATCAGCCCGGTCAGCGACTGCAGCGCGAAGCCGCCAAACATCACCGCCGTGTTCAGCGTCGCCAGACCGCGACCCGCCAGGCGCTCGGGAAACCGCGTGCGCACCTGGGTATGGATGATCGAGACGTAGCCGTTGACCGAACCCAGCAGCACCAGCATCGCGGCGGTGATCCACAGCGGCACGGCGCCGGTCAGGGCCAGCACCGTCAGCCAGAAGATCGAGAACAGCGAGCAGCCGACGATGATGGCCTTGCGGTTGTCGATCAGCCGGTCGACGTAGCCTATGCACAGGCTGCCCAGCGCGCCGACGCCGGTCATCAGCAGCAGGATGTCGCCGCGCGCCACCGGATCGAGGCGATAGACGTCGTTGAGGAACGGGCCGCCCCACAAGCCGCTGATGGTCAATACGCTGGGATAGGCGACGAACTGGATGGCGAGGAACCCCGGCAACGCGGGATTCTTCAGCACTTCGCGCACGCCGGACAGCACCTCGCGCAGGCTTTCGCTGCCGCTCGCCAGCCGGCCGCCGCCGGGCTGATCGCGCACGCCGGCCAGCACAATGCCGGCGACGAACAAGGTGAAGCCGGCGAGGCAGAAGAAGGTGTTGCGCCAGCCGATCTGCTCGACCACCCAGGCCAGCGGGGCCGTCGATAGCAGCGCGCCCACCGCCCCCATGGCGCTGAGCAGCGCCACCATGGCTCCGAGATTGCGGTTCGACACCCAGCGCGAGAGCGTGACGATCGAGCCCATCAGCGTCGCCGCGCAGCCCAGCCCCAGCAGCGCCCGCCCCGCCGCCAGGCCGCGCCAGTCCGACGCCGTGGCGAAAGCCACCGCACCCGCCACCGCGACCAGCGACAGGGTGGCGATGACCTTGCGCGGGCCGAAACGGTCGAGCGCCATGCCGACCGGAATCTGCGCAGCGGCGAACACCAGGAAAAACACGCCGGTGACGAAGCCCAAAGTCGAGGGATCCATCGAAAGTTCGGCCATCAGTTCCGGCGCGATGACGCCGTTGGCGCCGCG
>JBFWZG010000065.1:6989-18098 GCA_050185515.1 Reyranellaceae bacterium
TCGAAGCCGTGGTCCTTGCTGCAGCAGAGCGAGTAGAGAATCATCGCCAACCCGTTTGCATTCGCCGCGTAATTTGATCGTCACATGCCGGTTTTGCAAGGGCCGGCAAGGCGGTAGCCTGATCGTGATGACCCCGTCGCCCTCCCCGCCCGCGCCGCCGTCGCCCTGGCTGGCGCGCTGGATCGGCCTGCTGCCGCCCGAAGGCACCGCGCTCGACGTCGCCTGCGGTTCGGGCCGGCATTTGCGCCTGCTGCGCGATCGCGGCCACCGCGCCACAGGCATCGACCGCGACGTCTCCGGCCTCGCCGCGCTCGACGGCGTTGAGATCGTCGAGGCCGATCTTGAGACCGGACCCTGGCCGCTGCCCGGCCGTCGTTTCGCCGCCGTGCTGGTGAGCAACTATCTGCACCGCCCGCTTTTTCCCGATTTACGCGCCGCCCTCGAGCCGGGCGGGCTGCTGGTCTACGAGACTTTTGCGGCGGGCAACGAGAAATACGGCCGGCCGAGCAACCCGGATTTCCTGCTGCGGGCGGGCGAACTGCTGGACATGGCGCGCGGGGCGCTGCGCGTTCTGGCATGGGAGGCGGTGGAAACCACCGTACCGCGCCGGGCCGTAGTGCAGCGTCTGGCGGCCCTCAAGCCGAAAGACTGAAAACGGCTATTCGCCCGCCTGGCGCAATGGCGCCCGTGGCGCCGGCGCGAAGTCGCGGTCGTGCCGGATCGACGGCACCATGCCGCGCACCTCGTCGACCTTCGCGAGGTCGATCTCGGCGGTGACGAAGCCCGGCTCGGTGCCGGCATCGGCGATCACCTCGCCCCACGGCGCCACCACCAGCGAATGGCCGTAGGTCTTGCGTCCCTTGGCGTGCTCGCCGGTCTGCGCCGGTGCGAAGACGTAGCAGCCGGTCTCGATCGCCCGCGCCCGCTGCAGCACGTGCCAGTGCGCCTGACCCGTCGGGCGGGTGAAGGCGGCGGGAATCGTGATCATCGCCGCTCCGGCATGCGCCAGATCGCGATAGAGATAGGGAAAGCGCAAATCGTAGCACACCGTCATGCCCAGCAGTCCCCACGGCGTCGGCGTCACGACCGCCCTGGCTCCGGGCCGGAAGGTCGACGATTCGCGATAGCTTTCGCCGCCCTTCAGGTCGACGTCGAACATATGGATCTTGTCGTAGCGCGCCGTAACGTTGCCCTGCGGATCGATCAGCAGCGAGCGGTTGGCGATGCGATCGTCGTCGGCCGCGCGATCGTCGGGATGCACGTGCAGCGAGCCCGCCAGAAACCAGACGTCGAGCTCGCGCGCCAGATCGCGGAAGGCGGCCAGCGCCGGATGCGTCGCCTCGGGATAGGACTTGGCCAGCAGATTCTTGCGCCCCCAGTCCATCAAGGCGACGTTCTCCGGCGTCATGACGAACTGCGCGCCGGCGTCCCGCGCCTTGCGCGCCTGCTCGCGCACGAAGGCGATGTTGGCCTGCATGTCGTCGAGCGCGTTGGGCTGAATCAGGCCGACGGTGAATTTCTGCGCCATCGTGCGGCTCCCGCTTGCGGTTGTCTGCTCAGGCCGATTGCAGCAAGGGATCGAGCTTGCCCGCCCGCTCCAGCGCCGCCAGCTCGTCGCTGCCGCCGATATGCTTTCCGTCGATGAAGATCTGCGGCACCGTGTTGCGGCCGCCGGCGCGCTGGCGCATCGTCTCGCGCTGGCCGACATCCATGAATACGTCGATCTCGGTGAAGGCCGCGCCCTTGTCCTCGAGCAGCGACTTGGCGCGCGCACAATAGGGACAAATCGGCGTGGTGTAGATTTCGATTTTGGCCATCGGGGCCCCTGACGTTGCGATAAGTCAATATAGTCGCCCGCCCGGCGGGAAGCCAGATGTCGGGCCATGCCTGTGACGCAACGCCCGATCCGGCCCGGCGTTCATCCTTTCCGGTCGCTTCGGTCAGTCGAGCCGGTCGGGCCGCACGACCCGCGCCAGCGTGAGGACATCGACCGCCCCGGCCCCCGTCCGGCGCAAGGCGCGGGCGCAGGCGCCGACCGTGGCCCCGGTGGTCAGCACGTCGTCGATCAGCAGCACCCGCTTTCCCTTCAGGCTCCCCCCATGGCGTGGATTGACCGACACCGCGCCGGCCATATTGCGACGCCGCTCGCGCGCGCCCAGTCCGGCCTGCGAGGGGGTGGCCCGCACCCGCTGCAGCAGGTCGACCGCCACCGGCTTGCCGGCCGCCCGTCCGAGCCGCAAGGCCAGCATGGCGGCCTGGTTGTAGCGCCGCCATACCAGCCGTCGGTAATGCAGCGGCACCGGCGCCAAGATGTCGGCGTCTTCCAGCAATCCAGCGCCGACCCGCGCCATCCAGGCGGCGAAGGCGACGGCGGCGTCGGTGCGGTCCGCATGCTTGAACGACAGGATCATGCCGCGGCTTTCGGGCCCGTAGCGGAACACCGCCCGGGCCCGTTCGTAGCGCGGCGGCCGCGCCAGACAGGCCGCGCAGCGACCCTCGGGTCCGGGATCATGCGCCAGCGGCAGCCCGCAGGCAGCGCAGAACGGCGCGGCGATGAATTCGACGCGGCTCCAGCAGGCCGGGCACAGCGCATGCGGATCGGCCACCTGTTCGCCGCAGGCGACGCAGCGCGGCGGCAATACGAGATCGAGCAAGGCGCGGCCGAGGCGCCGTGCCGGTCGCCCGATCGTCGTCGCCGGATCGATTCCCGTCATGCCGGCAGGCTCGGTCCGCCGCTCGCGCCTGTCAACGGCGCGCGTGCATGCTACGGTGCGTCCATGCAAGCCGGAACCAGGCCAGCCGACGACGCCATGCGCGTGTTCGACCGCACTCTGCTGCGCCGCCGCCGCGGGCGCGCGGCGGCCGGCTGGGCGGCGCATGACTTCCTCAAGCGCGAGGTCTGCGCGGCCTTGCGCGAACGGCTCGACGACATTCGTCACGACTTTCCCCGCCTGCTCGACCTTGGCAGCCATGGCGGCGAACTGGCGGCGGCGCTTGCCGGCCGCGCCGGCAGCGATCTTTCCGTGCGCACCGATCTGTCGCCCGCCTTTCTGCGCGGCACCCCTCTTCCTGCGGTAGTCGCCGACGAGGAGGCCCTGCCGTTCGCCGCCGGCAGTTTCGACCTCATCGCCAGTGCGCTGTCGCTGCACTGGGTCAACGATCTGCCCGGCGCGCTTCTGCAGATTCGCCAGGCGCTGCGGCCCGACGGGCTGTTCCTTGCCGCCCTGGCCGGCGGCGACACGCTGACCGAACTGCGCCACTGCCTGCTGGCCGCCGAGGCCGAGGTGGAAGGCGGCGCCAGCCCGCGCGTATCGCCCTACGTCGATCTACGCGACGCCGCGGGCCTTCTGCAGCGCGCCGGCTTCGCCCTGCCGGTAGCTGATATCGACAGGCTGACGGTGCTCTATCCCGACGCGCTGGCGCTGATGCGCGAGTTGCGCGGCATGGGTGAAACCAATCTCGTTCGCGAGCGCCGCCGCACGCCGCTGCGTCGGGCGACGCTGCTGCGCGCGGCGGCGCTCTACGGCGAGAAGTTCGCCGATGCCGAAGGTCGCGTGCGCGCCACCTTCGAGATCGTCTACCTGCATGGCTGGGCGCCGCACGAGACGCAGCAGAAGCCGCTGCGGCCGGGCGCCGCCAGCCAGCGACTGGCCGATGTTCTGGGCGTGCGCGAGATTCCCGCCGGCGAGAAGGCCGGACGGCGATGATCGTACGCCGAAAGGAAGACGCCCGATGCGGCCACTGAACCTGCCCGCCATCCTGGCTCGCGCCTGGCGCCAGTTCCGCGACCGGCGCGGCCGGTGGTTCGATATGGCGATCGTGCCGCTCATCTGGCTGCTGGCGCTCGATATGATGCTGCTGCCCGCACCGGCCGAAATGGCCGTCATGACCACCGGCACGATCGAGCGCGGACAGGCCATGTCGCTGGTCGGCTCGGTGTTGCTTTACATGCTGCTGTCTCTGATCGTCTGGGCCATGTTCGCCGCCGCCTGGCTGCGCGACTGCCTTGCCGCGTCTCCGCGATCCGGCGCCGTTGCCGGTCTGTCCTGGTCGGCGCCGGAAAGCCGCGTTCTGGGCGGCGCGATCAGACTACTTCTGATGCTGCTGGCCGGCTTCATGATCAGCGTCATGGTCCTTGGCTCCAGCGCCCTCGGCGGCGGCATGACGCCAGGCGGCGCGCTGTCGATCGGCGTGGTGGCCCTGTTCGGCATGGCGCCGCTGCTCGCGCGCTCCAGTCTGATCCTGCCGGCCGCCGCACTGGGCGAGGATTCGAGCCTCGGCCGCTCGTGGCGGCTGACCCAGGGCAACGCGCTGCGCCTGCTCGGGCTGCTGCTTGTGCTCGTCGTGGCGGGCTACGTAATCACGTTCCTAGCCGGCAGCCTGGCGGGCGGCATTCTGCGCGGCCTGTTCGGCGCGCCGCTGACCATCGGGCCGCGCCTGGTGCTGCATCTGGCGGTCAATCTCGCTTCCTTCGCCGTCAGCGCCTTCGTGCTGGCGGCGCTGGCCGCCTGCTATCGACAGCTCTCCGGCGGGGCGCTGGGCGCCGTCGACCCCGGCCGCGCCGGTTAAGCGCTTACAAGAGATCGCGCAGCATCGCCACCAGCGGCACGTCCGCCGGCGGCATGGGGTAGTCCTTCAACTCGCCGATCCGCGCCCATTTCAGCGCCTGGCCCTCCAGCGGCCGCGGCAGCCCGCGCCACTTGCGGCAGGCGAACAGCGGCATAAGCAGGTGGAAATCCTCGTAGGCGTGCGAGGCGAAGGCGATCGGCGCCAGGCAGCTCTCGCGCGTGTCAATGCCCAACTCCTCTCTCAACTCGCGCACAAGGGCGCGCTCCGGGGTTTCGCCGGCCCCGATCTTCCCGCCGGGAAACTCCCACAATCCGGCCATCGGCTTGCCCGACGGCCGCTGCGCGATCAGCACGCGGCCGTCGGCGTCGAGCAGCGCCACGGCGGCGACCAGCACCACGCGCCGCTCGCCCGTCCGTTCAGGCTGGCCCGGGCAGGAATCGAGCGGATCCTCCTCCGCCGTCGCCATGCCGGGTTCAGCTCCGGTAGCTGCCGTTGATGTCGATGTAGCGATGGGTGAGATCGCAGGTCCACACCGTCGCCTTGCCACGCCCCAGGCCAAGATCGACGGCGATGTCGATGTACTGGCCCTTCATGTGGCCGGCGACCGGCGTCTCGTCGTAGCCCGGCACCAGCTGGCCCTTGTCGGTGATCTTGATGCCGCCCATCGAAATGCCGAGCCTGTCGCGGTCGGCCTTCTCGCCTGACTTGCCGATCGCCATGACGATGCGGCCCCAGTTGGCGTCCTCGCCGGCGATCGCGGTCTTGACCAGCGGCGAGTTGGCGATCGCCAGGCCGATCTTGCGCGCCGCCGCCACCGAGGTGGCGCCGGTCACGGTGACGGTGACGAACTTGGTGGCGCCCTCGCCGTCGCGCACCACTTGCTGCGCCAGATCGACCATCAGCGCTTCCAGCGCCCGGCGGAAATCGGCCAGATGCGGATCGTCGCTCTCGCTGACCTTCTGGTGCTTGGCCGTGCCGGTGGCGGCGAGCAGGAAGGTGTCGCTGGTCGAGGTGTCGCTGTCGACCGTGATGCAGTTGAACGACTTGTCGGTCGCCGCCTTCAATATGTCCTGCAACACCTTGGGCGGGATCTTGGCGTCGGTGAAGGCGAAGCCCAGCATGGTCGCCATGTCGGGCGCGATCATGCCGGAGCCCTTGGCGAAGCCGTTGATGGTCACTATCGCATCGCCGATTTTTGTCTGGCGCGTGGCGACCTTGGGAAACGTATCGGTCGTCATGATGGCGCGCGCGGCAGCCATCCAGCCGTCGGCCCGCAGCAGCTTGGCGAGCTTCGGCACCGCCGCGACGATCTTTTCCGTCGTCATCGGCTGGCCGATGACCCCGGTCGAGGCCATGAAGACTTCGTTGCGGCTGCAGCCTATGGTCTGCGCCACCGCCCGCGTGCTTTCGTCGACGCTCCTGTCGCCCAGCTTGCCGGTGAAGGCGTTGGCGTTGCCGGCATTGGCGATGATGGCGCGCACCTTGCCGCGCGCCAGATTCTTGCGGCACCACTCGACCGGCGCCGAGGCCGTCTTCGAGCGCGTCAGCACGCCGGCGATGACGCTGCCCGGCGCCAGCGTCGCCAGCATCAGGTCGTCGCGGCCCTGGTAGCGCAGGCCGGCGCCGTAGGCGCCGATCATCACGCCGTCGATCGGCGGCAGCGTCGGGTAGGTGTTGGGAGCGAGGGGCGAAACGATGGTCTTGCCGCTCATGGCGGGGCACCGTGGCTGGTTGGGCGTTGCCGGGTCGGCGCGGGCGGGGATTCCGCCCGCGCGCCCCTTCCTACTTCTTCTCTTCGGCCGGCTTCTTGTCGTCGGTGATCTTCGAGCCGTCGAGATTGAAGCGCTCGATTTTGGCCTTGCCGCGCATCTCGTCGATCATCGCGGCGCCGATCTCGCGCTCCATCTGCACCCGCAGATCCTCCTCCATGTCCTCGAAGGTCGGCGGCTTGGCCGGGCGGCGATCCTCCAACTTGATGATGTGGAAGCCGAACTGCGTCTTGACCGGCGCGGACGAGACCTCGCCCTTCTTCAGCGCGAAGGCGGCATCGGCAAACTCGCCCACCATGTCGCCCTTCTTGAACCAGCCGAGTTCGCCGCCCTGCGAGCCGGAGCCGGTGTCGGTCGACTTCTCCTTGGCGATCTTGGCGAAGTCGCCGCCCTTCTTCAGTTCGGCGATGATCGCCTTCGCCTCTTCCTCGGTCTTCACGAGGATGTGACGGGCGCTGACCTCCTCTTCCGGCGGCAGCGAGGCGACCTGCTGGTCGTACCGCGCGCGCAGGGCGGCCGGCGTGATCTTCTTGCCGATTTCCTTTTGCTCGTAGGCGTCCTGGATCAGGCGGTCCTCGATCATGGCCATGCGGCGCTTGACCTCGGGATCGTTCTGCAGATTCTGCTTGCGGCCCTCGCTGGCCAGGATCTTGGTGTTGATCACCTGATCGAGCAGGGCGGGGAAAATGAGCTGCAGCGGCATCTGGCGGTATTGCGGCGGCAGGCTGGCGGCCATCATCTCGACTTCCGAGCGCATGACCTTCTGGCCGTTGACGACGGCCACGACCACATCCTCGGGCTGCTTGGCGCCGGCGGCCGGCTTCTGGTCCTGGGCCGTGGCGGTGTGGACGGCCATGCCGCCCAGCGGCAGCGCGGCCACGGCCAGCGCCGCGAGAGTGCGGCCAAACGACAGTTTCATGAACATCTCCTGGCTGACCCGGCCGGCGCCCACGCCGGCCCCGGGTTGGACGTGTTTAAGCACGGGCGCTTGGCCCGGCACAAGTGAGGTGGGGTCAAGCGGCTGAAATGCGAGGGAAAATCAGCGCAAATCGGCGTGAGCCCGCGACCTTGGCGCAATTGACACTGGCGAACACTATCTCTATCTGTCCCCTACGTTCCGGCGCCGGCGTTGCCCGTTTTCGGCGCATTTCCCGAGGTTTTGATGCTTGGCGCCCTGACTCGCAGCCTGTTCGGTTCCTATAACGACAGAGTGGTAAAGCAGCTCAGGCGCAAGGTGCCGTCGATCGACGCGCTCGAGCCCGAGCTCGAGAAGCTGTCGGACGCCGAACTGGCCGCGCGCACCCCGGCCCTGCGCCAACGCCTGGCCGACGGCGAAACCCTCGATGCGCTGCTGCCCGAGGCCTTCGCCACCGTGCGCGAGGCGGCCAAGCGGACCCTGGGCCAGCGGCATTTCCCGGTCCAGATGGTCGGCGGCATGGTACTGCACCAGGGCCGCATCGCCGAGATGAAGACCGGCGAAGGCAAGACGCTGGTCTCGACCCTCGCCGCCTATCTCAATGCCCTGACCGGCAAGGGCGTTCACATCGTCACGGTCAACGACTACCTCGCCCAGCGCGACAGCGAATGGATGGGGCAGATCTACCGCTTCCTCGGCATGACCGTGGGCTGCATCGTGCACGGGCTGAACGACGACGAGCGCCGCCGCGCCTATGCCTGCGACATCACCTACGGCACCAACAACGAGTTCGGCTTCGACTATCTGCGCGACAACATGAAGTACCGCCTGGACGACATGGTGCAGCGGCCCTTCAACTTCGCCATCGTCGACGAAGTCGACTCGATCCTGATCGACGAGGCGCGCACGCCGCTGATCATCTCCGGCCCTGCCGAGGATTCCTCAGAGCTCTACCGCGCCGTCGACGAGGTCATGCCGCTGCTCAAGGACGAGCATTTCGAGAAGGACGAGAAGCAGCGCGCCGTCACCTTCACCGAATCCGGCACCGAGTTCGTCGAGCAGCTGCTGAAGCAGCGCGGCCTGGTGCCGGCCGAGTCCAGCCTCTACGACATCGCCAACGTTTCGCTGGTGCACCACGCCAACCAGGCGCTGCGCGCTCACAAGCTGTTCTCTCGCGACGTCGACTACATCGTCAAGGACAACAAGATCGTCATCATCGACGAGTTCACCGGCCGCATGATGGAAGGCCGCCGCTACTCGGAGGGGCTGCACCAGGCGCTGGAAGCCAAGGAGCACGTCGAAATCCAGCGCGAGAACCAGACGCTGGCCTCGATCACCTTCCAGAACTACTTCCGCATGTATCCCAAGCTGTCGGGCATGACCGGCACGGCGATGACCGAAGCGGCCGAGTTCCAAGAGATCTACAATCTCGAAGTGGTCGAGATTCCGCCGAATCTCACCGTGGCCCGCATCGACCACGACGACGAGGTCTACCGCACCGCGCAGGAGAAGGCCGAGGCCATCGTGGCGCTGGTCGAGGAATGCCGGGCGCGCCAGCAGCCAGTGCTGGTCGGTACGGTGTCGATCGAGAAATCCGACGCCCTGTCGAACGAAATGAAGAAGCGCGGCATTCCGCATCAGGTGCTGAACGCGCGCTATCACGAGCAGGAAGCCTACATCATCGCCCAGGCCGGCCGGCCGGGCGCCATCACGATCGCCACCAACATGGCCGGCCGCGGCACCGACATCCAGCTCGGCGGCAACCTCGAGATGCGCCTGCGCAGCGAGCTTCCGGGCATACCCGACGAGGCGGCGCGCGCGAAGCGCAAGGCGGAGATCGAGGCAGAGATCGCCGAGGCGCGCGATGTGGTGCTGCGGGCCGGCGGCCTTTACGTCATCGCCACCGAACGCCACGAAAGCCGGCGCATCGACAACCAGCTGCGCGGCCGCTCCGGCCGCCAGGGCGATCCCGGCGCGTCGAAGTTCTTCCTGTCGCTGGAAGACGACCTGATGCGCATCTTCGGCACCGACCGCATGGAAGGCGTGCTGCGCCGGCTCGGCCTGAAGGACGGCGAAGCCATCGTCCATCCCTGGATCAACAAGGCGCTCGAGAAGGCGCAGCAGAAGGTCGAGGCGCGCAACTTCGACATCCGCAAGAACCTGCTGCGCTACGACGACGTGATGAACGGCCAGCGCAAGGAGATCTACCGCGAGCGCATCGAGATCATGAGCCTCGACGACGTTTCGGAGATGGTCGCCGCCATGCGCGAGGAGGTCGTGCACAACATGGTCGCCCGCGCCATGCCCGAAACCGCCTACGCCGAGCAGTGGGACATTTCCGGCCTCCACGAGGAGGTGCTGCGCATCTTCGGCCTCGACCTGCCGGTCGCCGACTGGGCCAAGGAGGAAGGCATCGCCGACAGCGAGATGCGCCAGCGCATCGCCGGCGCAGCCGACCGCAAGATGGCCGAGAAAGCGGCCAACTACGGTCCCGAGGTGATGCGCCAGATCGAGAAGAGCCTGCTGCTGCAGATCCTCGACCAGACCTGGAAGGACCATCTGCTGGTGCTCGACCATCTGCGCCAGGGCATCGTGCTGCGCGCCTACGGCCAGAAGGACCCGCTCAACGAATACAAGCGCGAAGCCTTCAACCTGTTCGAGCGCATGCTGGTGACGATGCGCGAGACGGTGACGCAGTATCTCGCCCATGTCGAAGTGCGCGCCGACCAGCCGGTTCCCCAGCCGGTGCGGCGCGAGCAGGAGATGATCGAGACGCGCAACGATCCGGCGCTGGCCATGGCGATGGCCGACAGCGACGAGTATCTCGAGCCCGAGCGCCTGCGCGCCACCGGCACCGACGGCGCGGCCATGCCAGTGCGCCGACGCGCCGCCGCCGTCGATCCCAACGACCCGCAAAGCTGGGGCCGCGTGCAGCGCAACGCCCCCTGCCCCTGCGGCTCGGGCCGCAAGTTCAAGCACTGCCACGGTCGCGTGAGCTGAGCGGCGGCGAAGCCGCAGGCGCCGCGATTCAGCCGGCGCTCTGCTCCGCCTTCTTTTTCTCCCACATCTCGCGGGTGAATTCGTAGACCAGCACGTCGATCGGTTCGCCCGTGCGAGCCGAGCGCTTGGCGCCCTTGACCCGATGGACCAGCCGCCAGCCGCGCGATTCGTTGAAGGCGATGGCGATCTCGTTGTAGGCCAGCACGTTGGAGACGATGGCGTCGACCTTCAGCGCCTCGAAATAGAGCTCGTAGGCGATCAGTTCCATCTCGTTGAGCAGCCCCATGCTGCGGAACTCCGGCTCGCCGATCAGCACCGCCGGCCGCGCCTTGCGGCCGCCGTCCAGATACTCGCCGATCGCGATGCCGATATGCCGGCCGCTGCCGCGATGGAAGATGCAGGCCAGGATGCGTTCGATGTTGTCGAACGACCGCACGTGCTGGCGCAACTCGTCGAGAGTAAAGCTGCGCGGCCTGGCGTTGAGCATGGTGGCCGCCACCGGATCGTTGAGCCAGCCGGCCCAGCGCTCGCTGACGTCGTCGACCGACGCGGTGCGGACGATGAAATTCTCGCTTTCGAGCTGGAGCCACAATCGGCCGGAATTGGGCTCGGTTCTGAGAGTGAAGGGCATGTGGCGTGAAGAATCGGAGCGGAGCGGAGAAACCCTATCTTGCCGGGTCCGCACCGGCGCAGGCAATCTCTTACGGCAGGCAGGAGAACAGATTTGAGCCAGGACGAGTACGTCACCCCCGAACCCTTCCGCATCGAAATACCCGAACGGGTTCTGTCCGATCTCGACGAACGCCTGCGCAAGACGCGCTGGCCGACCGCGGTGGCCGGCGCCGACGCCACCAC
>JBFWZG010000066.1:0-17965 GCA_050185515.1 Reyranellaceae bacterium
GCGGCGGCCGTCGCCGTCAAGAGCGACGTGGCCGAGGACGAGGTGCTGGTGGCGGTGTCGCTGGGCGAGGGCCAGACGCTCGATCCGGCCGAGCTGATCGAGTTCCTGCGCCCGCGCATGGCGCATTTCATGATCCCGCGCTACGTGCGCGTGCTGCCCGACCTGCCCAAGACGCCGACGCAGAAAGTGCAGAAGCACGTCATCCGCACCGAGGGCGTGACGGCCGACACCTGGGACCGCGAGAAGGCCGGCATCAAGGTGCGGCGCGAGAAGCTCGCCGGATAAAGGACGCGCTGCGCCGCCTACAGGCTGGTCGGCCAGGTCGCCAGTTTGTGGGCGGAGATGCCCTTGTTCCTGCGCCGGGCGAAGACGCCCAGCATGCGGTCGAGCCAGGCGCGCGTGTCGTTGGGGCGGATCACGGCATGGGCGGCGAAGATGGCGGTCAGGTCGTAGGGCGTGCTGTCCTGCATCATGCCCTTGAGCTGCGCCTCGTATTCCTCGCTCTTCTGGCCCGGCCGCGCGTTGTGCACGACCGAGACCGCGACGGCGGGATCGACGAAGCCGATCTCGCCGGTGGTCCACACCGCCATGGCGTCGACCATGCCGCCGCCGAGATTGAGATAGGCCTGGCCGTAGCTCTTGCGCATGACGATGCCAAGCTTGGGCACCGAAGCCAGCGACAGCGCCTGCAGATTGTTCATGATCTTGCCGGCCACCGCCTTGTGCTCGGCCTGCAGCCCGACCAGGAAGCCCGGCGTGTCGGCCATCAGCACCAGCGGCAGGTTGAAGCTGTCGCACAGCACGACGAACTCCGTCATCTTGTCGCAGGCCGGCCCGTCGATGGCGCCGCCCTTGTGCAGCGGGTTGCTGGCGATCACGCCGACCGGCCGGCCGTTGATGCGCATGAAGCCGGTGAACAGGGTGCGGCCGTAGAGCTCGCGCCACGGCAGCAGGCTGCCCTTGTCGGCGATGGCGTCGAGCGCCTTCTTCACGTCGTAGATGCGGTTGCGCTCGACCGGCACCACCGCCTCGACCTCGCCCTCGGGCGCGGCGATCGCGCTGGCGATGGGCGGCGGCTCGGCGGCGTTGGACGGCAGGTAGGAGAGGGTGCGGCGGATCAGGGCGATGGCTTCCTCGTCGCTGGCGACGGCGGCGTCGATCTGGCCGGTGGTGCGGGCGTGCACCTCCCAGCCGCCGAGCTGCTCGGGGGTGACTTCCTCGCTCAGCGCCACCGAGGTGACCTTGGGGCTCGACACCGACATCGAGGCGCCCTTGCGGATGATCGCCATGTCGGACTGCACGGCGTACCAGGTGCCCATGCCGTAGCACGGTCCGAGCACGGCGGTGATCCACGGCGCGTCGCGCTCGCGGCCACGCTGGGAGATCATGCCGATGCGCCCCATGCCGCGGGCGCCCTGGATGTCGGGCATGCGCGCGCCGGCCGATTCGATCAGGAACACGCAGGGCACGCCGATCTTCGCGGCGGTCTCGCGCATGTAGCGCAGCTTGGTGATGTTGTTGAAGGCCGAGGAGGCGCCCAGTGTCGTCAGGTCGAAGGCGGCGACCGCGACGTCGCGCCCGTCGACCGCGCCGAAGCCGACGATGATGCCGTCGGCCGGCGTCCGCTCGGCGTCCTCGGGCCGCACCGAGACGGCGAACTCGCCGATCTCACTGAAGCTGCCGGGATCGCACAGCAGGGCGATGCGCTCACGGGCGTTGAGGATGCCCTGGGCCTTGCGCGCCTTGAGCTTGGCCTCGCCGCCCATGGCCTGCACGCGGGCGCGCTTCTGCGCCAGCGTCGAAATCAGCTTGTCGTGACCCATGATCCGCTCCGTCCCCATGAACGGGCGTTTATAGCATTTCCGCCGCCGGCCCCAAACAAAATGACTGGCGCGTCATTGCGGCGTGAAGACGTTGTGCCCGTCGCGGCTGACCACGCTGCCCGGCCGGCCCAGCCCCTCGCGGTCCTGCAGATCCATCAGAACCGCCGGGTCGGCGGGCGTATTAGCGATGAAACGCCGGCCGCTGGCGTTCTCGCGGCCGACGACGATGCCGTAATCGGGACCGTTGCGACCGTGCATGACGGTGTAGGTCTCGATGGTCGCCGCACCCGACGGGGTTTCGGTGAACGGCGCCTTGGGCAGCGCGTCGAGCTCTGCCTGCAGCCTGGCCGGATCCTGACGCCGCCATTCGCCTTTGGTCGGTTTCGTCGAGTAGATGCCGAAGGAGTGCTTGGTGACGTAGTTGCCGTTGGCCGTCACCAGCCCGAAGGTGCCGGGCTTCGCCCGCATCGCCCGCACCATGTGCGAGATCGAATGGGTGACGTAGTTGTTCCCCGGTCCGCCGAAATAGGGCAGGCCGCCGGTGATGGTCAGCCCGCGCGGATCGTCCTCGGCCAGCCCCAGCTCCTGGCAGCCGATTTCGACCGCCGAGGGAAAGCAGCTGTAGAGATCGAAGGTGCCGATATCGGCCAGGCTCAGCCCGGCCATGTCGAGCGCGAGCCGGCTGCCGCGGCGGATCGTCTCCGAGGAATGGAAGTTCATGCGCTCGGAGACGTACCAGTGGTCGTGCCCGTCGGCGCAGCCATGCAGGTAGACCCACTTGCTCTCGGGAACGCCGCGCCGGCGCGCCTCGCCGACCGAGGTGACGATGACGGCGGCCGCCTGGTCGATGAAGGCGTTGGAGTTCATCAGCCGCGGATAGGGAAAGCCGATCCAGCGATTGGAATCGTTGACCGTGGCCAGCTGCTCGGCGGTGAAGCCGTCGCGCCTTGTCGCCAGCGGATTGGCGGCGGCGACGGCTGCGAAGCGGGCGAACAGCTTGCCGATCTCCTTCATGTGGTCGGCCACGTTGCGCCCGCGATGCCCGCGAATGGCGTTCTCGAACAGCGGATACATGGCGATGGCGGCGCGCATGTTGTGGCGGTCCTCGTGGTCGTTCCAGCCGCGCCGCGGATCTCCGACCAGCTCGGGCTCGCCGCCTGGATCCTCCTTCCACGAGATATCGAGGCCGGCGCGCTCGACGGCATGCTGCGTGCGCAGCGCCTCGCCGCCGACGATCATCGCCGCCCGCATCTCGCCGCGCGCGATCGCCTCGGCGAACTTGTTGACCAGGTACTGGGGCATGTTGCCGCCGTTCCAGGTGTAGATGTGGCGGCCGGCGTCGATGCCGAGGCGTTTCGCCACGCTTTTCGGCGGGTTCGACGAGGTGCCGAGTTTGGTGGCGAAACGGTGCGAGGTATCGGAGAACAGCCTGATCATCGCCACGGTATCGATGCTCGAGGCGAAATCGGCGCCGGTGTCGTCCAGAGCCAGTCGGCCGGCCTGGGCGGCGATGTCGAACGGCGAGCGGCCCCGCTCGATCGGCGTGGTCATGTCGGTCACGTCGCCGCTGCCGACCAGGATGGGAATGGCGTTCTCGCTCACGTCGCTTCTCCACTTCATGGCTTGGTTGCTCCGATACTGCGCCGGGCGAAGCGCGAGTTCAAACCGCACCGCTCGCGGAGCCGCCGAGCGAAACGCAGACCTGCTATTTTGCCGGATGTGCGAGGCTGTCGCCCCGGGCTAGGCTGGCGAGAAGCCGGCATGCGTCCGGCGCGGAGGAAAGTGCAGTGCCACGCGTCTGGACGGCGATCGTCGCCGCCACCCTGATCAACCTGCCGTTCGGCTCGCTCTACGCCTTCAGCGTGTTTCTCAAACCGCTGGAGGAAGCGCTGGGCGCCAGCCGCTTCGACCTGTCGATCGTGTTCGGCCTGGCCACCATCACCTTCACCGTCGGCATGAACGCCGCGCCGCGCCTGTTCGCCCTCGTTTCGGCCCCGATCCTCGTGGCCTTGTGCTCGCTCGCCGCCACCGCCGGCATCGTAATGGCGGCGCTGGCCACGAGCCTGGTCGAGCTCGGCATCGGCTATGGCGTGCTGTTCGGCATCGGTGGCGGCGTCGCCTATATCGCCATGCAGCAGGGCGTCAACCTGATGCTGCGCAGCCGGCACGGGCTGGTGAATGGCTACATCGTCGGCCTCTATCCGGCCGGCGCCATGATCGCGGCGCCGCTGTTCGGCTGGGCGCTGGCGCTGTGGGGCCTGCGCGCCACGATGCTGGGGCTGGCCGGCGCGCTGGCGCTGACCGGGCTGCTGGCGGTCGCCTTTGTCGTGCTGGGCGGGGTGCGCCTGCAGGCGGTGCAGGGCGGTTCGGCGCCGAGCGGCGCTGCGCCGCCGCGCCGCGTGTTCTGGCAGATGGCGGCCGTCTTCTTCCTCGCCGCCGCGGCGGGACTGATGGTGCTGAGCCAGCTCAAGGAGATAATCGTCGTCTATGGCGGCGGCACCGCGCTGGCCCTGTTCGCCACCACCGCCGTTACCGGCGCCATCGCCGGCGCCCGGCTGGGCGGCGGCTGGCTGCTCGACCGGTTCTCGGTGCCGCAGGTCATGGCCTTCGCCCATCTGTGGTCGCTGCTCGGCGTGGTGGCGCTGACGCTCCTGCCGTCGCCGCTCATGGCGGCGATCGGGCTGGGCATGATCGGCATGGGATACGGCTTCATCTCCGGCTCGACCGCCGGCGGCGTCGCCTATTACTGGCCGGCCGGCGACTACGGCCGGGTGGCAAGCCGGCTCTACGTCGCCTGGTGCGTGGCGGCGATCAGCCTGCCGCTGCTTGCCGGCCATCTCTACGATCTGACCGGCGGCTACGCCACAGTCGTCATGATCGCCGGCGCCGGCAATCTGCTGGGCATCGTCATCGCCCTCGGCCTGCCGCGCCAATCGCCCAAGACGGCGCCAGCCGCCGTCTGAAGCAAAGGCGGGACCGGATCGCTCCGGCCCCGCCATACTCGACTACTTTACTGCGGTCGCGCCTCAGCGCCAGTCGCGGTCGTACCGGTAGCGATCGCGATCGCGATCCCGATCGCGGTCGCGATCCCGGTCACGGTCGTAGCGGTCGTTCCTGTCGTAGCGGTCGTTCCAGCCGTGGTGACGGTCGCCGCGACCGTGCTGCGTGCAGGCGGCAAGCCCCACGCCGGCGACGGATATGGCGGCCACGGTAAGAATCGCTCGGGCGAGCTTGCTGTTCATGGCGTTCTCCTTGGTCCTCGAACGGCTTCTCGAAAGCGAAGCCTTGTCCTCGCTTACGTAAGGCTCGGTGCAACCTTCCCTGCCGGTGCTGCTGATTTCGCCGTTTCGCCACAATTGAGTTCGCGGCCGGACGCCGGTCGCGTCGACAAGCGACTTGCATGTCTTAACGGTCTGCGGCTAGCTTCCCAAAGAAACAGAATAATCGTTCTGCACGACAGAACGTCAGGGAGGAAGGCCGGATGGCGGAGAAAGCCGTCGATGTGGCGATCGTGGGCGCCGGCAATGCGGCGCTGTGCGCGGCGCTGGCCGCGCGCGAGGCCGGCGCGCAGGTCGTGGTGCTGGAGCGGGCGCCACAGGACGAGCGCGGCGGCAATTCCGCCTTCACCGCCGGCGCGGTGCGCGTCGCCTACAACACGGTCGACGATCTCTACGCGCTGCTCCCCGATCTGTCGGACGAGGAGAAGCGGACCACCGACTTCGGCACCTACAGCGAAGACCAGTTCTTCGACGACATGGCGCGGGTGACGCAGCATCGCGCCAATCCCGATCTGGTCGAGATTCTGGTGCGGCGCAGCCATGAGACGGTGAAGTGGCTGAACGGCAAGGGCGTGCGCTTCGTGCCGATGTATGCGCGCCAGGCCTTCAAGATCGACGGCAAGTTCAAGTTCTGGGGCGGGCTGACCATCGAGGCCTGGGGCGGCGGACCCGGCCTGGTCGAGTCCGAGCATGCCATCGCGGCAAAGCAGGGCATCGAAATTCTCTACGGCGCGCGCGTCACCGATCTGCTGGCCGACGAGCGCGGCGTTCACGGCGTTCGCTTGCGGCGCAACGGCAAGGTCGAGGAGATTCGCGCCCGCGCCGTGGTGCTGGCCTCGGGCGGTTTCGAGGCCAACAGCGAATGGCGCACCCGCTATCTCGGGCCGGGCTGGGATCTCGCCAAGGTACGCGGCAGCCGCTTCAATACCGGCGACGGCATCCGCATGGCGATGGAAATCGGCGCCCAGCCCTACGGCAACTGGTCGGGCTGCCATGCCGTGGGCTGGGACCGCAATGCCCCGGAGTTCGGCGATCTCGCCGTCGGCGACGGCTTCCAGAAGCATTCCTATCCGTTCGGCATCATGCTGAACGGCAAGGGCAGGCGCTTCGTCGACGAGGGCGCGGATTTCCGCAACTACACCTATGCCAAATACGGCCGCGTCATCCTCGAGCAGCCGGGCCAGTTCGCCTGGCAGATTTTCGACCAGAAGGTCGTGCACCTGCTGCGCGACGAATACCGCATCCGCCAGGTCACCAAGGTCCAGGCCGATACGCTGGAAGAGCTGGTGACGAAGCTCGACGACGTCGATCCGCAGGCGGCGCTGGCGGAGCTGAAGGCCTACAACGAAGCCGTCGACCAGAGCACGCCGTTCAATCCCACCGTCAAGGACGGCCGCGGCACCAAGGGTCTGGCCGTACCCAAGACCAACTGGGCCAACACGCTGGACAAGCCGCCATACCTCGCCTTCGCCGTCACCTGCGGCATCACCTTCACCTTCGGCGGCCTGCGCATCACCAATGACGGGCAGGTAATCGACACCGACGGCGAGCCGATCCCGGGCCTGTTCGCCGCCGGCGAGTTGGTGGGCGGGCTGTTCTATTTCAACTATCCCGGCGGCACCGGCCTGCTCTCCGGCATGGTGTTCGGCCGCATCGCCGGCGGCGCGGCGGCGCGCCTGTCGAACCGGTGACCGCCATGGACGGGTTGCTGATCGGCGACAAGGTGACCAGCGGCTCGGGGGCGATGCTGCGCAGCGTCAACCCGGCGGACGGCTCGCTCAACTACGAGTTCGCCGGCGCCTCCGCCGCCGATATCGACCGGGCGGCGCAGATCGCCGACAAGGCGGCGCGCGAGAAATCCTGGCGCGCGATGAAGCCGCACGAGCGGGCGCGGCTGCTGGCGCGCATCGCCGACGCCATCGCCGCCAATGGCGAGGCGCTGGCGCATCAGCAGATGGTCGAGAACGGCAAGGTGCTGGCCGAATGCCGGGCGCAGGCGGCAAGTGCGGCCGCGACCTTCCGGTACTACGCCGCGGTCTGCGAGACCATCGAGGGCGAGGCGCCGCCGCCGCGCGGCAACTACTTCGGCCTTACCCTGCACGAACCCTACGGCGCCGTCGCCGCCATCACGCCGTGGAATTCGCCTCTGACCATGGAGGCGCAGAAGATCGCGCCAGCGCTGGCGGCAGGCAATGCGGTGCTGCTGAAGCCGTCGGAGGTGACGCCCGGCGTCGGTCTGATCGTGGCGCGACTGGCGCTGGAGGCAGGGCTGCCGCCCGGCCTGCTGCAGGTGCTGCCGGGCAGCGGCGCGGAAACGGGCGCCGCCCTGGTCGGGCACGAGAAGGTGCGCATGATCTCCTTCACCGGCGGCACCAACACCGGCCGCGCCATCGCCAGAGTCGCGGCCGAGCGGCTGGTGCCGGCGGCGCTCGAGCTGGGCGGCAAGTCGCCCAACGTCGTCTTTGCCGACGCCGATCCCGACGCCGCGGTGGCCGGCGTGATCGGCGGCATCTTCGAGGCCACCGGCCAGTCCTGCGTCGCCGGCTCGCGCCTGTTCGTCGAGCGCGGCATCTATCGGGAATTCGTCGACCGCGTCGTCGCCGCCAGCGAGGCGCTGATGATCGACCTGCCGACGGCGGCCGGCGCGCAGCTCGGGCCGCTGGCAAGCTTTGCGCAGCGCGAGCGGGTCGAGAGTTTCGTCGCCGATGCGAAGGACGAGAATGGGGTTGTGCTGACGGGCGGCGGTCGTCCCGGCGCCGCCGCCCTCGACAAGGGCGCCTATTACCGGCCGACGGTGATCGGCGGGTTGAGCGCCGCCGCCAGGGTCTGCCGCGAGGAAATATTCGGACCGGTGCTGGTGACGCTGCCGTTCGACGGCGAGGAGGATCTGATCGCGCAGGCCAACGATTCGGTCTATGGCCTGGCCTGCGGCATCTGGACTGCCGATTACCGTCGCGCCTGGCGGGTGGCGCGCGCCATCGAGGCGGGAACGGTGTGGATCAATACCTACAAGCAGCTCTCCATCGCCGCGCCGTTCGGCGGCTTCAAACAGAGCGGCATCGGCCGCGAGAAGGGCCTGTCGGGCCTGCGCCTCTATCAGCAGGCCAAGAGCCTGTACTGGGGGCTCGAGGGGGGGCTCGATGGCTGAGCGATCCGACACCATCGGTTTCATCGGACTGGGCGTCATGGGCGAGCCGATGTGCCGCAACCTGGCTGACAGGAGCGGGCGCCGTGTGCTGGCGTCCGACCTCAATCAGGCGCCGCTGCAGCGGCTGGCGGCGCATGGCGTGCAGCCGGCCGACCTGAAGGCCACCGCCGCCGGCGCCGACACGATCTTCCTGTCGCTGCCTGGTGGCCGCGAGGTCGAGGCGGTGTGCGAAACCCTGCTGCCGTTGCTGGGAAGCGGCCAGACCGTGGTCGACTGCAGCACCTCGCCGGTCGGCCTGACGCGGGCGCTGGCGGCGAGATTCGCGGCACAGGGCGTCGACTATGCCGACGCGCCGGTGGCGCGCACCCGCGAGGCGGCGGAAAAGGGCACGCTGGCCATCATGGTCGGCGCGAGCGCGCCGGTTTTCGATCGCATCCGCCCGCTGCTCGCCTGCTGCGCCAGCGACATCTCCCATTGCGGCGAGGTCGGCGCCGGCCAGATGGCCAAGATTCTCAACAACATGGTGCTGTTCCAGACCGTGGTGGCGTTGTCGGAGGCGCTGGCGCTGGCCGAGAGCGCCGGCGTCGACGGCAGAACGATGTTCGACACGCTGACCACCGGCTCGGCCGACAGCTTCGCGCTGCGCAATCACGGCATGAAGGCGGTGCTGCCGGGCGTCTTCCCCGAGCGCGCCTTCTCGGCGCGCTATGCGCTGAAGGACCTCACCTACGCGCTGGATCTGGCGCGCGAAGGCGGCGTCGATCTGCCTGGCGCGGAAACGGCCCGGCGCTATCTCGAAGCGGCCATCGCGGCGGGCGATGGCGATCTCTACTGGCCGGCGATCGCCCGGCGGGTGGCAAAAAGGAAAGACGGGGAAGCAAGCCAACAGGGAGGCTGATCATGGCAGGCAAGGCGACGGAAAAGGAGCGCGACCCGGCCGGCGGCGTCGCCGCGGTCGAGCGCGCGCTGACCATTGCGGCGGCACTGGCGGAAGCCGGCGAACCGCTGACCCTGGCGGCACTGGCCAGGCGCACCGGCTACTACAAGAGCACGCTGCTGCGCCTGCTGGTGTCGCTGGAACGCTTCGGCTACTCAGTGCGCCTTCATGACGGGCGCTACGCGCTGGGCGGCACGGCCTTCCGCATGGGCGCCGCCTACGAAAGGCTGCAGCCCTTGCGCATGCATGTCGAGCCGGTGCTGCAGGAACTGGTGGCGCAGGGCACGGAAAGCCCGTCCTTCCACGTGCCGCACGATGCGGAGAGCCGGCTGTGCCTGTTCCGCCGCGATTCTGCGCATTCGACGCTCGATCGCATCCATTCCGGCGACCTGCTGCCGCTGCGCCGCGGCGCCGCCGGGCGGGTGCTGCTCGCCATGGCGGGCGAGCCGGGCGACAGCTTCGAGGCGATCAGACGCGATCTGCTGGCGATCTCTTATGGCGAGCGCGATCCGGTCTGCGCCGGCCTGTCCTGCCCGGTGTTCGGTCCCGGCAAGACGGCGGTCGGCGCGCTCTCGGTGTCGGGCCCGCGCGAGCGCTTCACCGACGACAACGTGCGGCGCATGACCAGCCTGATCCTCGCCGCCGGCGCCGATATCACCGCTGCACTGGGTGGCGACGCCAGCGGCCTGCGGGCGCGGCTGGCGGCGCACGAGGCGAGCGCGGTGGCGCCGCTGCCGCGCCTGCGCCGGGCCTGAGGGAGGCCGGCATGAGCGATGCGCTGCAGCCCTACGAGGTCTATGCCGTCCGCTACGCGCGCCACGAGCAGCGGCGCACCAGCGAAAACTTCATCGGCGGCCACGATCCGCACGACGATCCGCCGATGCCGCTGGATTTCTTCGTCTGGGTGGTGCGCGGTCCCAACGGCACCTTCGTGGTCGATTCCGGTTTCGACGAGGCGATGGCGGCCAAGCGCCAGCGCCGGATCCTGTGTCCGGTCGGCGACGGGCTGCGCCGTCTCGACATCGACCCGGCGACGGTGAGCGACGTCATCGTCACGCATCTGCACTACGACCACGCCGGCAACAACGATCTGTTTCCCAAGGCGCGCTACCATCTGCAGGACAAGGAGATGCAGTACGGCACCGGCCGCTGCATGTGCCATGCGCCGCTGCGGCACGCCTATGCCGTCGAGGACGTGACGTCGATGGTGCGCAAGGTGTTCGAAGGCCGGGTGCAGTTCCACGACGGCGCGGCCGAGCTGGCGCCGGGCCTTTCGGTGCATCACGTCGGCGGCCACACAATGGGGCTCCAGGTGGTGCGCGTATGGACGCGGCGCGGCTGGATGGTGCTGGCCTCCGACGCCAGCCACTACTACGCCAACATGGAGCAGAGCCGGCCGTTCCCCATCGTCTACAACGTCGCCGACATGCTGGAAGGCCATCGCTTCGCCCATCGTCTGGCCAGCGCGCCGGCCAACGTCATCCCCGGCCACGACCCGCTGGTGCTCGAGCGCTATGCCGCGCCGCGCGCCGGGCTCGAGGGCATCGTGGCGCGGCTCGACGCGGAGCCTCGCTTCTGACGCTGGCCTGGACATCGGGGTTTGGCATCTGGACCAATGTTTTCTAGATTTCATGCCCGCAGTAGCGCCAGTCGACGGGAGGACGCGCATGAACCAACTGGATTTCACCGGCCAGAGCGTGCTGGTGGTGGGCGGCTCCAGCGGCATCGGCAACGGCATCGCCCAAGCCTTCCGCGCCCAGGGAGCGACGGTCAAGGTCTGGGGCACGCGCAAATCGGCCTTCGACTATGCCAAGGACGAAGGCAGCGACATGACCGGCCTCGACTATGCCCAGGTCGATGTCGGCGATTTCGACGCGATCAAACGCCAGCCCGACGTCGAGAAGCTCGACGTGCTGGTGCTGTCGCAGGGCCAGGTGCTCTACAAGCGCGCCGAGTTCCAGATCGAGGGCTTCCGGAAAGTCGTCGACGTCAATCTCAACAGCCTGATGGCCTGCGCCGCCAAGTTCCATGCCGCTTTGGCGGCGGCCAAGGGCAAGCTGATCATCATTTCCTCGACCGCCGCCTTCCATTCCACGAAGGGCAATCCGGCCTACAACGCCTCGAAGACCGGCGCCATGGGCCTGACCCGCACCCTGGGCGAGGCCTGGGCGATCGACGGCATCCGGGTCAACGGCATCGCGCCGGGCCTGGTCGACACCAAGATGACCAAGGTCACGACAAGCAACCCGCAGCGCCTGCAGGGCTCGCTCGAGCGCATTCCGCTGCACCGGCTGGGCACGCCGCAGGACATGGCGGGGGTGGCGCTGTTCCTCGCTTCCGATCTTTCGGCCTATGTCGTGGGACAGACCATCCCGGTCGATGGCGGGTTGATCCTGTGATGGCCGGGCGGCTCGCAGGCAAGGTTGCGCTGATCACCGGCGCGACCAGCGGCATGGGGGCGGTGACGGCCCGGCGCTTCCTTGCCGAGGGCGCGCGGGTTGTGATTACCGGCCGCTCGCAGGCGCGCGGCGAGAAGCTGGCGCGGGACATGGGCGACGACGCCCGGTTCGTCGCCATGGAGGCCAGCGACGAGACCAGCATCAAGTCGGCGATCGAGTTTGCCGTCGCCGAGTTCGGCGGCCTCGACTGCCTGTTCAACAATGCCGGCGCCGTCACGCATCAGTCGCGCATCGACAAGGTGACGAAGGCGGAGTTCGACTACGAGATGTCGGCGCTGCTGGGCAGCGTTCTGTTCGGCATCAAGCACGCCATCCCGCACATGAAGAATCGCGGCGGCGGCAGCATCATCAACAACGCCTCGACCGCAGGCCATCGCACCGGCCACGGCCCGGTGCTCTACAGCATCGCCAAGGCGGGCGTGCTGCACCTGACGCGCGTTGCCGCCATGCAGCTGGCCGGCACCGGCGTCCGGGTAAACTCGATCTCTCCGGGCGCGGTGGCGACGCCGATCTTCTCGGTCGGCACCGAGATGAGCAACGAGCAGGCCATGCAGTCGATGGCGATCATCGAGGCGGAGTTGGCCAAGATCGTGCCGGTAAAACGCGCCGGCAGTTCGGATGATATCGCGGCGGCGGCGGTCTATCTCGCATCCGACGAGAGCGCCTACGTCACGGCGCAGGATCTGGCGGTCGATGGCGGGCTGATCGCCGGCTACACCATGGAAGAGATGTTCCAGAAGTTCGGCGGCCTGCACAAGGCGCTGAGCGAGAAGCTGAAAGGCTAGAACACGCCGGCTTCCAGCCCGGCCGCCATCGCCAGCCCCAGTTCGCGGCACTGGCCGACGAATTCCTCGCGCCACTCGCCTTTCAGGGTCAGAGGCTCCTGCACCGCGCGCCAGCGCAGGCCGGTGGTGATGGTCTCGATGGCGCGGCGCGTGCCGGTGCCGTCGCTGCCGGCGCGAATCCAGGCGGCGAAGGGCAGGCCTTGAGTCTTCTCGAGGCAGGGATTGTAGATGCGATCGAAGAAATCCTTCAGCCCGCCGCTCATGTAGCCGAGGTTTTCCGTCGTTCCCAGGATGATGGCCGACGCCCACAGCACATCCTGCGCCTCGGCCTGCAGGGCGGCGACGAAGCGCAGATCGATCCCGGAAATCTCGGGCGAACTCGCGCCCTCGATCACCGCATCGCGCAGGCGTTCGGTATTGGGCGACGGCGCATGGGCCACGATCAGCAATTGTTTGCGAGCCGGCATGCGCCCCATACTACAGAGGCTCAAGCGGGAGGGAACCCATGGACCATATCGAAACCGACAGCCCGGTCACCCTGGAGACGGTGCGCCGCATCGGCGCCGCCTTCGCCGCGCGCGACGTCGACGGCATCGTCAACGCCTTCGCGCCCGACGGCGAATTCCGCAACGCCAAGGGGCCGGACATCTGGGGCAAGTCGTACAAGGGGCACGACGAGATCCGCGCCTTCTTCACCGCCCTGTTCGCCGGCAGCGCCGACATCAAGTGGCGGCACACGGCGGAATACGTGGTCGGCAATCGCGGCATCACCGAATGGCATCGCACGGCGACACTGGCCAGCGGCGAAAAGCAGGAATGGCTGGGCGTCGACATCTATACGTTCCGCGGCCAGAAGATCCTGCGCAAGGACACCTACATCAAGGTCGTCGGCTGAAACTCGCGGAACGGCATTCCGCGCCAATGGCGGGTTGCGGCCGGCCTGCCAGCGATGCCAAAATCTAACGACCGTTAGATTGAGGAGCGCCTATGCCCAGCCCGGCCGATTTCGGCTTCAACGACGAGAAGCTGCTGAACCATCCGACCGTCTACGCGCCGGAGCTGTTCAAGGGCAAGAGAGTGCTGGTCTCGGGGGCCGGTTCGGGGCTGGGAAAGGCGACGGCGGCGCTGTTCGGGCGGCTGGGCGCCGAGCTGATCGTCTGCGGCCGCAAGCCCGAGAAGCTGGCCGAAGCTGTCGAGTTCCTCAAACGCACCGGCGCCACTGTGCACAGCGACGTGCTCAATATCCGCGAGCCCGACAATGTCGGCCGGTTCATGGACCGGGTGTTCGGCGAGTGGGGCGGCATGGACGTGCTGATCAACAATGCCGGCGGCCAGTTCGCGCAGGCGGCGATCGACTTCACCGTCAAGGGCTGGAACGCGGTGGTCGACACCAACCTCAACGGTACCTGGTACATGATGCAGAACGCCGCCCGGCACTGGCGCGACCGCAAGGAGCCGGGCTGCATCGTCAACATCACGGCAACGATCGCTCGCGGCCTGCCGGGCATGGCGCATTCGACCGGCGCGCGCGCGGGCGTGATCTACGCCTCCAAGACGGTGGCGGTGGAGTGGGCGCCGCTCAACATCCGCGTCAATTGCCTGGGCGTCGGCGCAGTCGAGAGCAGCGGCTTCGCGCAATACACCGAAGAGGGGCGCCGCACCTTTTCCGAAAGCAATCCCATGCGCCGGCCGGGCGACGTCTGGGACGTGGCCGAAGCCTGCGTCTATCTTGCCGCGCCGTCGGGAAAATTCATAACCGGCGAATTGCTGACCATCGATGGCGGGCAGCAGATGTGGGGCGATTTCTGGTCGTCGGGCCGGCCCGACTATTTCAAGATCGCCTGAGTCTCAGCGGCGGCGCGATCCGGCTCCGGGCGCGGCGATGCCCTCGAGCACCAGCAGGCAGGCCTGGCGGGCGATTTCGCGCACCGGTCCCTTGCGCGGGTCGTGCCACTCGGTGCACCAGTTCAGCGCGCCGAAGATCAGCATGCGCATGATGCCAAGATCGATGTCGGTGCGGATCTCGCCGGCCTTCTGCGCCTTGTCGAGCAGTTCGCGCCAGAATTCGGCGTAGTCCTCGCGCAGCGGCAATTGCCGGCGCTGCACCGATTTCGGCACCTGTCCGAAGATGCGGATATTGGCCGAAGTGTAGTCGCCCTGCTGCAGCAGCATCTCCAGATGCGCTTCGATCGCCGCCTGGATGCGGTCGGCCAGCGGCGCATTGGCGGGCAGTGCGGCGGCGCGCTGGCGCACGGCGTCGACCACGCGCTGCATGCCGATGCCGAACACGGCGTCGAGCAGATCCTCCTTGGAGCGGAAATAGTAGTAGAGGCTGGCGGCGCGGATTTCGGCGGCGTCGGCGATGTCGTTCAGGGTGGTGGCGGCGTAGCCCTTGTCGCGGAAGGTGCGGGCGGCCGCGTCGAGGATCTTTCGCCTGGTGGCGGCGGATTTCGCCGGCGCGCGGGCCGCTTCAATGGGTTCGGCGACACTGGTCTTGGGCATTGCGCCTCCGTCGGACATCTAACTAATATTCGATAGAAAACAATCTGCCAACGGAAATCCCAGGGAAGGAGCGCCGACAGGCGATTCGACGCGATGAACTACGAAGACATTCTCTACTCGGTCAAGGACGGGGTCGCCACGGTGACCATCAACCGGCCCAAGGTCTACAACGCCTTCCGCCCGCGCACCTGCGTCGAGATGCTCGACGCCTTCATGAAGGCCGGCTGGGACAACGACATCGGCGCCATCGTGCTGACCGGCGCCGGCGGCAAGGCCTTCTGCACCGGCGGCGACCAGTCCGACCACACGGGGCAATACGGCGACGGCTCGACGCGCGGCACCATCGGCATGCCGATCGAGGAATTCCAGAGCATGATCCGCGACGTGCCGAAGCCGGTCATCGCCAAGGTGCGCGGCTACGCCATCGGCGGCGGCAACGTGCTGGCGACGATCTGCGACATGACCATCGCCGCCGAGAGCGCCATTTTCGGCCAGGTCGGCCCCAAGATGGGCTCGGTCGATCCCGGCTTCGGCACCGCCTATCTGGCGCGCGTGGTCGGCGAGAAGAAGGCGCGCGAGATCTGGTACATGTGCAAGCGCTATTCGGCCAAGGAAGCCAAGGAGATGGGGCTGATCAACCATTACGTGCCCGACGATCAGCTCGACGCCGAGGTCGACGCCTGGTGCGCCGAACTGGTGCAGCGTAGCCCCACTGCCATCGCCATAGCCAAGAAGTCGTTCAACGCCGACACCGACAATATCCGCGGCATCGGCGGGCTCGGCATGCAGGCGCTGCGGCTCTACTACCTGACCGCCGAATCGCAGGAAGGCGTCAAGGCGCTGAACGAGAAGCGCACGCCGCGCTTCCGCGAGTTCTACAAGTAGAGGCGGGGCAGATGGATTTCGCGTTCACCGAGGACCAGGAGCAGATCGGCGCCACTGCCCGTCGCTTCGCCGACGAGAAGCTGGCGCCGTTCTACCAGGCGCGCGAGAAGGAAACCTCGATTGCGCGCGATCTGATGCGCGAGATGGGAGAGCTCGGCCTGATCGGCGTCGACCTGCCGGAGGAGTTCGGCGGGCTTGGCGCCGACAGCGTCACCGCCGGGCTGGTGATTGAGAACATCGCCTCCGGCGACATGAACGTCGCCTACGTGCAACTGCTGGGTTCGCTGATGGGCTCCATCATGTGCCGGCATGCCCCGCCGGAGCTGGCGAAGGAAGTCGTCGGCAGGATATGCGCCGGCACGACGCTGGTGGCGCTGGGCCTGACCGAACCGCGCGGCGGCTCGGACGCCGGCAATCTCATCCTCAAGGCCGAGCGCGACGCCAAGGGCTACGTTCTGAACGGCGAGAAGACCTCGATCTCGCTGGTGGCGCAGGCCGATTCGATCATCCTGCTGGCCCGCACCGGCAATGCCGGCGCCTCGGGCGTCACCGGCTTCTTCGTGCCGTTCAATCTGCCGGGCATCAGCCGCACGACTTTCAACGACCTGGGCTCGAAGATCATCGGCCGCGGTTCGGTGTTCTTCGACAATGTGCGCATTCCGGCCGAATACAAGATCGGCGACGAGGGTGCCGGCTTCCGCCAGGTCATGCAGGGTTTCGACTACAGCCGCGCCTTGATCGGACTGCAGGTTCTGGCGCCGGCCTGGGAATCGCTGCAGGAGACGTGGAAGTACTCGACCGAGCGCAAGGCGTTCGGCAATCCGATCGCCAAATACCAGGGCGTCACCGAACCGCTGGCGGAAGCGGAAACCCTGCTCACCGCCTGCCGGCTGCTGTGCTATCGCACATTGTGGCTGCGCGACGCCAACAAACCGCATACTTCGGAAGCGGCGATGTGCAAATGGTGGGTGCCGAAGACCTCGTTCGAAACCATCCATCGCTGCCTGCTGACGCATGGGCATGGCGGCTGGAGCATGGATCTGCCGCACCAGCAACGCCTGCGCGACGTGATGGGGCTGCAGATCGGCGACGGCACCGAGCAGATCCAGAAGATGATCATCGCCCGCGAACGCGTTGGCCGCGTCGCCGTGCCGTACTGAGGAGAGCAGCATGAGCGACAGCGAAGCGCCGGTACTGGTGTCGAAGGAGGGCGCGGTCGGCATCGCCACCCTGAACCGGCCGACCAAGTTCAACTGCATCTCGCGCGAACTGGCGCAAGGGCTGCTCGACGCCGTCCGCACGCTCGAGACCGACAAGTCGGTCCGGGTGATGCTGCTGAAGGCCAACGGCAAGCATTTCTGCACCGGCGCCGATCTCGACCAGGTCAAGGCCGCCCGCGCCACCCGCGACGGGCTGAAGGACTGGCTGGGCGGCGGCCACGAGGCGCTCTACGCCATGGAAGCCTCGCGCCTGCCGGTGATCGGCGTCGTGCACGGGCTGGCGCTGGCCGGCGGGCTGGAACTGGCCATGGCCTGCGACGTGGTGTTCGCCGGCAGGAGCGCGAAGCTGGGCGACCAGCACGCCCAGTACGGTCTGATCCCGGGCTGGGGCGGCACGCAGCGTCTGCCGCGGCTGGTCGGCCTGCGCCGGGCCCTCGACCTGATGTATTCGGGCCGCTGGCTGTCGTCGGAAGAGGCGATGGACTGGGGCCTGGTCAATGCCGTGCACGAGGACGGCGAGCTGCAGGACAAGGCGACGGCCTATGCGAGCCAGCTCGCCAAACGCAATCCCGAGGGCATCGCCGCCATGAAGTCGCTGAGCCGGCAGGGCTTCGACGGCACCTTGCGGGCCGGTATCGCTGCGGAACTCGACTCGGTCGCCGACGGGCTGAGGTCGGCCAACGTCGAGGAGGGCCTGGCGGCCTTCGCCGAGCGGCGCGAACCGGCCTTCAAATAGCACCGATTTGACGTGTACCCTGTGCCAAACGGCACAGGGGAAACGCCATGAGTTCTGGAAAAATCGCGATCGTCACGGGCGCCGGCACGGGCATCGGTCGCGCCGTGGCGCTGGCTCTGCTCAAGGCGGGCTACAGCGTCACCCTCACCGGCCGGCGGCGGGAGCCCCTTGAGGCCACGGCCGCCATGGCCA
>JBFWZG010000067.1:0-17804 GCA_050185515.1 Reyranellaceae bacterium
GGCGAGCGGGTCGAGATCACATTCGAAGATCGGACCACCATGGCCCATCCGATGCACTTGCACGGGCATCACTTTCAGGTAGTCGCGATCAACGGCGAACGCTTTGCGGGCGCAATACGTGACACCGTGCTGGTTCCGCCACGTGGCAACGTGACCATCGCCTTTGAAGCGAACAACCCGGGCAAATGGGCGCTGCACTGTCACCACCTCTACCATATGGCGAGTGGCATGATGACGACCCTCGAATATAGCTCCTGATCCAATCGCGAGGTTTCAACTATGATGAGCTTCCTGCCAAAGTATCTCAGCAGAAAAACGACGGCGCTTCCGATGCACGGCAACCGGTCTCTCCGATCCGGATTGTCTGGATTAATGGCGTTTTCCGCGGCGGCCTTGATGATGTCGAGCGTTACCATTGCCCTGGCGCAGACAGCGTCATTGGGAGGCGGCGGTTTCGTTTATACAGCCGACGAACATGGTAACTCTATCAGCGCGATTGATCTCACCGTCGGCAGCGTCGCTACAGTTCCAATTCCCGTATCCCCCCACAATGTCCAGATAACTGCAGACGGCATGCGGCTTCTAGCCGTTGGTGAGCCCGCAGCGGAAGGGCACGGGCATGGTCACAGCGGAGGTGCGCACGGCGGTGACGAAACCAAGGGCCGGCTGCTGGTCCTTGATCCGACACGCTTAACCAACGGAGTTGTGGACGAGATCATCGTTGGTGCGCATCCGGCGCACGTCGTCGCCGACGAGAGTGGCGAGCGCGCCTTCGTCACGAACGCCGGCGACAATACCGTCAGCGTCGTGAACCTTGCAGCCAAGAAGGTGATCGCGACCATCGGCACCGGCCGCTACCCGCACGGGCTTCGGATGAGCCCGGATGGGCGTGAGGTCTACGTCGCAAACGTAGAGGATGGCACGGTATCCGTGATCGATGCCAGCAGCCTCACCGAACTTGCGCGAATCCCAGTGGGAAACACGCCGGTACAGGTCGCGTTCACGCCAGATGGCCGCAGGGTCTATGTCTCCCTGCGGGATGACAACCAGGTAGCGGTGGTCGACACCGCAACGCGGAGCCTGATCGCAACGATCGACGTTGGCCCGAACCCGATCCAGGTTCACGCCACCCCGGACGGACGCTTCGTCTACGTTGCCAACCAGGGCACGGACGCACAACCGAACGACACGGTATCGGTCATCGAGGTCGCGACGAGCAACGTTGTCGAGACCGTTCGCACAGGCAAAGGCGCACATGGTGTCGCCGTCAGCAGCGATGGCGCCTTGGTCTTCGTCACGAATATCGTCGATGGCACCGTCTCTGCGATCGACGTGGCCACGCGCGAAGTCATCGCGAAGTTCTCGGTCGGCCGCGGACCCAATGGGATCACGTATCGATCGCCGCAGGGGTAATTGCTCTAGAAAGAAGGTTTACAGACCATGGCTCATCACAAACACGAGTCGATCGACCCAAATCTCGACGAAGGTGTGCGGCGGCCATTCCTGAGCACCCCAGCGGGATTCGCGCTTTGCGTTTTTCTCGCCGTTGCGGGCGTGTTTCTCTGGGTTGAGCATCGTGCGCACGTTCTTGGTGCGTTGCCGCTTCTGCTACCGCTGCTGATCTGCATCGGCATGCATTTCTTCATGCATCGAGGTCACGGCGGCCATGGTGGGCAAAGTGGTGGCCGCGATGACCAGTGATGTTCCCGCCTATGGTCTGTGGTTTCTGGCGGCTATCAACGCGGGCATCTTCATCCTGTTTACGTTCAGCTTCTTCAAGCCGAAGACCCCGCGTGACTGGCGCTCGCTGGGGGCCTTCTCGGCCTTCATCGTTGCATTGTTTGCCGAAATGTACGGCTTTCCGCTGACGCTTTATCTGCTCGCAGGCTGGCTTGGTACCAGCTTTCCGGCACTGGATCCCTTGTCCCACGACGCCGGTCATCTCTGGCCGGCGATGTTTGGCTGGTCCATGGATCCCCATTGGTCGCCTTTCCATCTGCTGAGCTTCGTCTTCATTGGCGGCGGCTTCATCCTGATAGCTACCGCCTGGCGGGTCCTGCACGAGGCGCAACGGGCAGGAAACCTGGCAACCACAGGCCCGTACGCGCGTCTTCGCCACCCTCAATATGTCGGGTTCGTGCTGATCATGATCGGTTTCTTTCTGCAATGGCCGACGCTGGTGACCGGCCTGATGCTACCGGTGCTCATCGTCATGTACTGGCGTCTCGCCAGAAGCGAAGAGCGCGAGGTGAAGGCCGCATTCGGCGACAAATACCGCCGATATGCCAGTACGGTTCCGGCTTTCCTGCCGCGCCCCGCAAGTCTGCTTCGTTCGAGCAGGGGGTGATATTGGCGTTTTATCTTCCTCATCAACCAGGAGTACGAAACATGAGAACGCGAAATTTTCCGACGGCTTTGTTTGCGGGTTTATTTCTTCTTGGGACCGTGACCTCGGTCGCAGCCCAAACCGACGCCCAGGAGCATGATGCTCACCACCCGGCGGAAACGCAGGCCACTCCACCGGCGCCCCCGACGCCAGGTGACTCGCCCGCGCCCGCTGCACCTGGAGGCATGCCCGGTATGGGCATGATGACGCCAGAGATGATGCAGATGATGCAACGCATGATGGGTCAGGGTGGAATGCCCGGCATGATGGGAGGCATGACTGGCCAGGGAGTGCCTGAGGGCGGGGCGGGTCCTGGCATGACGGGTCAGATGCCGATGGCAGGCATGATGATGTGCCCGATGATGCAGATGATGCGAGGTGGTCAGGCAGGAATGGGCATGCCCGGCACGATGAATGGTCAGGGCATCCTCCTCGGAACGCCACTTGGCACACCGGAGGAGATGACAGAGGACCGAGTTCGCGCCCTCCTGGAGCAGCAGCTGACCAGCCTTGGCAATTCGCGTCTGAGGCTCGGCGAGATTGGCACCGCTAGCGACGGGAGCGTTACTGCGGAGATTGTAACCGTGGACGGCTCGCTGGTTCAGAGGCTCGCCTTTAATCGCTATCCCGGTCTGGTGCGCCAAGTCGATTGAGCTTGCCACGCCTTTGCCCGTGGGCGCGACCACGTCTGCGGGCATTCAGGGCAAACACGAAGGATTCCATCAACCTTCCGATGAATGGCAAGCGGGTCCGAGCCGCAATACCCACCGCAGGACAGAGCAGAATGACAACAGATCGGCCGCACACTCACTCCAAACATCACGACCATGATGGCCACGGTGATGGGAATTCCCATCCCTCCTCGACAACGCGGGGGCAGGTCGTCGCGGCCGGCGGCTCAACACACTCTGAACATGCCGGTCATGGCGGACACGATCATGGTGCGATGGTGGCCGATTTCCGCCGCCGCTTCTGGGTGACGCTGATCCTCACACCACCGGTCCTACTGCTCTCGCCGATGATTCAGCACTGGTTCGGCATAGCCGAGGCACTGGCCTTTCCCGGCGACCGCTACGTCCTCTTCGTGCTCTCGACGATAGCTTATGTTTATGGCGGATGGCCGTTTCTGACCGGATTCACCTCCGAGCTTCGCAAGGGCCAGCCCGGAATGATGACCCTGATCGCGCTTGCGATCTCGGCCGCCTATTTCTTTTCGGCCGCCGTCACCTTCGGTTTTCCAGGCGAAGAACTCTATTGGGAGCTGGTGACGCTGATCGCCATCATGCTGCTCGGTCACTGGATTGAGATGCGCTCGGTCATGGGCGCCTCGCGGGCGCTGGAGGAACTCGTCCGGCTCTTGCCGGACAGTGCGACGAAGATCGACGCCGACGGTACGACCCACGAGGTGGCTATCTCCGCCTTGCAGCCGGGAGACCGTGTGCTGGTTCGGCCCGGCGCAAAAGTGCCCGTTGACGGAAAGATCGTCGAGGGCTCATCCGGCTTCAACGAGGCTATGCTGACCGGTGAATCCCGGCCGGTCTCCAAGACCATCGGCGCGACCGCAATCGGCGGCGCGATCAACGGCGCCAATGCCGTCACCATCGAAGTGACCGCCACCGGTGACGCCACCTATCTGGCGCAGGTCATCGACCTGGTGAAGAAGGCGCAAGCCACCCGGTCCCGCACCCAGGATCTCGCCAACCGCGCTGCCTCATGGCTGACCTATATCGCGCTCACGGTGGGTTTCGGAACGCTGGTCGTCTGGTGGCTGGTGCTTGACGCGCCACTCGAATTCGCGATCGAGCGGATGGTGACGGTGATGGTCGTCGCCTGTCCTCACGCGCTTGGCCTTGCGGTTCCGCTCGTCGTCGCGGTCAGCACGTCGCTGTCAGCCGGCAACGGGCTCTTGATCCGCGACCGCGCGGCCTTCGAGCGGGCGCGCAACCTCAATACCGTGGTGTTCGACAAGACCGGCACGCTGACCGAGGGCCGCTTCGGCGTCAGCGACATCGTGCTGCTCGCAGGTGGCGACGAGAATGAAGAGCTGACCTATGCGGCGGCGGCCGAGAGCCAGTCCGAGCACCCCATCGCCCACGGCATCGTCGCCGAGGCAAAGAACCGCAACCTGACGATCCCAAGAGCCAGCGAGGTGAGCAACATCACGGGCGAAGGCATCGTCGCCAGGGTCGATGGCCAGGACGTGCGCATCGTCAGCCCTGGCCACCTCGCGCGGCAGGGCAACGCCATCGCCCATGACAGCCTCAAGAGATTGGAAGGACAAGGCAAGACGGTGGTCGTTCTGGTCCGCGACGGCGCGCCACGCGCACTTCTTGCGCTGGCCGACATCGTGCGTCCGGAATCGAAGGAAGCCATCGCCGAGCTCAAGTCGCTCGGGATCAGCTCGGTCATGCTCACCGGCGATGCCGAGGGCGTCGCAAAGGCGGTGTCCGAGGAACTCGGGATCACCGAATACTTCGCGGAGGTGCTGCCAGATCAGAAATCACAGAAGATCGAGGAACTGCAGGCCCGCGGGCTCTCCGTCGCCATGGTCGGCGACGGCGTGAACGACGCGCCTGCCCTGGTCGTGGCCGATCTCGGGATCGCCATCGGCGCGGGCACCGATGTCGCGGTGGAATCCGCCGACGTCGTGCTGGTCCGAAGCGACCCGCGTGATGTCGGGGCCATCCTCGGGCTCTCGCGCGCCACCTATCGCAAGATGGTTCAGAACCTGATCTGGGCGACCGCCTATAACGCGATCGCCGTGCCGATGGCGGCGGGTATCACCTTCGGGACAGGCTTCATGATGACGCCCGCGGTCGCCGCCGTCTTCATGTCCGCCAGCACCGTCATCGTCGCCATCAACGCCCAGTTCCTGCGCTCCTACAGGCGGCACACATGAGCGGCAATTCTCACACGAAAGGGGTCCGGGTATGCGGCTGATCCTTCCCGTGCCCGGCAACGAATCCTTCGCGCGCCATCTTGCCGAAGCGGGCGGTTGGGAACTTGGCGCGATCGAGACTCGGCGCTTTCCCGACGGCGAGACCTACGTCAGGGTTCTTTCGGATGTCGCCGATAGGCCGGTGTATCTCGTCTGCTCGCTTTCACGACCCGACGATGGTTTCCTGCGTCTCGTCTTCGCCGCAGACGCCGCCCGCGCGCTCGGCGCGAGCGAGGTTACGCTGGTCGCGCCCTACCTCTCCTATATGCGCCAGGACCGACGCTTCCAGCCTGGCGAGGCCATAACGTCAAAGACATTCGCGCGACTTGTCTCATCGAGCTTCGACCGGCTGGTGACAGTCGATCCGCACCTCCATCGCTACCCCGCACTTTCGGCGCTCTACACGATCCCTGCGCAAGCTCTGCATGCCGCACCCCTGCTGGCCGACTGGATCTCCTCCGAGATCGAGAAGCCGTTGATTATCGGCCCTGATGAGGAAAGCCAACAGTGGGTCTCGGCCATCGCTGACCGCATCGGCGCGCCGTATGCGGTCCTGCGCAAGATACGCCACGGTGATCGCAACGTCGATGTCGAACTCCCCGATCTCTCGCAATGGAAGGCCCGCTGTCCGGTCCTCGTCGACGATATCGCCTCGTCCGGGCAAACGCTCATCGATGCGGCAAAGAAACTGCCGCTCCAGGGCTTCCGGCGACCTGTTTGCGCGGTTGTCCACGGGGTCTTCGCGGGGGATTCCTTTGAGCGCTTGATGGCGCTCACTGACCGGATCATCTCAAGCGATTCCGTCCCACATGAGAGCAACGCTATCCGGCTGGCGCCGCTGATCGCTGCGGCGATCACCTCCGCCGAGGAAGCCAAAGAGGACATCATTCGGCACCGCCGTCCGCCCGAACCTGGCGACGAAGTTGAACAGGCAGGCATGGATTCGTTTCCCGCCAGCGATCCTCCGCCTTGGACAAGCGGCGTTGAGTGAGGGGCAAACCACAGAGGCGTGCAGAGGCCGGTGCTCAGCTAAATTGAAGTCGACCAGGAGGCAGTCATGCTCAAACTCAAATCCCTCGGCGGTGCTGGCACTGTCACCGGTTCGAAACATCTCCTCACCCATGAAGGCAAGCGCATCCTTATCGACTGCGGCTTGTTCCAGGGGCTGAAAAACCTGCGCGAGCTGAACTGGACGCCTTTGCCGGTCAAGCCTTCGAGCATAGATGCTGTCGTTTTGACCCATGCGCATCTCGATCATTCCGGCTATTTGCCGAAGCTCGTGCGGGACGGCTTCCGCGGGAACATCTTTGCAACGGACGCGACGCGCGACGTGGCAGAGCTGATCTTGAAGGATAGCGGTTATCTTCAGGAGAAAGATGCCGACTATGCGAACCGGAAGGGCTTCTCCAAGCACAAGCCTGCCCTGCCGCTTTACGGCGTTCACGATTCGGAACGCGCGCTGGAACGCTTCTCGTCCGTTCCGTTCGGCCAGCCTCTCCAGCTTCCCGGCGGGGCGATCCTGATGTTCAGGCATGCCGGCCATATCCTGGGTGCTGCCACCGCCGATATCGACTGGGGCGGCAAACGCGTTGTCTTTTCGGGAGATCTCGGCCGCTACGGAGATCCCGTGATGCATGACCCGGAACCTGTCTCCGAGGCCGACTACATCGTCATTGAATCGACGTACGGCGACCGCATCCATGAACCTGGCGATCCAACGGAACTGCTGGGGTCCGTCATCGAGCGCACGGTTCGGCGCGGCGGGACCGTGGTGATCCCGGCCTTCGCGGTCGGGCGGGCGCAGTCGCTGCTTTATCATCTGTGGAAGCTGAGATCGTCCGGCCGGCTTTCACAAATCCCAATCTATCTCGACAGCCCCATGGCGATCAGCGCGACGGACCTGCTCCACGGCCATCGCGACGATCATCGGCTCTTACCGGAGGATTGCGACACGATCTGCGGGATCGCTACCTATACAAGGGACGTCGAAGAGTCCAAGGCAATTACCGCGAGTCCCTATCCGAAGGTGGTGATCTCGGCCAGCGGCATGGCAACCGGTGGCCGCGTTCTCCACCATCTCAAGGCCTTCGCACCCGATCAGAAGAACACCATCCTGTTCTCCGGCTTTCAAGCTGCCGGCACGCGTGGACGCGCCATGCTGCAGGGCGCCCGCGAGATCAAGATTCACGGACAGTGGATACCGGTGCTGGCAGAGGTTGCCGATCTGCCTGCACTCTCGGCGCACGCGGATTCTGATGAGTTGATGCGCTGGCTCTCCGGCTTCCGTCACGCGCCTGCGCGCACTTTCATCGTTCATGGGGAGGCTGAAGCCGCCGAGGCGCTGCGCGTCCGCATCGACAAGGACCTCGGATGGAATGCGTCCGTTCCCCGACAGGATCAGGCGTTCGACCTATGACCCCCAACGATGCCGAACTTGCCGTGCCACCGCCGCTCCGCGCCAAACGTCTTCGCCTGCACACACAGCACCAGGCGGTGGTCATCATGCGGGCCGACTGCCATGTCTGCCGATCGGAAGGTCTTGCTTCCAGATCGCAGGTGCTGGTTTCGAGCAACGGCCGTGAGATGCAGGCAACCCTGTTCCAGATCGAAGGGGACGATCTGCTCGCCATCGACCAGATCGCCCTGACAGAGACCGCGTGGAAGATCCTGAGCCTCGATGAGGACGCGGCGGTCACCGTCACGCATGCACCGACACTCGAATCCCTCGCCAGCGTCCGCCGACGGATCCACGGGAACCGGCTCGACGCGCGCGCGATCGGGTCGATCGTCAAGGACGTCGCCGCACGCCGCTATACGGATGTTCATCTGGCGGCCTTCCTGACGGCGAGCGCGGCTCTTCCGCTCGACGAGCAGGAGACCGTCGATCTGACGGGCGCCATGGTCGAGGTCGGCGAGCGTTTGCGCTGGGATTCCCCGATCGTGGTCGACAAGCATTGCATCGGCGGGCTCCCGGGCAACCGTACCACCCCGATCGTCGTCGCGATTGTTGCTGCCCACGGGCTAGTCATCCCCAAGACTTCATCGCGTGCGATCACCTCGCCGGCAGGCACGGCGGATGCCATGGAGACACTTGCTCCGGTTGACCTGGATATCGCGACGCTCAGGCGTGTGGTGAACGCCGAAGGAGGCTGCATCGCGTGGGGTGGGGCGATGCATCTCAGTCCCGCCGACGATATATTCGTTCGCATAGAGCGCGAGCTCGATGTCGATACCGAGGGACAGCTCATCGCGTCTGTCCTGTCCAAGAAGATCGCGGCCGGTTCGACGCACGTCGTCATCGACATTCCGGTCGGACCGACCGCCAAGGTCCGCAGCGAGGCGACAGCGCGCCATCTTGCGGATCGGATCAGCGCCGTGGCGTCCCGCTTTGGTCTGTCGGCCACTTGCATCCTGACCGACGGATCGCAACCGGTTGGTCGCGGAATAGGCCCCGCCCTGGAAGCGCTGGATGTCCTCGCAGTTCTCCGAGGCGCGCCGGATTCGCCCGACGATTTGCGCAGACGGTCGGCGACATTGGCCGGGGCTGCGCTGGAGATCGGCGGGAAGGTTGCCAGCGGGGAAGGAACCACTGCGGCGCTCGCGACCCTTGCGGACGGACGAGCGTGGAAGAAGTTCCAGGCCATATGCGAGGCGCAGGGTGGAATGCGAACGCCGCCGAAGGCGCCCCACGTTCATCCGTTGATCGCGCCGCGTGCCGGACGTATCGTTCATATCAACAATCGCAAGCTCTCAAGACTCGCCAAGCTCGCCGGCGCACCGGAAGCCAAGTCGGCGGGCGTCTACATGCATGTGACTCTCGGCCAGGAGATCGACAAAGGCAATGTAATGCTCGACATCCACGCCGAATCCTCGGGTGAACTGGCCTATGCATTGGAATACGCGCGAAGAAGTCCGGACATCATCGAAGTCGAGATTTCGTCGTGATGGTCGCAGTCGAAATCGGCTGGCTAAACGTGCTGCGGCGCTACCTGGTCGCCATAGCGGTTGGGAATCTCATTTGGGAATTCGCCCATATGCCGCTCTACACGCTGTGGGAAACCGGCAGTCGGGGCGAAATCGTGTTCGCCGCCATTCATTGCACTGGCGGAGACATACTGATCGCGATGAGCGCGCTCCTCGCCGCGCTGTTCCTGTTCGGCAGCGGCCAATGGCCAGAGACTGGCTACCGGATTGTGGGCATCGCCACCACTTTGATCGGTCTCGGCTACACCGTCTTCAGCGAGTGGCTCAACATCGAGGTCCGGGAAGCCTGGGCCTATCGTGACCTGATGCCGGTCATCCCGGTGATCGACGCCGGCCTCTCGCCCATCGCGCAATGGATCGTCCTCCCAATCATCGCTTTCTGGTGGGCGGCACCTCGGAAAAGAAGCACCATGAGTCGTTTAGCATCCGTCACCATCTTCATGTTTGCGGCGGCCGTTCTGTTCGTTGTCTCGCCGCTGGTGGGTCACGCGCAATCCGGTGCGCCCCTCGCCGACCTGTTGCGATCCACGCACATCCATGGGCTCGCGATCGATCGCGCCAACAGCGACCGCCTCCTCATCGCCACCCATCACGGTCTATATGCCTTGCGGCTGGAATCCGGGACTGTCGATCTCATTTCCGAGCAGCAGGACGACTTCATGGGATTCACGCCGCACCCGACCGATGCGCAAAGGCTCTACGCCAGCGGGCACCCGGCGCGCGGCGGAAACCTCGGTTTCATCGCATCGAACGACGGGGGCAGGACCTGGACAATGCTGTCGCCGGGAGTCGGAGGACCGGTTGACTTCCACCAGATGGACGTCAGCAAGGCCGATCCGAGCATGATCTATGGAGTCCATGGCGGGCTCCAGATCAGTCGCGACGGCGGACGCAATTGGAGCCGTGTCGGACCGGCGCCGGACGGCCTGATCGACCTGGCAGCCTCTTCCACTGACGTGGCAAGGGTTTACGCCGCAACACAGCAGGGGCTCTTCGTCAGCGCAGACAGCGGTCGCGTGTGGCAACCCGCCCATCTCCTGCGTCGTCCCGCCAGCATGATCGAGGTGACGACAGAAGGTTCGGTCTACGCATTCCTGCTCGGCAGCGGTCTGCTTCGCACAGAGGAGCCGTCTCTCAACTGGCAGATCTTGAGCAACGATTTTGGGGACCGCTACCTGCTGCACCTCGCCGTGGATCCCGAAGACCCGGCGCGCCTGTATGCGTCGACGCATCAGAACGAGTTGCTGACCAGTGAGGATGGCGGCCGGACCTGGCAACGGCTGGGAGCTCAATGAAGCCGACGGTCATCATCCTCGCCATTGCGGCTGCTATTGCCTCCGTGACCATCGCGACTTTTCTCAGTGGTCTCGGTCGCCAACCGCAGTGGGGTCAGGCCGATCCCCGAAATACGCGACAGGTTGCGCTGGGCGAACGGGTCTATCGGGACCACTGTGCCGCCTGTCATGGAGCTGATTTGGAGGGACAGCCACAGTGGCAAACTCGTCGGCCCGATGGCCGCCTGCCGGCGCCGCCGCATGATGAATCCGGCCATACTTGGCACCATGCGGATGAAGTGCTGTTTCGCATCACCAAAAATGGCGTCTCGGCGCTGGTGCCCGGTTACGAGAGCGATATGCCAGCCTATGCCGCCGTCCTCACAGATGAGGAAATCTGGTCCGTCCTCGCATTCATCAAGAGCCGATGGCCGTCCGACATTCAGGCCCGACACGCCGAAATCAATCGTCGAAATGAACAGTCCCGCTGACCTTGCGGCAAAGACAGGCGGTGTGTGGCGATACTCAGGGTAAAGCCAAATTGCTAGCAGACACTGAAACCGATCTTGCCGCATATGCCGCACTCTTCATAAGCGCGTTCACGTCGGCGACCCTCCTGCCGGGGTCTTCTGAGGCCGCTCTCCTGACGCTTCTGGCCATGGGACGCGGCGAGCCTGTCACCTTGGTTGTTGTCGCAACGGCAGGAAATTTGCTAGGCTCGCTGGTGAACTGGATGCTCGGCAGGTTCTTTTCGGCGCTTCGCGAACGCCGCTGGTTTCCAATTGACGAGCCGTCGTACCGTCGCGCAACTGACTGGTTTAACCGTTATGGCGTGTGGTCGTTGCTCCTGTCCTGGCTGCCCATCATTGGAGATCCGCTGACCGTCGTCGCCGGTGCATTACGCGTGGGCTTGCTGCGTTTTGTCTTGCTGGTCTCAATCGGTAAGGGCGCGCGCTACATCTTTATTGTCGGCGCGTACTCATGGTGGAATGGCGCCTGAGCATTCTTAGCTGTTGCGCAGACAAGCCTGAGCTTGATTCCGCAATACGGCGTAGTCGCTCAGCATCTCGGCGATCGCCGACCCGTCAGGCAGCAGATCAAGTTCGTCGGCAGCGCGGGCCTGGAAGTCGCGGCTATACTCGACCACCGGCGGGCAGACCGTGACGATCCGCGGCTCAGAAGTGACTGTCGCGCAGCCGGTCAGCGAGATCGCTGCGATCGCGAGGGCGGCGAGCCGCGGCATCCAGCATCTGGCGCTGCACGTCATTGGCGTTCTCCATGGTTTCGAGGCGTTCCGCCAAGCGCCCGGCGCGCTCGCCGGCGCGGCGGATCGACAGCAGGAACAGGAGGACGGTGAGGGCGAGCACGCCGTACCGCAGCGCAGCACGGGCCCATGGGCTGGCGGCAAACGAGCCGAGCAAGGAGGCGATCATCGCTGCCCTCGCTTCCAGTCATCGATGCGGGCGTAGATCGCGACCGCGATGCCGGCGAGGGCCAAGGCGATGAACACCCAGCGTAGCGTATCGAGGTATGGCACGAGCGGCAGGACAGCGGACTGCGTCTCGGTCAGGACGTTCTGGGCGACCTCGGTTCCGGCCACGCCCGCAGTCGCAACACCGGCTGCACCGCTGCCCTTCAACGTGCGGCTTTCAGCCAGCGCCTCGCGCGCGGGCGGCGTCTCCATGGCGAAGGCCGCCTCGCGGACCGGGAACCGCTCACCCCACTGCCGAGCGGGCCCAAGGTCGATATGCATGAAGCCCGATCGCGGGTAGAAGCCGAAGCCCTTGAAGCCGACCGCGCGGGCCGCTTCCTCGAAGGCTACGGGATCGTGGTTCGCCATGGCGATGTCGAAGGCCGTGCCGTCGAGATGCTTCGAGCGCGCCGCTCCGCCGACGGCGCGGTTGTGCGCCGGGCTGCGGTAGGCCGAGCGAACGATCAGCGGCTTGCCCAGCCGATCGCGAAGGGCTTGCAGCTTGTCGAGCGCCTCCTCGTGGATGCGCAAGCTACCGCTGCCGCGGCAGGCGATCTCCGCAGGCGAGAAGTTCTTCCAGCGCCAGGAGCGCTCGGGCACATCGTGCCAGTGATTGTAGAAGGTCGTGGTCATGGGATGTCTCCAGACACAGAAAAGCCCGCTCCTCGGCGAGGGCGGGCGGCGGGGTTTCAGATGTGGCTGAGGTTTGTGGCGGGGAATCGATGAGCTTCAGCTTGATGGCGATGCCGGCCATCGGCGATGCCGGCCATCAGGGCGGGTCGGATCAACTGGACACAGCTCGTTCCGGCGACCTGCGATTTCTACAGGCTCAAGACAACCGGATCAACGCGCAGGTTGGTAAAGAACCATTTCCGACTGGTGCCGCAGGCCTCGCTATTGCTGCTTCCAGACGGGCGCCGGCTTGTCGGCCTTGCCATCGAGCTTGGTCTCGATGCGATCGAGCGTCGCCTGCAGGGACCGCAGCCGGTCGTTAAGCACGACCTCGGAGCGGTCGAATTCACGCTGCATGGCGCCGAGCCTCACATCCGTCTCGGCCTGAAGCGTCTCGATCCGCACGCCCCAAACGAAAAGCGGCATGAGGATCGCGCCGATCTGAATCAGGTGCCCCAGCGTCACGGTCGGATCGAACCGCACGAGCCGCCGGTCCTGCTGCGTTGGATCGCTCATCCTCAACCCCACCTTTAGAGCCGTTCACGGATCTCAAAATCGAAGCCCATGCGGCCGACCGCATCTCGCGTCAGCCGCGTGCTCTTCTGCAGCAGGCCGCAGATCGCCTGTCTTCCGACCAGAGGCCCGTTGGGCTCGGGCAGCAGCAGGCAGGACCGCGTGCCGCCTTCGCGCGCCAGGTTGAGCACCGCGCCGCGCGCCTGGTCGCGGTCGAGATGGGCGTAGCGACCGGACACGACGCGCACGAGGCGGCGGCGGTCGAGATAGGTCTGGCCGCCCGGCGTCGGCTGGCCGGGGCTGGGATCGTCGTGTCCCGCCGCCCAGCCGTAATCGGGATTGACCGTGGTCTCGAAGCCGGCGCCGGCCCAGGCCAGGCCGACATCCATGTGGCCGTCGGCGTTGTCGGGATCGTCGATCGCGAAGCGCAGCCAGCGCGCCGCGATCGTGGCTTCGAGCGCCAGCGTCCACTGGTCGAAGCCGCGCTCGATCCCCATCGCCACCACGCCGGAGTCGTAGAGTTCCGCACCGCCTGCCTCGACGCTCGACAGCGTCACCCGCACGGTCGCCGCCGCCGTCAGGTTGCGCAGGCCGAACAGGCCGAACACGTCGAAGTCGCGCGCCTGGCCGCAATCGACGTCCAAGGTCGCGCTCAGCGCCAGCGCCCGCCACGGCAGCGCCAGATGCGGACTGGCGGCGTTGACGGCGGGTCGCGCCGTATCGGCCGACGACGCCGTCAGCGTCGTGGCTGCGGCCGCGACCCAGTTCCGCCCCCAGCGGCTCCAGATACTGTTCATCTCTTCGCCCAATCCTCACCCTGAGCCTGTCGAAGGGTCACAGCCTCTCCCTGATCTCGAAATCCCAGGCGGCGCGGCCGAACGCCGTCACCGGCAGGCGGTGTGATTTCTGCAACAGGCCGATCACCGCCTCGCGATTGCGGGCGCGGATGCCCGGTTCGGGAACGAACAGCACATTGTCGCTGCCGCCGCGCCGTGCCAGGTCGAGCAGCGCGCCCTGCGCCTGCGCTTCGGGCAGCAGGTCGTAGCTGCCGCGCGCCAGCCGCACCGGCGGCCGCGCCAGCGCGTAGGTCTGGCCGCCCAGCGAGGCGCGGCCCTGGCTGGGTTCGTCGTGCCCCACCGCCATGCCCCAGCGCGGGTTGAACGCGGTCTCGAAAGCGTCGCCGGCCCACACGATGCCGATATCGATCCAGCCGCTCGCGTTGCCAGGATCGACGATCTCGATCTCGAGGAAGCGGGCGCCGATCGCCTGCTCCAGCACCAGCACCCACTGGCCGAAGCCCGGCTCGACGTCGCCGGCCAGCCAGTCCGAATCCCAGGCATCGGCCGCGCCGGCCTCGACCGTCGACAGCCGCAGGCGCAGCCGCGCGCTCGCCGACAGGCTGGTGTGCGCCAGCGCGAAGGCGCGCAGCTGGCGCACCGACGCCCAGGACGCCGACACCGTCGCGCTCGCCGCCAGCGCCCGCCACACCGTGCCGCCATGCGGGTCGGCGATGGCGTTGCTCAGCGGCAGCCCGCCCGCCTCGCTGCTGGCTGCCACCGTGGCGCGCCGCAGCAGGTTCTCCGGCGACCAGCAGCTCTTCAGGACCGGCAGCAGGATGACGGGATCGATCGGCTCGCCGAGATCGAAGGCGTCGCCGTCGAAGGCAAGCGGACTGAAAGCGCCCATTGGCCTAGTCCAGTGTCCGCGCCAGCTCGAACAGCGCGTCGATGTCCTCTGGCGTCCGGCCCAGCGCCGGCGCCAGGGCGTCGAAGGCAGGAAAGCTGCGCAGCAGCGACGTGCCGTATTCGAAGCGAATGCGCAACTCGGCATCGCCGGCGGCGACCGCCTCGATCTGGTCGAGCAGACCCAGCTGCAGCGCCGCGAGACGAAACTGCACCGGGCTGCACACGAGGCCCTCGCGCCATGCCGCGAGCGGGATCTCGCGCTGTTCCCAGGTCTGCCGCCACTGGCCGTCGACCAGCTCGGGCACACCCTCGACGTAATAGGTACGGCCGGCCGCCACGGGCCGCGGGGTTTCCAGCACGACGAAGACGCCCCAATCGGACAGATCGACGCCCGCCAGGTCGCGCGGAAACGAGGTGTTGGGGTGGTCGCGGCGCAGCTCGGCTGGCGCGTAGGGGTAAACGATAGATCCGTCGGGATTCCTCTTGAGATACATGGCTCGCTCCTACGCCCAGACAGCCGACACCAGATAGACATTTGCCGTCACGGTGATAGTCGCCGTAATCGTCAGATCACCGCTCCCGCCATCGTCGTCGCTCGCGGCCGAGACGCGCCGCGTCGATTCCGTGGTTGCGTCCTGGTCCTCGCCGAGATTTGTCCAGGTGAAGGACGTGCTGCTCGAGTTGGCATTGGCGACCCCGATCGCGATGCCGCCGCCAGAAGCGCGGGTCAGCGTGTTGCTGACCGACGTTGAATTGGCCGCCTGCGCGTCGGTATCGGCCGGCGTGCCGGAATCGAGATCGTAGAGACTGTAGACATGGATGTTGTGCCGCGAGCCCGTGCCGGAGTTGGTCACGACGATGTCCGCCGTCGTGCCGGCATCGACCTGCAGATACCAGATGCCGATGGCGACGTTGTTGCCGGCGTCGGTGTATTTCGCGGCCAGCGAGGCGGCATTGCCGCCGATCGTCACCGACGTGATGTCGGTGACGCCGACGCCGGTGGATTGGGCGCAGACCACGACGACACGGCCGGTCGCCGCCGCGCCGATGTTGCAGCCCGAGAAGGTGCGCGACGAGGCGTTCGACGTGCTTTCGTAATAGCCGTTGTAGCTATAGGAGCGCCCCGCCGGGCCGGCGGCGACGGCCGCCTTCAACAGCGGCAGCAGCGCGGCGCTCATCAGAAGTTGCGCCCGCCGTCGACGCCGCGCCAGACATTGGCCTCGGTGCAGGTGAAGACGTAGCGGTCGACCTTGCCCGAGACGCTGGTCGCCGCCGGCGCCGAGCCACCAGCCCATTCGAGCGTGTCGCCGCCGGTCGTCGCCCAGCTGACGGCATGGGCGCCGCCATATTCGACGTCGACCACGATGATGGCGCCGATCACGTCGGCCGGCAGGGTGATGGTGGCATTGCCCGAGGTCGGGCAGCGCTGGATATTGCCGGTCGTCGCCGACAGGCTGAACGAGGTGCCGGCGGAATTGGCCTGCACCGTCTGCCGATCCGACGTCAGCGTCTTGCCGGTCAGGGTCTGAGCGGCACTGACATTGACCTGGTCGACGCCTTCGACGGCGATGATGCCGGCGGCCGACCGCGTCAGCGTCGTGTCGCTGGCGTGGCCGACGTTCAACCCGGCGAATTGCGGGCTATCGGCCGTGGTCAGGCCGGTGATGTTGGCCTGCGCGTAATCGCCGGTTTGCGGCGTCACCGCGCCGCTGCGGCCGTTGAACGTGGTCACGCCGCTACCCGGCGTCAGCAGCTCCTGCCAGTCGCCCAGGGTCGCCGGATCGCTGCCGGCCAGGATGTAGCTCTTGTTTTCGTCGCTGCGGACGGCGACGTCGCCGGTCTGCGCCGACAGCGCCAGCATCGCCGCCTGGCTGGCGACAACGAAGGTGTTGACCAGGGCGATCGCCGGGATCTGCGATGACGGAATCTTGCCGCCGGCATCCAGCGTCGCGACGCCATTGGCGGTGCCGGCATCCAGTTCGGCCGCCGTGCCGAGGCCGTTGATGACGACGACGTGCTCGTCGTCCCAGTCGTCGCCGCCGATCAGCGCCGGATCGGAGGCCGGGCCGGCGCCGGAAACCTTGGAATGGGTGACGGTAACGGTGACGGTCACGGGCGGACTCCTATCGCAGCACCTGCAGGCGGGTCAGCGCCTGGGCGGCATCGAAGGCGATGCCGAACACGCGGCACGGCGCGCCGGCGTCGAGCCCGTAGCGCTCGGACACCACCGCGTACTGGTCGCCGATCGCCGCCTGGTGCGTTTCGTCGGTCACATCCAGCGTCAGCACCTGGCGGCCCGGCGCCCACAGCGCCAGCAGCCGCTGCGCCTCCGCCTGGGCATCGGCCTCGTCGCGGAAATACCCGGCGACCGGCGGGCGCACGCCGACATAGTCCTGCGCCATGCGGTGGATCGCCTGGCGGTCGGTGTCGAAGGCGACGGCGACGCGGGCGGCGACGCGGATGAAGGCCAGCCGCGCCGCCGGGATGTTGGTGGCGTCGAGCTGGATGTTCTGCGGCGTCCAGTTGACGCCCCAGGTGACGCCGATGCGCCAGACGCAGGGCGCCACTTCCTCGGGCAGCGGGCTCATGCCCATGTCGAGCAGCGCCGTCTCGCTGATCGTCGCCGCCGCCGCTGCCGGCGCTTCCAGCCGGTCGACCGTGAACAGCCCGGACGCCGTCTCGCCGAGAAAGGCGCCGATGCCGGCCAGCAGGTCGGCGATCGCCTCGCCGGCCGCCACCGGCTCGCGCACGAAATAGCCGACCGGCGCGGCCTGCGCGATCGACAGCGCGTCGAAGGCGTCGTCGTCGATCTCCGACGGGTCGATGCCGGCGCGGATCAGCATGCGGCGGGCGATGGCGGCGCTGTCGGCGGCGAAGGTGC
>JBFWZG010000068.1:0-15717 GCA_050185515.1 Reyranellaceae bacterium
TGTGGATCTGGATGCAGCCGGGGCTGCCGACGAACACCATGATCGGCGTCTCGCTGGCCGCCGCCCCGTTCAGCACGCGCCGCGCCGCGTCGGTGCCGAGCTCGACCGCGAAATCGCCGCCGGCCAGCCGCAACGCCTGTTGCCGTCCGACCTTGAATTTGCGCAGCAGCGGGAAGAAATCATGCGTGTCCTTGAGCCCCGCCCAGGCGGCGCGCAACCCGGCGACGTCGATCTCGTCATCGGCGCGGTCGGCCGCCTTCGCCTGAACCTCGCCGATGCTCTGCAGCGGGCTCTGGTCCGCCGCGGCGAAATCGGCCACCAGCTTTTCGTAGGCGGCGACGTCGCTGTCGTTCTGCAGGTAGATCTTGTGCACCGCCTGGCCGGCGGCGTCGAAGAAATGCAGCGAGCGGCGGATGCCTTCGCCGACCGGCTCCTGCACGGCGAAGCCCGAGCGCCAGTTGCCCATGAACAGGCGCAGGTCGATATCCTCGCCCAGCACCAGGCCCATATGGCCGGTGAACGAGGCCTCGTTGTAGACGCCCTTGCGCTCGTGCACGCAATGCTCGTTGCGCGTCAGCGCCATCACCCGGCCGAGCGACGACACGCGCTTGAGCGCTTCCCTCCAGTCGCCTTCCAGCCGCGTTACCGTGGCGCCGCAGCCGGTCGCCAGCAGCGCCGCCTCGCTGACGCCGAGCCGCTGCGCGGCGTCGCGAATGCGCAGATTGCTCTCGGTCTGCTTCAACGCCTGCCAGCGCGCCACCAGCGGCAGCCCGGCCTGCGCTGATTCCATCTGTCCCTGCATCGACATCTCTCCCTCTCCTTCTCTCCGGCGGTTCCCGAAAACCGCCATTGCAAAAATTCCGCGACCGACCGCGCCGTCGAATTGGCGCGTGGGCTCAGTCGATCTTGAAACGCACCGGCACCTCGACCCACACCGCCACCGGCCGGCCATTGACCGTCTCCGGCGCGAACCGCCATTCGCCCACCGCCTGCAAGGCGGCCTTGTCCAGCAACGGATAGCCCGAGCTGGCGTGCAATCTGATCTGCCGCGCCTCGCCGCTCTCGCCGATCAGCGCCCGGATCATCACCGTGCCCTCCTGCCGCTGCGACAGCGCGCGGCGCGGGTAGTGCGGCGGATCGGGCGTGACGCGGAACCGCGCCTGCAGCACGCGCGCGCCCATGCCGCCCACCGCCGCAATCTGGTCGCCGCCGGCGCCGCCCAGCGCCGCCTGCCCGGCCGCGCCCGCAACCTGCTGCGCCCCGGTCTGCGCCGCCGCGGTATCGGCCGCGACGGCACGCTCGGACCGCGCCGGCTGCGCCTGCTGCGGTGGCTCGCGCCTGGGATCGGGCTTCTCCTTCGCCCTGGCCGGCGTCGGCTTGGGCGCCTCGCGCCTGGCCTGCACTTCCTTCGGCTTCTCGACCGGCTTCCGCTCCTCGACCTTCGCCGTCTCGACCTTGGGCGGCGGCGGCACGTTGAGCGGTATCGCCTCGGCGTCGACCGGCCTCGGTGGCAGGACGATCTTCTGCCGCATGGTCTGCTCGACCGGCTTCGGCGCTTCGGCCTCGCGATTCTCCATCGCCGGTTCGGCGTCCTCAGAGGCGCTGTCGGGCACCGCCACGGCCGGATGGGCCGGCGCCAGCGCCACCAGCTCGACCAGGATGCCGCTGCCTTCGCCGTCGCCCTGGCCCGAGCCGCCGCCGCCCATGGTCTCGCCGCCGAACGCCGCCAGCGCGGCGCCGGCGACCACGGCATGCAGGGCCAGCGACGCCAGGGTGGCGAGGAACGTCGCCCGGTCGCCCCGCGACGGCGTCAGGCCCGGCCGCTCCTGCGCGCCGGCATCCTGCGAAGAGTCCCGCGCCCGTTCGAGGTCAGGCGCGGGCGGCGCGGCATGGCGGCCCGAGATCCCGCGCGGCTGCCGTCCGCGCGGATCGAGGGAGAGGGCCAGGGCCGCCATGCTATGCCGGTTCCGTCTGTCTTCTTCGTCGGGGCTCCGCCTACATCTTCAGCGTGTAGCTGACCGAGATGCCGGCATCGATGCCGGGCTCGGGGATCTGCTGCAGATGGCGGCGGTAGTACTTGTCGAAGATGTTGTCGATGCCGGCATCGACGCGCAGGCCCTCGAGCGGACCCGTGCTCGGCGCCCAGGAGGCGAAGATGCCGGTGATGAAGTAGCCCTCGGTCTTGGGCTGGGCGCTGCCGCGGGCGACGCGGTTCTGGTCGAACGCCTTCTCGTGGCGGACGCCGGCCAGGAAGTCCCATTCCGGCAGCTTGAAACCGTAAGTGGCGACGATCTTGTCGGCCGGGATGGTATCGATCCAGGTGTCGGCCGAGGTGTCGCGGCCGCGGATCAGCGAGCCGCCCAGCGTGGCGAAGGCGTAACGCATGTCGTAGCGCGCTTCCGCCTCGATGCCCCAGATATGCGCGCGATCGAGATTGACCGGCGTCGTGGTGCCGCAGATCAGGTCGACCAGCGGCGGGCCGGGGAACGGGCACAGGCCGGGCTGGATGTCGAGCGTGATGAAGTTCCTGTAGTAGGTGTCGTGGAAGGCGAAGGAGAAGTTCAGCCGGTCGCCCCTGGACGCCACGTCCTCGAACGCCAGCCGCACGCCGGCCTCGTAGCCCTTGCTGCGCTCGGGCTTGAGGTCGGGATTGGGGACGAAGGTGTTGAAGGCGAAATGCGTGCCGGTGACGTAGAGCTCGGTCATGCTCGGGGCGCGGAAGCCCAGCCCGGCGTTGCCGTAGATCGAAAGCCACGGCAGCGCCTGCCAGATGGCGCCGACGCGCGGCGAGATCGCGTCCTCGCGCGTGTTCTCCAGCGCCGCGCTGTCGGGATTGCGCCAGAAGCTGTCGTACCGCACGCCGCCGATCACCGTCAGCGTGTCGGTGATCGCCACCTGGTCCTGTAGATAGATGCCGAGCACGTCGCCCTTCGAACGCGGGAACTGCGGCCGCTCGACGCCGTTGCGCGTGCCCCGCTGCTTCTCGTGGTAGTACTCGATGCCGTAGGTCAGCGTGTGGCCCATGCCGGCGAACATCAGGCGCGAGGTGTTGTAGATGTCGAGGCCCTTGGTGTTCTGGTCCGAGAAGTCCTCGCGATCCACGCCGTCGATGCGGCTCTCCTTGATCTCCAGATCGGTGTTGTAGATCGTCACCGACGGGGCGAAGAGCGGCGTCGTCGGATCGTTGCCGCGATAGGACAGGATCAGCTGGCGTTCCTTGTTCTTGCGCCGCACCAGCGGATTGTCGACCGTGTTGGGCAGACGCACGGCTGGGTTGGACGGAATGTCGCCGTCCTGGTTGAAGAAGCTGTAGCTGAGCTCGAGCCGATGGTGCTTGAACGGCTCGACGCCGAACTTGAACAGTCCCGAAAGCAGATCCTCTTTCGAGAAATCCAGGTCGCTGCCGTCGCCCAGCCTGATGTCCTGCGCGTCGCGCCCGGTCAGGTTGGCGAACATGTCGATGCTCTCGTGCGGCTGGGCGAAGAAGGTGCCGCTGTAGAGGAACTCGTCGGCCGCCGAGCGCCAGCCGGCCTTCAGCCGCACGCCGGCGGTGTCGCCGGGCTCGAGGTAGTCCGCCGCGTCCTTGGTGGTGGCGGCGATGACGCCGCCGATCGCGCCCGAGCCGTACAGCACCGAAGACGCGCCCTTGAGCACGTCGACCTGCTTGAGGATGTCGGGATCGACGAAGATGCGGCCCTTGTGGCCGGCGTCCCAGTTCTGCCGCGCACCGTCGACGGTGACGACGACGCGGTTGCCGTCGACGCCGCGGATGTTCGGCGTCTGCGCCGATCGGCGCGGGCCGCCGGTGCCGTCGACGCCGGGCAGGTCGCGCAGCAGATCGTCGAGCTTGTAGGGGCGGCGCCGTTCGATCTCCTCCTGGTCGACGACGTCGACCGAGAACGGCAGCTTGGCCGCCTCTTCCTCGGTCTTGGTGCCGACCGAGGTGACTCCGCCCAGCCGCCGCACGTCTTCGGCGCTGACGGCGGTGACCGGGGCGGGCACGTCCTGCGCGCGCGTCTGCGCCTGCTGCGTGCCGTCTTCCTGCAGCGCCTCGGACTGCTGCTGCTGTTGCGGCGGCGTCGCGACGAGGGGCGGCGCCGCCTGCTGCGCCAGCGCCGCCGGCATGACGAGAAGGGCTGCGGTTCCCAGCAGCGCGAGTTTAAGATTGCACGTCGTCGACATCCCCGAATGGACTCCCAGCTCAAGTTCGAACGTTGTTCGGTCGACTGGCTGGCTACCGGGGACGCGAGCGGACTCGCGACGTGGTGGTGGCTTGCTTGGCTTAACCGTCTGTGATGCGTCCGGCGTGTCAGTGCGCCGGACTGGCTTGCGTCTTCAGGCGTCGGATCGCCGGTCCGGTGCGCGTCGTCGAATTCCGCTACTTGGTGAGGATCAGCTTGCCGTTGCTGGTCAGGCGCAAGCGGTATTGGTCCTGGCCGTGCTCGATTATGGCCTCGCGCGATCCGCTGAGCAGATCGGTCGAGCGCAGTCGCGGCAGGTTCGGCTGGCGCGCCGCCTGCTCGCCGTGGATTTCCCTCTGGTTCACGTCCTTCTCCTCGCCCTCGTTGCCGTCGGCCGCGCCGCTCATGGCTGCCGGCCCTGCTGCTCGACGCCGCTGACCTCGGGCCGTACCAGCCCGCGCAGCATGGCGCAGCACAGACGCCACGCCCGGTGCACGCGATCGCTGCCGCCCGCCCCTATCCGGCCCCATGCATACATGGCCCGCACTCCCCCGCCGCCGCCGCAAACGCCACCGGTTCGCGGATCAGAACCCTGCGTTTCCAGCCGCCTGCCGAAAGTTATGCGAATGACTCGCAATAGCGTTCTGGTAGCTCATCCACAGCCGGCCTGCAAGTGCGAATTGATCGCGTTCTTATATGGGCTGCCACGCCATCGGACCGCGGAAGGTTTCACGCCCTGACGGCCAGTTCCGACGTCGCCAGATCCTCCTGCGCCTCGGCCAGGATCCAGTCGCGGAAGGCGCGCACCTTGGGCTGGTCGGCGGTACTCTCCGGCCCCACCACCCAGAACGCCTTGCCGTTGGGCACGACCAGCTCGAAAGGCTGGAACAGCCGCCCCGAGGCCAACTCGCTCCTGAACAGGAACGGCGGGCCGATCGCCACCCCCGCCCCTTCCATGGCCGCATCGACGGCGATCTTGGTCGAATCGAACACCATGGCCTGGCTGCGCGGCGGCTGGCGCAACCCCGCCGCCTGCAGCCACACGGGCCAGTCCAGATCGCCGATCGTGTCGATCAGCGGCACGCGCAGCAGATCGGAGGGATGGCGCAGCCGGTCCCGGAACGCCGCCCCGCATAGCGGCGTCAGCAGGTCGTTGAACAGCTTGTCGCCGCGCAGGCCCGGCACGCGCGGATCGACCGAATATCGGATCGCCAGATCGACGTCCTCGCGGGCGAAATCGGCCAGGCGCTGCGTCGTCAGCATGCGCACGTCGTTCGTCGGATGCTGCGCCTGGAACCGGTGCAGCCGCGGCACCAGCCAGGTCAGCGCGAAGGTCGTCATCAGGCTGATGGTCAGCGGCCCCTCGCCGCCCAGCGCCCCGACCCGGGCCAGCGCCTGCTCCATGCGGTCGAAGGCGCCGCGCAGCTCGGGCAGCAGCGCCTGACCCTGCTCGGTCAGCATCAGCCCGCGCGGCAGGCGGCGGAACAGCTTCAGCCCCAGCCGCTCCTCCAGCGCCTTGACCTGGTGGCTGACCGCCGCCTGCGTCACATGCAGCTCCTCCGCCGCCAGGGTGAACGACAGGTTGCGGGCGGCAGCCTCGAAGGCGCGCAAGGCGTTGAGGGGTGGCAGAGAGCGCATGGCTGCCATCCTACCGCACCGGCCCTAGATTTCCTAATGCGTCGCCAGAGAAAAGATCGTTTGTGGAAGTCCGGTAAAGGGCAGAAATACAGGGCGACGGCGAGGCATGCATTGAAGAGAAAGCCTCCCGACACGAAAACGCCATAAAGGAGATTTGGCCATGTCCAGCACCATGATGCACACCAGCCCGACCCGGTCCGGCGCGGTCGCGCGCGGGGCTGGCAAGCTGCCGGTACGCCATGCCGTGCTCGGCGCGCTGACCTGGTGGTTCGACATGCGCGCCAAGCAGCGCTCGCGCCGCCAGCTGGCCGAACTCGATCCCCGGCTGCTGCGCGACATCGGCATCGACCGGGCCAGCGCGGCCGAGGAAGCCCGCCGCAGCATGTGGCACTGAGGCGGCCGGCTCCCCCCGCCGGTTCCGCCAGGCTCTCTCCCCCGGAGCCCCGTCCCATGTCCGCGACGGCTTCCTCTCCCGCTGTCCGCGACGGCGGCTGCCTGTGCGGCGCGATCAGGTTTCGCGCCACCGGGCAGCCGCTGCGCGTCACCTATTGCCATTGCAGCCAGTGCCGCCGCCATGCCGGCGCGCCGATCGCCGCCTTCGCCGTCTATGCCCGAACCCAGGTGCAGTGGACCCAGGGCGAGCCGCGCCGCTTCCGCTCCTCCGATACCGGCCAGCGCGGCTTCTGCCCCGATTGCGGCTCGTCGCTGACCTGGGAATCCCTGCCCGCCGGCGACGAGATCGATCTCGGCGTCGGCTGCTTCGACGATGCCTCGGGCTTCAAGCCGCAGGACCATCTGTGGACCGAGAGCGCGGTTCCCTGGTTCCACGTCGCCGACGATATCCCCCGCCACAGGCGCGGACGTCCGAAAGAGTAGAACGTCCCGCCATCGGGGCCCGTCTTCGGAACCCGGCTTCGGTCGGCCTCGTTGCAGTCCGAGACAGCCGCAAGGAGCCATTCCAGTGCTTAAGTTTCTCGGAGGCACGATCGGGGTCATTTTCCTGATCGGCCTGATCGTCGTCATCGGCCTGCTGGCGCTGATCTTCTGATCGGATGCGGCGGCCCCGCATGCATCCGACGCCCTTTCGGGCTAGTGTCGCGCCCATGCCAGCCGCTCTCCTCAACTCCCGCTCCACCTCGCGCGTCCGACGGCATTGCGGCGGCGTGGCAACCGCATGAGTTCGGAGTACGCCATCCGCGACGGCCGCGACGAGGACGCCGCCCACATCATCGCGCTGATGGGCGCGGTGTGGAGCGAGTACGCCGGCATCGTGTTCGACGTCGACGCCGAGCTGCCCGAGCTCTACGCGCTGGCGACGCATTTCGCCAATCGCGAGGGCCGGCTGTGGGTGGCGGAGCGCGCCGATGGCGTCATCATCGGCATGGTCGGCATGGCGCCGGCGCGCAAGGAGGGCGAACGCACGCCCCGGCGCAATCCGTCCGGCATCGAGCTGCACAAGCTATACGTGGCGCGCGAGGCGCGCCGGCTCGGCCTGGCGTCGAAGCTGCTGGCGCTGGTCGAGGCCGAGGCGGCGCGGCGCGCATCGGCGTTCATCGAATTGCGCACCGACAGCCGCTTCGTCGAGGCGCACGCCTTCTACGAACGCCACGGCTTCGTCCGACTGCCTGGCGAATGGCCGCTGAACGATCTAAGCAACTCGATCGAGTTCATCTACAGGAAGGAGCTGTAGCCACCTCTCCCTCACCCTGAGGAGCGGCCCACGAGGGCCGCGTCTCGAAGGGTCCGCGATCGCACCATCGTTCATGTAGCCTGTCCTTCGAGACGCTCGCTTTCGCTCGCTCCTCAGGACGAGGGAAGGTGTTGCGTGCTTCTAAGGCGTTGCTTTCTGTCGCTCGCCGAACAGCGCCGTGCCGACGCGCACATGGGTGGCGCCGAGCCTGATGGCGGCCTCGAAATCGCCGCTCATCCCCATCGATACCTGGCGCAGACCGTTGCGCGCGGCGATCTTGGCCAGCAGCGCGAAATGCGGCGACGGCTCCTCGTCCAGCGGCGGAATGCACATCAGCCCGACCACGTCGAGGCCCAGCCCGCGGCATTCGGCGACGAAGGCGTCCGCCTCCTGCGGCGCGACGCCGGCCTTCTGTTCCTCCTCGCCGGTGTTGACCTGCACGAAGACCGGCAGGCGCCGTCCCTGCTTCGCCATCTCCTGCGCCAGCGCCTGGGCGAGCTTGCGCCGGTCGACGCTCTGGATGACGTCGAACAGCGCCACCGCCTCCCTGGCCTTGTTGGTCTGCAGCGGGCCGATCAGGTGCAGTTCGAGATCCGGCCACGCCGCCTTCAGCGCCGGAAACTTGCCCTGCGCCTCCTGCACCCGGTTTTCGCCGAACACGCGCTGTCCGGCGCGCAGCAGCGCCTCGACCCTGTCCGCGCCGTGGGTCTTGGACACCGCCACCAGGGTCACGGCCGCATCCTCGCGGCCCGCCGCGCGCTGCGCGGCGGCGATGCGCTGGCGGATGGCGGCGAGATTGCCGGCGGCGTCGGCAGCGGGCGCGGAACTCATCCGCCCGTCATAGAGCAAATCGGCGTCCGGCGGAACGTCCGCGCTGGCGGACATGCCGCCGACAAAAGAAACGGGCCTCCGAAGAGGCCCGTTTCCGACAGAGAGGTCCGTTCCGCTGGCTTAGAACGTGACCTTCGTACCGAAGTAGCCCTTCACGCCCGAGCTGCCCGGGCCGGCCTGGTTGCCGGTGTACTTGGCCCACTGGGCGCCGGCGAAGAGATCGACGCCCGGCCCGAGATTGTAGGTGGCGCCGCCGTCGATCAGGGTCAGCTTGTCGGAGTTCGATCCGCCGTCGCCGTCGACCACGCGCGAGCCGGCGATGCCGAAGGTCCAGTTGCCGCCATCGGTGTAGGTGATGCCGATGCCGTATTGCTGCTGGTCGAAGTCGCCCTGCAGGCCCTGGTTGGACCAGCGATAGGCGCCGCCGATGGTGAAGCCGCCGAAGCCGATCGCCAGGCCGCCGGCGATGCGCTTGTAGTCCTTGAAGGTGCCGACATTGGCCTCGGAGTCGGCGAAGAACCCGCCGACGCTGGCCGCGATCGACACGCCGTTGAACTCGCCCTCGTACTTGAGGGCGGCTTCGATGGCGTGCTGGTAGTCGCCCGGATTGTTCTTGGTGCAGGCGCCGAAGCTGGTCGACGAGCCGCTGCTCGAGCCGCAGATGTTGCCGGCGGTGAACGGCGTGAATTCCGGCGTGTAGGACAGGCCGAACTGGAAGCCGCCGAAGTTCGGCGAGAAGTAGACGATCTTGTTGGCGTCGCCGATATCGGCGTTGTCCGAGCCGGCGGTCGACCACAGAACCGCGCTCGAGAAGCCCGGCGTGGAGAAGTGGAAATAGTCCGGCGTGTCGACGCCGCCGCCGGGCGTGGCGGACGGAATGAAGACATGCAGCTGGTTGGCGGCGCCGGCCGTGGCGCCCAGCTCGAAGCGGCCCCAGGTGTCCTCGAACCAGACATAGTGCTTGTCGATCTGGTCGCCGCTGGTGAAGGCCTCGAGTTCGACGACGAAGCCGACGCGCAGGCCGTTATCGAGCTGCGTGCGGCCCTTGAACTGGATTTCGCCGTCCCACCGCGCCTGGTCGAACCGGTCCGGGAAATTGCTCTGGCTGCCCAGCGACATCACCCACGAAGCGTAGCCTTCGATGCCGAGCTTGATCGGATCGGCCGCCTGGGCGGTGCTCGCCAGCATGCCAAGGCCGATCAGCGCCGAGGTCCCCAACAGAATCTTTTTCATAATCCCCTCTTTTGCTTGTCCGCGGCCATGCGGCCTCGGGTTGTACTCACTGCACAGGGCATGCCAGCGCCGAACGCCGCCCGTCTGTTGTCGTCACAATACGAGCCGCGCCCCGACCCGCTCAATCGCGGATTCGCGAGCAAATTCATTGTCTTCCCGCATGTGCTTCGTAAGTCACAATCCGGTCATGCGACGAGCATAAATCGGGCACCGCATGGGCCACGCTCGCCATGCGATAGATTCTCGCTCGCGAAACCCGGCCGTTTGGCATGTTTTTCGGCAGGTCGTTGCATAATTAGCCAACGACCGGCGAGCTCGCCGGAAATCGCCCGAAAACTGGTGTCTATTCTTCGTCCCGGGCGATGCCAAAACGGGCACGGTCGGCCGCCGGCAGCGGCCAGTAACCGAAGCGTCGCATCTGCTCGCGGTGATCGGCGCAGATCCGCCGCACCTGTTCGGGCGTCAGGGTCTGGCGCCAGTGGCCGGCCTGGCCGGCGCGGAAGAACGCCTTGGAATGGCTGGAGCGCTCGACGAAGCCCTGGCGCGCCTCCATCTCCTTCAGCGTCTGGAACGAGGAGAACCGCACCGCCCGCTCGATGCGCTCGGGCGTGGCCGGCAGGCCGAGAAAGCGCGTCAGCCGGCTGAAGCTGGGCAGCGGCCGCGCCAGCATGTCCTCGTAGCGCATGACGTGCAGGCGCGGATTGGCCTCGCCGGTCCAGCTGCGCACGTGATTGCTCCACGAACTCATCACATCGGGTACGCGATGCTTCAGGTTGGCGGTGCGCGCCTCGGGGTCGGCCATCTGGGCGATCGCCTGGTCGAGATCGAGGCCGAAATGGTCGGCCAGCGAGGGCGCGACGTCGAGCGGGTTGCGCACGACGTAGATCGCGCCCGAGGTCACGCTCATGTCGATGCAGGGATGGCCGCTGTCGAGACCCAGCCAGTTATGGGTCTTGACCAGCACCGAATCGCGCGAGGAGCGGGCGAGGTCGCGCTGCACCGGCGCCCGCAGCGCGGCGATCTCCGCCGCCGGCATTTCGGTGGTGGCGCGGCCTTTGGCGTGGGGCGCGAAGAAGCGCACCATGCCGTCGCCCAGGGTCAGCTCGTTGAGCCGGTTGGGTTCGATCGGCGCGGTGGCGTTGCGCATCAGATTGTGCAGGAAGGCGCGCAGCCAGGTGTTGCCCGACTTGGGATAGGACGCCAGCCAGATGATTCCCGCCATGAGCTTCGGTCCGCCACAAACGCTCGATTCGCAAACACTCGGGATGCACGCGGCGCGCAAGGTTCCAGCGATGGCCGGCGAGGTCAAGCGGGGCGCGAGCCGGCGCTCGCGCGGGCGCTCTGGCGACAGGCGCAAAAAAAGAGAGCGGGCCGAAGCCCGCTCTCCCCAATCTCCCCCGGAAAGGGTGGATTAGAAGCCGATGGCGATGCCGAACACGGCCTGCCAGGAGTCGTTGTCCCGGTTGGCCAGATCGTTGTCGCCGTCCGACAGGTTCCAGATCAGACCGCCGGCCAGGGTGATGCCCGGCCCGAGCGCGTACTGGGCACCCAGTTCGAACTGGTTGACCTTGTCGTCCTTGAAGCCCGGGACGTTGCGGTCGTACATGCGCCAGCCGGCGCCGATCGACCACGGACCGGTCGTGTAGCTGCCGGCCACCGTGTACATCCAGGTGTCGGTGTCGCGCTTGGTGCCGTTGGTGTCCTTGCCGATGTTGAAGCCCAGGCTGAAGCCCTGGACCGTCACGTTGGCGCCGACCAGCCAGTGCCACCAGTCGTCAAGCTCGGTGCCCGCACCGTTGAACTCCGTCTCGGGGCTGGCATACATCATGCCGCCGTACAGAGCCAGGTTGACCGAGTTGAAGGTCGCCACGTAGTTGACGGCGGCCTGGAACGCGTGCTCGAAGTCGCCCGCGTTGTTCTTGGTGCAGGCGCCGAAGCTGGTCGACGCGCCGCCGGTGGCGCCGCAAGCGTTGCCGTTGGTGCCGGGACGGAACTCAGGGGTGTACGACACGCCGAGCTGGAAGCCCGAGAAACGCGGCGTGAAGTAGCTGATCTTGTTCGCGTCGCCGTTGTGACGGTCGTCCTGGATGGCGGTCGAGTAGGCCGAGTTGGAGTTCGTCCAGCCGTTGCCCGAGGTGCCGAAGTTGAAGTTCTGCGAGTTGAAGCCGTAGCCCGGCAGCATGCGGACCGTGGCGACGCCCTGAACCATCTTCGACATGACGCCGTTGGTGGCGCCCAGTTCGAAACGGCCCCAGTCGCCCGACAGGAACAGGTAGTGTTCGTCGACCTGGTCGCCCGTCGTGTAGGCTTCGAGCTCGACGCGGAAACCGACGTTGGTGCCGTTGTCGAGCTTGGTGATGCCGTTGAAGTGGATTTCGCCTTCCTGACGGATGCTGTCGGCGCGACCATCGTCGCCCTCATCGTCCTTGTCCCAGCCGCCGACGACGAAATACCACTGGTAATAGCCGCCGACCGTGACCTTGATCGGGTCAGCCGCCAGCGCGCTTGCAGAGAACAAACCCGCAGCAGCCAGCGCGGTCGATCCCAACAGAAGCTTCTTCATGTGTCTCCCTCTCTGTCTTTTCAAAGCCGAGATCTTCTGAGACCGGATGCGAGCCACCCCCAACATCCGTCACAGCCTCAACGCGGCTGACGGGGGACAATAAACCGGCAGGCCCTATTCCGGTCAAGGCGAGTTGGGCGGAAGTTTGGCGAATTGGTGGGCAGTGTGTCCGATTCGCCACAACTTCGAAGATGCCCTGCAATCGCCTGATTTTACCGGCTTTTTGCAGGGTGACTCCAGCGTCGCAATCTCGACTTGCCGCGTCCTTCCAGAAGACCCTATAACCCTTGGCGGCAGGGGTCCGGCGAGAAGGTTGCCGCCGGTTAAGTTCCCGCATCGCCCGGACCGGGCCAGGCCTTTGGCCGCAGAACAGGATCGACATGCCGATTTCGTCCCGAAGGACCATCCAAGTCCTTGTCATTGCTGGATTTTCTTGCGCGCTCCTGGCCGGCTGCAGCGGCGTCGAGCAGGACTATCCCGAGCATGTGCGCGGCGAGAGCTCGGCCCGCGTGCTGAGCCCGGCGGAAAAGGAGCGGCAGAAGCAGGGCGGCCTGTTCGGCCCCGGCGGCGTGACCCTGCTGGGCAGCAGCGACCGCAAGGAAGAAGCCAGCCGCGGCGGCGCCGACGGCATCGGCGTCAATTCCTTCCTGTGGCGCGGCGCGCTGGACACGATCGGCTTCATGCCGCTGGTATCGGCCGATCCGTTCGGCGGCGTCATCATCACCGACTGGTACCAGCCGCCGGAAGCGCCCGGCGAGCGGGTCAAGGTCCATATTCTCATTCTGGATAGAGAGCTGCGCGCCGACGGCGTGCGCGCCTCGATCTTCCGCCAGCGCTACGACCAGCGCGCCGGCGGCTGGATCGACCAGACGATCGATCCCAAGACCGTCATCGATCTGGAGAACACCGTTCTCACCCGCGCGCGCCAGCTGCGCATCGCCCAGCTCGGCTCCTGATCGCCACCATCGCGCCGCTCTCTCCGCTGCGCCGGCGCCGCCTTCGGGCGGCGCCTTTCGTTTGCGCCCCGATTGATCCGATAGAGACGCCATCGGCATCCGATGCCGTCGTTCGATTCACGTGAACGGCGTTCAGAGCGGATCACGATCAGACAGGATCGCAAGCGGTTCCGTCAGAACATGATTTGCGCTAGCGCTTGAGCGAGGCGGGATCGACTTTCGCGCTGCCGCTCCACAGCGGCGCGCTGGCGCGCTCGACATAGTCCTCGAGCATCAAGTTGGCGGCGATCGACACGCGCTCTTCCTCGGCGCGGTTGGGCGGCACGTCGTGGCGCAGCCAGGCGGGAAACAGCAGCAGGCGGCCGGGCCTGACCTCGAAGATGCGCCGATTGCCGTTGAAGCGGTTTTCCTCGGCGATCGGCGGCAGCATGACTTCGGCCGCGGGCCGCGGATCCGTGAACTGAATGACGCCTTCGCCCGGCGGCACCTTCACGTAGTAGACCGCCGACAGGAAATTGTTGGGATGGGTATGGGAAGAGGCCTGGCCGCCCCTGGGATTTACGTTGGCCCACATGCCGGTGATGGCGGCGCGCGGCGATTTCAGCGCCAGGAATTTCAGCGCCCCGACGGCGCTGCGCTCGATCAGCCCGGCGAGATCGGCGAAGCCCGGATGACGGTGCAGCACCGGGTCGGTCTGCCACGAGCCGCCGCGTGGCAGGGCAGGGCGGGGGCTCAGGATCGTCTCGATCTCCCGGCCCAGCCTGTCATTGAGGGCGGTGGCGGCCGCGGCATCGATATCGACCGACCATAGCGGGGTCGGAAACAGCTCGAGCACGCGCATGTCGGCGATGCGGGGGACGGTCATGGCGCCGGCATCCTAACCCGCCCGGAACGGCGGGAAACTGCGGCATGGACGTCGCCCGGATCTCAGGCGGAGGAGCGTTCTTCCTCGACGGAGGGCGCGGCCGCCGGTCGGGAAACGCGGCTTTGCGCCAGCACCTCGTCGGCATAGGCGCGGCGGGCGGCATGGTCGATCTTGCGCCCGTTCTGCTGGCACCACGCCAGGAAGGTTTCCGGCCTCACCTCGACGCGCAGCACCGTGTAGCCGTCGTCGCGCCAGCGCTGCTCGCGGGCGATGGCGCGGGACTTCCACTGGTCGTAGCAGGGATTGATGGCCTCGCGATCGGCGAAAGCCTGATGCAGCGCCGGCCAGTCGGTTCGATGATACCAGGGTAAGGCGACGATATGAGCCATGCGATTCTCCTCTGTCCTGCCGGATCGAAGAGCGCCCCAATCGCAATCCAATTCGTAACTGCTCAAAACTGACTCCGAATCCCCGCCAAGTCGACAGGTAATTCTCTACCGATCCGCCTTGTAATACTTTTGCCGATATGCGCCGAGCGACTATCGCGCCGATTCAACAATCTGGCGCGAAAGCCGCGCGTGGCGGGCATTGCCACAGCGCGCTGCACTCGTGGCTTGCGAGTGCCGAAAGCGCCCGCTTGCGCGCCCGCGCCGCTAACCCTAAAAACGGCAACCTTATTGACACGCCGGCCGCGTCTACACACGACGCGCCGCACGAGGACGACATGGCGGAGCAAAACCCGGACGGCGCCAGGCGCTACAATTTCCGCGAGACGGAGCGCAAGTGGCAGTCCGTGTGGACCGAGCGCGGCACGTTCGAAGCGAAGATCGATCGTTCGCGGCCCAAATATTACGTGCTGGAAATGTTTCCCTACCCATCGGGACGCATCCACATGGGCCATGTGCGCAACTACACCCAGGGCGACGTGGTGGCGCGCTACCGCCGGGCCAGGGGCTTCAACGTGCTGCACCCGATGGGGTGGGACGCGTTCGGCCTGCCGGCCGAGAATGCGGCGATCGAAAAGCGCACCCATCCCGCGCAATGGACCTACGACAACATCGCCACCATGCGCGGCCAGCTCAAGTCGATGGGCCTGTCGCTCGACTGGAGCCGCGAGATCGCCACCTGCCATCCCGGCTACTACAGGCACCAGCAGAAGATGTTTCTCGACTTCTTCAAGGCCGGCCTGGTCTATCGCAAGGAGGCCTCGGTCAACTGGGATCCGGTCGACCAGACGGTGCTGGCCAACGAGCAGGTGATCGACGGCCGCGGCTGGCGCACCAACGCCGTCGTCGAGCGCCGCCTGCTGTCGCAATGGTTTTTCAGGATCACGCACTACGCCGATTCGCTGCTCGACACGCTGGCGACCCTCGACCGCTGGCCCGAGAAGGTGCGGCTGATGCAGGCCAACTGGATCGGCCGCTCCGAGGGCGCGCGGGTGAAGTTCCGCCTGAGTGCTGGACCCGATCCTTCGAGACGCGGCTTCGCCGCTCCTCAGGATGAGGGGAAGAACTCCACGAACAAATCGACGAACCAGAACACCCCTCATCCTGAGGAGGGCGCGCAAGCGCCCGTCTCGAAGGATCAGGTGGAGCAGACGGCGTTCGATCACATCGAAGTCTTCACCACCCGCCCCGACACGCTGTTCGGCGCCTCGTTCCTGGCGATCTCGCCCGACCATCCCTTGGCGAAGGAAATGGCGGCCAGCGATCCGAAGCTCGAGGCGTTCGTCGCCGAGTGCAAGCGCACCGGCACCTCGG
>JBFWZG010000068.1:15817-17781 GCA_050185515.1 Reyranellaceae bacterium
CCCGACACGCTGTTCGGCGCCTCGTTCCTGGCGATCTCGCCCGACCATCCCTTGGCGAAGGAAATGGCGGCCAGCGATCCGAAGCTCGAGGCGTTCGTCGCCGAGTGCAAGCGCACCGGCACCTCGGCCGAGGCGATCGAGACGGCGGAAAAGCTGGGCTATCGCACGAAACTGAACGCCGTTCATCCGTTCGATGCGTCGTGGACGCTGCCGGTCTACGTGGCGAACTTCGTGCTGATGGAATACGGCACCGGCGCCATTTTCGGCTGCCCGGCGCATGACCAGCGCGATCTGGATTTCGCGCGCAAATACGGTCTGCCCGTCCTGCCGGTGGTGATCCCCGAGGGCGAGGAGGCCAAAGCCTTCTCGGTCGGCAAGGAGGCCTTCGTCGAGGATGGCAGGCTGGCGAACTCGAAATTCCTCGATGGCCTCGCCGTCGACGCCGCCAAATCCCGCGCCATCGACGAGCTGGTGACGCTGGGGGCGGGCGAGCGCACCATCAATTATCGCCTGCGCGACTGGCTGGTCAGCCGCCAGCGCTACTGGGGCTGCCCGATCCCCATCGTGCATTGCCCGAAATGCGGCGCCGTGCCGGTGAAGGAAAGCGACCTGCCGGTGGTGCTGCCCGACGACGTCAGCTTCGACCAGCCGGGCAATCCGCTGGCGCGCCATCCGACCTGGAAGCACGTCGACTGCCCGCAATGCGGCGGCAAGGCCGAGCGCGAGACCGACACCTGCGACACCTTCGTCGATTCCTCATGGTATTTCGCGCGTTACTGCAGTCCTCGTGCGGAGGACGTGCCGTTCGAGCGCGAGGCGGCCGATTACTGGATGGCGGTCGACCAGTATATCGGCGGCGTCGAGCACGCCATCCTGCATCTGCTCTATTCGCGCTTCTTCACCCGCGCCATGCGCGACGTCGGGCTGATCGGCATCGACGAGCCCTTCGCCGGCCTGTTCACCCAGGGCATGGTCTGCCACGAGACCTACAAGGACCAGAAGGGCCTGTGGCTGTTTCCCGACGAGGTGAAGAAGGAAGGCGAGGGCTTCGTCACCGTCCGCAACGGCGAGAAGGTCACGGTCGGCCGCTCGGAGAAGATGTCGAAGTCGAAGAAGAACGTGGTCGATCCCGACCAGATCATCCGCGACTACGGCGCCGACACCGCGCGCTGGTTCATGCTGTCGGACAGCCCGCCCGAGCGCGACCTGGAATGGACCGAGGCCGGCGTCACCGGCGCCTGGCGCTTCCAGCAGCGCCTGTGGCGGCTGGTCGAGGCCGCCGTCGCCGGCCTGCCGTCCGCCACGGCCGATGCGCCGGCGCAATTCTCCGGCAAGGCAACGGCCTTGCGCCGCGCCGCCCATCGCGCCGTCAGGGGCGTCGCCGACGACATCGAGGCGTTCCACTTCAACAAGGCGGTGGCGCGGCTCTACGAGCTCTCCAACGCCGTCGCCGACTTCAAGCCGGCCGACGCCGCCGACCAATGGGCGCTGCGCGAGGCGCTGGAGATCTTCGTGCGGCTGATCGGGCCGATGACGCCGCATATCGCAGAGGAGATGTGGCGCCTGCTGGGGCACGAGACGCTGCTGGCCGACACCGCCTGGCCGGTGGCCGACGATGCACTCGTGGTCGATGCCGAGGTCACTGTCGCCGTGCAGGTCAACGGCAAGCTGCGCGCCACCATCACCCTGCCGGCCGACGCCCCGCGCGAACTGGCCGAAAGCCGCGCCCAGGCCGAGCCCGACGTCGTCAAGGCGCTCGACGGCAAGACCCCGCGCAAGATCATCGTCGTGCCCAACCGGATCGTGAACCTGGTGGCATGATTGCAATTCGTCACCCCCGCCTTGAGCGGGGGCCCACGCTGACTCCCGGCAATGCCGGCTCCGAAAATTGGCATGGACCCCCGCTCAAGGCGGGGGTGACGGTTGGGCGTCCTGCCTCTTTAACCGCCATTCCCCATCCGCCG
>JBFWZG010000069.1:0-16066 GCA_050185515.1 Reyranellaceae bacterium
CAGGCGGATGTCCTGATCGTAGTCGGTCTTGAAAACAAAGCGCATGGGATCAGACCTTCTTGCGCATCTTCAAGCCGAACAGGCCTTCGGGCTTGAACCAGAGCACCAGCAGAAGAACGATGTAGGCGGCGACGTCCTTGAAGCCCTGGGGCAGGTAGAACCCCGCCAGAGCCTCGATTACGCCGATGATGATGCCGCCGACCAGCGCGCCCGGGATGGAGCCGAAACCGCCCAGCACCGCCGCTGGAAACGCCTTCAGCCCAAGGAAGCCGACATTGGTGTGGATCAGCGTGCTGGGCGCTAGAAGGATGCCGGCGAAGCAGGCGACGGCGGCGCTGATTGCCCAGATCAGCGAGAAGACACGCTTGACCGGGATGCCCATGTAATAGGCAGCCAGCATGTTCTGCGAGGTCGCCTGCATGGCGACGCCCATGCGGGTGCGCGAGAAGAAGAAATATAGAACGACGCATAGCAGCACGGTTGCCACGATGATCGAGACCTTATCGTCCGCGATCACCAGGCCGCCGATGCGGACGACGTTTTCGGTGACGCTCTCGCTGAACGGCGTATCGATCTTCAGGTCGTCGGTGCTCCAGATCATGCCGGCGACCGAGCGGGCGAAGAAGCCTAGGCCAATGGTCGCCATGACGATGGAGAACTGCGGATAGCCCAGGATCGGGCGGACCACGACGCGCTCGATGCCGCTGCCCAGAAGGGCCATGCAGATCACTGCGAGCAGGAAGCCGATCCAGTAGTTCAGCCCCATCAGGGTCATGAATGTGAAGGCGAAGAAGCCGCCCAGCATCATCAACTCGCCCTGGGCGAAGTTGACGACCTCGGTCGCCTTGTAGATCAGCACGAAGCCGAGCGCGATCAGTCCGTAGATGCACCCGACAGCAATGCCGTTAACCAGCTGCTGTACGAAATCGAACATAGAATTTCTTTCCGCCCTGTCCGCCTCCGCCCCGGCCCGTTGCCGGACCACTGCTTCCGCTTTTCTCGCGGCGAAGACGTGGGAGGAACGAGACAGGTTTTGCCCCTGTTATGTCAACAGAATTTCTCTGTGAATGACTTTCGTTTCGCATTGAGGAACGTCGGCATGGCGAACGCATGCCAGCGGTTTGACCCCGTCGCGCCGCTCCTATAATGAGCCGGCCAAGCCGCCACCCGCTCTTCGCCTTGGAGATGTCGTCCCATGGACATTCTGCCGCGACCGCCGAGCCCTTATTACACCGCCGAGCACGATGCGTTCCGCGACCAGATGCGACGCTTCGTCGAGCGCGACATTGCGCCGTTCGTCGACCAGTGGGACGAGGCGGAGGAGTTCCCGCGCGAACTCTACAAGAAGGCGGCCGCGGTCGGCCTGCTGCAGATGGGATACCCCGAGGAGTATGGCGGCGTGCCGACCGACGGCTTCTTCCGCATCATCGCCAGCGAGGAACTGGCGCGGGCCGGAAGCGGCGGCGTCAATGCCGGCCTGGGCAGTCACACGATCGGCGCGCCGCCGATCGCGGCCCTCGGCCCGGAATGGATGAAGCGCAAAGTCCTTCCCGAGATTCTCTCCGGCGAGAAGATCAGCGCGCTGGCGATCACCGAACCCAGCGGCGGTTCGGACGTCGCCAATCTGAAGACCACGGCGCGGCGCGAGGGCGACCACTATGTCGTCAACGGCCAGAAGATGTTCATAACCTCGGGCTTCCGCGCCGACTACTATACGGTTGCGGTGCGCACGGGCGGGCCCGGCATGGGCGGGGTGTCGCTGCTGCTGATCGAGCGCGATCGGCCGGGCTTCTCGCGCACGAGGCTGCGCAAGATGGGCTGGTGGGCTTCCGACACGGCGCAGCTGTTTTTCGACGACGTCAAGGTGCCGGTCGACAACCTGATCGGCCCGGAGAATGCCGGCTTCAACGGCATCATGCGCAACTTCAATCCCGAACGCATCATGCTGGCCGCCGGCGCCTACGGCTTCGCCAAGGTCTGCCTCGAGGAGGCGATCGAGTATGCGCGCCAGCGCGAGACCTTTGGCCGGCCGCTGATCAAGAACCAGGTCATCCGGCACAAGATCGTGGACATGGCTATGCGGGTGAATGCGGTGAAGGCGACGCTGGAGCAACTTGCCTGGCGTGTCGAGCAGGGCGAGCAGCCGGTAGCCGAGATCTGCATGCTCAAGAATCTCGCCACGACTTCCCTGGAATGGGTGGCCAACGAGGCGATGCAGATCCTCGGCGGCGCCGGCTATTTGCGCGGCAGCAAAGTCGAGCGTATCTATCGCGAGACCAAGGTGATGTCGATCGGTGGCGGCTCGATCGAGATCATGAAGGATCTCGCCGCGCGGCAGATGGGATTATGAGCGACAAGCCGGACCGCAAGATCTACGAGCAGGCGTTCTCGGACGCCATACCGCAGAACAAGGCGCTGGGGCTGGAAGTTGTCGAGGTCGCGCGCGGCCGCGGCGTGCTGCGTCTGCCGTGGAAGCAGGCACTGGTCGGCAATCCCGAGACCGGGGTCATCCATGGCGGCGCCATAACGACCATGCTCGATGCCTGCTGCGGCATGGCGGTGGCGACGATGCTGAAGACGCCGCAGCCCTTCGCCACGCTCGATCTGCGCATCGACTACGTGCGTCCTGCCACCACGGGCGAGGCGGTGATCGCCGAAGCCGAGTGCTACCGCATCACCAGCAACGTTGCGTTCACGCGCGCCTTCGCCCATCACGGCGACCGCTCCGACCCGATCGCCGCCGCATCGGGCACCTTCATGCTGGCGACCAAGGGCACGGCGCGCAACAAGGAGCCGTTGATCAAGGCCGACGATGGCAACGGGATTGGCGGCAAGGGGGATGGCCGCCAGGGGGATGACGGCAAGGGAGACGGGGCATGAGCCTGCTCGATCTGGTCGCCGAGGCGCGGCGCAGCGGCGATCTGTCCACGCTTGTGGATTCGACGCCCTACAACAAGTTCATGAACATTGCGCCGGAGAATTCCACCGGCGAGCTGCTGACGCGGATGCGCTATGACCGGCAGCTGATCGGCAACATCATGCTGCCGGCGCTGCATGGCGGCACGATCGGCGCGTTGCTGGAGTCGGCCGCAATATTCCAGGTGCTGTGGGAAATCGAGACCACCAGCATTCCCAAAATCATCACCATCACGGTCGACTATCTGCGGTCGGGCCGGCCGGTCGACACGCTGGCGAAGGCGGTGCTGACCAAGCAGGGTCGGCGAGTAGTCAACGTCGCCGTGGAAGCCTGGCAGGAAGACCGATCGCGTCCGATCGCGTCAGCCAACGCCCACTTTCTGATCACTCCTCGCGACGCCACCGGCTAGACGCATGGCGCTGCATCCGGCGCAGGGCTGCTCTTCAGCCCGGCGACTTGACTTGTTCGCCCGGCGAACGAGTTAATGAATGTCGGTTCACGTGTAGCGCGCAGAGGTCAGGGATGCCGGATATGGCTGAGACGGGGTCGGAGAAGATCGTGATCGAGACGCTGGGCGATGGCGCCTCGCTGGCCGAGTGCCTGAGCCCGCGCGAGTTCATCGACAGCGACCATCCGCGCATCGTCGAGTTCGCCCGCGACATGGTGGCCGGCAGCGAGGACCGCATCGAGCAGGCCGTCAGGTTGTACTACGCGGTGCGCGATCGCATCCGCTACGATCCCTACAATACGCCGCTGACGCCGCATGCCTACAAGGCCAGTACCTGCCTGATGCAGGGCTACGGCTATTGCGTGACCAAGGCGGCGCTGATGGCTGCCGCCGCCCGTGCGGTCGGCATTCCCGCCCGCGTCGGCTTCGCCGACGTGCGCAACCACATGACGACCAAGCGCCTCAGCGAGATGATGGGCACCGACGTCTTCTACTACCACGGCTATACGGATCTGTGGCTGGACGGCAAATGGGTCAAGGCGACGCCGGCCTTCAACAAGGAACTGACGGAGAAGTTCCGCCTCAAGTCGCTGGAGTTCGACGGGCGCGAGGACTCGATCTACCACCCCTTCGACCTGCAGGGCCACAAGCACATGGAATACCTGCGCTATCGCGGCGCCTTCGTCGACGTGCCATTCGTCACTATCCGCGAAGCGTTCCGCAAGCTCTACCCGGCGATGCCCTTCCTCAACAACGAGGAGGCGACCCCGGTGGGCGACTTCGCGCGCGAGGCGGAAGCCGAGAACGCCGCCTGAGCGGGCGGGATCGCGCGCCATGTCGCTGGACAATCGCAAGCTGATCGCGCTGCTCGTCGCGCTGAGCGCCTTTGGGCCGCTGTCGATGAGCATCTACACGCCGACCATGACCACGATCGGCCACGCGCTGGCGGCCAGCGACGAGGAGGTCAAGCTGACGCTGACCACCTTTCTGGTCGGCTTTTCGGCGGGGCAGATCATCTACGGGCCGCTGTCCGACCGCTTCGGCCGCAAGCCCGTGCTTCTGTTCGGCGCGGCGGTGTTCAGCCTTATGGGTCTGGCCTGCGCGCTGGCGACGACCATCGATGCGCTAATCCTGCTGCGGCTGTTTCACGGGCTGGGCGTTTGCTCCGGCGCGGTCATGGCGCGCGCCATCACGCGCGACACGTTCGGCCATCAGGGTTCGGCGCGGGTCATGTCCTGGCTGTCCTTCGGCATCAACATCGCGCCCGCCATCGCGCCGGTACTTGGCGGGTACCTGACAGCGTGGTTCGGCTGGCAGTCAGTGTTCTACGTGCTGGCCGGCTTCGGCGGCACGGTGTTCCTGTTGGTGCTGTTCGGTCTGCGCGAGAGCAATCCCTATCTGGGGCAGGGTGTGGGCATCATCGGCACCATTCGCCAGGCCGGCCCGATGCTGGTGCATCGCCAGTTTCTGGGTTACGCGCTGGCGATCGCAGCGACGTTCGGCACGATGTTCGCCTACGTCGCCGGCTCGCCCTTCGCGCTGATGAACATGCTGCACCTGACGCCGGAGGATTACGGCTACTGGATTCTCACGTCGGTGGCGGGGTTCACGCTGGGCAGCTTCATCGCCACGCGCACGGTGACGCGGGTGCGCCTGCCGGTCTGCATCCTGATCGGCATTTCGACGGCGGCCTGCGGCGGGCTGCTGATGCTGGCGATGGCGCTGGCGGGCGAACTATCGGTCCTTGCGATCGTCGCCCCGTATTTCATCGTCGCCACCGGTTGCGGCATGAGCATGGCGCCCGCCATGGCGGGTTCGGTCAACCAGTTCCCGCGCCAGGCCGGGACGGCGTCGTCGCTGATGGGCACGCTGCAGATGGGCGGCGCCGCGCTGTCGACGGCCATCGTCACGGCACTGACCGACGGCACACAGATGCCGATGATCTGGACCTTGCTGGGCTTCGCCGCTTTCGGCCTGCTGGCGACCCTGATCCTGCTGCGGCCGCACCGCGCCGAGCCGCCGGTGCCGCAGACGGTCGAGCCGGTGCCGCCGCCGGCGCCCGCTGCGTCCTAGTTCATCGTCTAGGCCAGCGCCTGTTGCAGCCAGGCGTCGATGCGGCGCCATAATTCGGGCGCGCCGCGAAGATGGACGAAATGGCCCGCTTCCGGCAGCCCGATGTCGCCCGGCGACAGATGCCAGCGCGTCAGCCGCGCCCTGGGCAGGCGGCGGACGTAATCGTCGCAGGCTTCCTTCGGCGCCAGGCGCAGATCGTCGGTGAAGGAGATCGACAGCACCGGCAGCTCGACGCTGGCCAGGGCGCCGTCGAGATTGCGCTTCTCGGTGTCGGAATAGCGGCCCGAGAAACCCCAGCGTGCCCAGTCCAGCACCACCTGGCGCGACAGCGGCAGGCCCCAGTCGAACACGCTGCCGTCGAGCCAGCCATGCCGGCGGGCCCACAGCGAGAAGGCGCTGAACATATAAAGGCCGCGCAGCCAGCGGGAGAGGAACGGCGTCGAACGAAACCACACGCTGGTGGTCGTCAGCAGCACCAGCGCCGAGACGATGCCGGGATTGAGGCCGGAATAGATGCCGCTGAGCTGGCCGCCGATGGAGTGGCCCAGCAGCACGATGCGCCGCCCGGGATGGCTAAGGCGGGCCCAGGCGACGGCGGCGGGCCAATCCTCGTAGAGATGCTTGCTGACGCCGAAATCGACGCCGCGGCGGGGGATCGGCAGGCTCTCGCCGGTGCCGCGGGTGTCGAGCGTGGCGATGGGATAGCCCTGACTGGCAAACCAGCGGCACAGCCGGCGATAGGCGCGGGCCGGTGCCCCCATGGCGGCGAAGACCAGAACGACCGGCTTGTCGGGATCCGGGGCAGGCGGCGAAAAGTCGCGCAGCGCCAAACGCCAGCCATCGGCGGCGTCGAGCCAGACCAGCCGGCCTTCGTCTTCGGTCGCGGCTGGTCCGGCAGGTGTTTCGCCAAGCGGCACGGATCGACCGCCCGGCGTCGTCTCAGGCCTCGAGGATGGCGACCACGTCGCCTTCGTTGACGGTATCGCCCTCGCCGAAGCGGATTTCCGCGACCTTGCCGGCTGCGGTGGCCAGCACCGGTATTTCCATCTTCATGGCTTCCAAAATGACTATCGGATCATCTTCAGCCACGGAGCTGCCGACCGGGGCCGCGATCTGCCAGACCTTGCCGGTGATTTCCGCCTTGATATCGATGGACGCCATGTTCGTTCGTACCCTTCTTGCGTTGCGTGCCAAACCGTTTTGGACGTATTGATATGAACAAGTATTCATGATCTCGCAAGTGCAAGAAAGGAAGCTCAAAGACATGCCAGGCTCGCAAATCGTCAAGGACAAGGTCGTTCTGGTCACCGGCGCGGGGCGCGGAATCGGCCGCGACATCGCGCTGATGATGGCCGCCAACGGCGGCAAGGTGGTGGTCAACGACCTGGGCGGCTCGGCCGATGGCGAGGGCGCGGGCAGCAGCACGCCGGCGCAGGAAGTGGTGGACGAGATCAAGAAGGCCGGCGGCAACGCCGTCGCCAACTACGATTCGGTGGCCGACGCGGCAGGCGCCGAGAAGATGGTCAAGCAGGCGGTGGACGCGTTCGGCCGCATCGACTGCGTCGTCAACAACGCCGGCATCCTGCGCGACCGCATCTTCCATCGCATGAGCCACATGGACTGGAAGGCGGTGATCGACGTGCATCTCAACGGCTGCTTCAACACCAGCCGCGCCGCCGCCAACTACTTCAAGGAGCAGAACGGCGGCAGCTTCGTGCACTTCACCTCGACGTCCGGCCTGATCGGCAACTTCGGGCAGGCCAACTACGCGGCCGCCAAGATGGGCATCGTCGGCCTGTCGAAGAGCATCGCGCTCGACATGCAGCGCTTCAACGTGCGCTCCAACTGCATCTCGCCCTTCGCCTGGAGCCGGCTGATCGGCACGATCCCGACCGAGACCGATGCCGAGAAGGCGCGCGTCGAGCGCATCAAGCAGATGACCACGGCCAAGATCGCCCCGATCTGCGTCTACCTCGCCAGCGACAGGGCCAAGGACGTCACTGGGCAGATTTTCGGCGTGCGCAAGAACGAGATCTTCCTGTTCAGCCAGCCGCGCGTGCTGCGCTCGGTGCATGCCGGCGACGAGGGCTGGACGCCCGACAGCATCGCCGACGTGGCGATGCCGGCTATGCAAAGCTCGTTCTACAAGCTCGACCGCTCGGGCGACATCTTCTCCTGGGATCCGATCTGACGCTCGATCCGGACCGCGCTGCGGCAAACTGACTGAACGGGATGGGGAAAGGAGCGATTCTTTCCCTATCTTTTTGGATATGGTGTTTCGATCTCAAAATCGTAGGTTTTTCAAATGCCTGTCCAGTTTTTCGAAGATTTCGCTTCCGGCTTAGATACATTCGTAGAAGTTCGTTATATACCACTGATTTTCAATAGAATTTATCCACTTCGATAGACTCTGTTCCTCAGGCGCGTCTCGCGGGGGCGATGGCGGCGCGCCGGGTCAGGGGGCGAGCATGCAAGAAATCGCGACGGAGATTATGGTCCAGCTGGCGCGGCTGGTCGGCGGACTGCTCAGCCTTGGAGAACGCCTGTCGCCGATATATCTGCTGCTGACGGTGCTGATCGCCTTCGGCGTCTGGCTGGTCATTGGCCGGGCGACAGGCAGGGGGTTCGTGGCCTGGCTGCTGCCGCGCGAGATCTATCTGCACCGCTCGCATGGCGTCGACCTCAAAGTGTTCCTGTTCGGCCGCGTGCTTGGCATGTTCGGTCTGGTCGGTCGGCTGGCCATCACCACCACCGTGTCCGCCCTGACGATCGCGGCGCTGGCGGCGGTGTTCGGGGCAACCCATAACGAGACGCATCCGACCGGCTGGCAACTTGCCGCGCTGACGCTGGTGTTCGCCATGGCGGCCGATTTCTCGACCTACTGGATCCATCGCCTGCACCATGAAAACCCGGTGCTGTGGCCGTTCCATTCGCTGCACCACAGTGCGGAGGTGCTGACGCCGCTCACCCTGTACCGCAAGCACCCGGTCTACGATTTCCTGGGTTCGCTGCTGCGGGGGCTGCTTGTCGGGCTGACGACCGGCGTCGTGCTCTATGCCTTCTTCGGCAAGGTCGGCGTGCTCACGATCGGTGGCGCCAACCTCATCTACTGCGTCTTCAACGCCGTCGGCGCCAACCTGCGCCATTCGCATGTCTGGCTGAGCTACGGCCCGGTGCTCGAGCGTATCTTCATTTCGCCGGCCCAGCACCAGTTGCATCACAGCCGCGCCCCGCGCCATCGCGATCGCAACTACGGCGAGGTTTTCGCGCTGTGGGACTGGATGTTCGGCACGCTCTACCTGCCCAAGGGCCGGGAGACCTTCGAGATCGGCCTGGCCGACGCCGAGGGCAACGCCCTGCCGCAGCCGCACGGTACGCTGCGTCAGGCGCTGCTGGTGCCCTTCGTCGACAGTGGCCGGGCGATCCGGCAGATCGCGACCCGCCGCAAGCCGGTCGTCACGCAGGCGGAGAAATCGGCATGAACGCCCGCTTCTCCCTCTATCTCGATCTCGTCCGCTTTCTGGCGGCGTTCCTGGTGCTGCTGTCGCACATGGCGTATCGGCGCTTCACCGACGGAAACTACGCCTTTCTGCGCGAGTGGAACCTGGGCAGCGACGCGGTGGTGTTGTTCTTCGTGCTGTCCGGGCTGGTGATCGCCTACACGACCGACACGAAGGATCGTACGCTGGGTAGCTTCGTCTTCAACCGCCTGACCCGCGTCTACTCGGTGGCGATTCCGGCGGTGCTGCTGACCATCGGGCTCGACAGTCTCGGCGCCAGCCTGGTGCCCAAGGACTACGACGGCTGGTGGTACAACGATGCCGGCTTCTTCCCCACGCTGCTGCGCGGCCTGACCTTCAGCACCGACTGGGGGCTGGTGTCGTTCCGTCTCGGCACGAACGGACCGTTCTGGTCATTGAGCTACGAGGTCGCCTATTACGCGCTGTTCGCCGCCGCCTTCTACCTGAGCGGCTGGCGCCGCGCCCTGGCGCTGGTCGTCATGGTGCCGGTGTTCGGGCTGAAACCGCTGCTGCTCATGCCGGCCTGGCTGCTGGGAGTCGCGGTCTATCGCCAGCTGCGCGCCGGCGTCGAGATCGCCCCGGCCCGGGCATGGTTCCTGACCCTGGCGCCGGTTGCCATCTACGTCGCCTGCCTGTCGATCGGTTTGCCGAAATTCCTGCTTGCCGAGACGAAGGCGCTGCTGGGCGATCGGTACGTGCTCGTACTGCTGAACTTTTCCAACGAGTTCATCTGGAACAACTTCATCGCCCTACTGGCCGCCGCCCATTTCCTCGGCGTCGCCACCCTGTCGCGAAGGCGCGCCATGCCGGGCGCCCGGGTCGCGCAGGCGATCCGCTGGCTGGCCGGGGGCAGCTTCTCGCTTTACCTGGTCCATTACCCGGTGCTGCAGTTCACCGAGGCGGTGATACCGCAGGACTGGCCGCAGATCGTCCATCACCCGCTGCTGCTGTTGATTGCACTGGCTGCCTGCTTCCTGGTGGCCGAAATCTTCGAACGTCGCCTGGCAGCGTTCCGCGCGCTGGTGCGCAGCGCCATGTTCTGGCGCCGACCGGCCGCAGCCGTGCAGTGACTTCGCCGCGTCAGGTGCAGCGGCGAAACACCGGCGTATCAGAGGGCGTGGTGGTGGCCTTGCCGTTGCGCGTCATGGAAAAGGGGCGCCAGCCGTCGCCGACGCGCTGGTAGGTAAGCATGTCGCCGGCGCGCGGCGCGTCGGGGTGCTGGAAGGGGCGGTCGATGTCCTTGACCAGGCTGACCATCAGCCGGCCGCCTTTGACCTCGTAGCGCGCCTCCCCGTAGTAGAAACGCCGCCCGTCGCCGGTCCATTCGAAGGTGCCCTCGGCGAAAACATGGCGCATGGCGACCCTGCTACAGGCCGGATCGCCCGACCAGGCGCCCTGCACCTCCTTCGCAAGCTGCGCCGTCGCGTCCGAGGCCGCGAACGGTATTGCGACCAGCGCGAGCAGGACAATGCGGTAAGCGGATCTCATCGGCGAACTCCCTGCACTTTTTCCAGCATGAGACCAATGCAGTCACGCGACAACCGCAAACGCCCGCGATAAACTGCCATTCATGCTCAAGGCCAGCGACATTCTCACGATCGACGAAATGCAATCCCTGCGCCGGCGCTCCGACCTGCGCGGCGCGGCCCTGGTGCTGCATGCCTGGGCCCTGATCCTGGGCTCCATGGCACTGTTCGCCGCCTGGCCCAATCCGCTGACCTTCGTATTCGCCGTCGCGGTGATCGGCTGCCGCCAGCTCGGGCTGGCCATCCTGATGCACGATGCCGCGCACGGGCTGCTGTTCGCCAGCCCGAGGCTCAACGATACCGTGGCGCAATGGCTGTGCGCCTGGCCGGTCGCCACCAGCCTGCATGCTTATCGACCCTATCATCTCAAGCACCATCGCTTCACGCAGCAGGAGCAGGATCCCGATCTCGGCCTGTCGGCGCCGTTCCCGATCACGCGCAAGAGCCTCTATCGCAAGTTCCTGCGCGACATGACGGGGCAGACCGCCTACCAGCGGCGCAAGCTGCAATGGCGCGACGCCTGGGGGCCGGAAGGACTGTCGCGCAACGAACGATTGGCGCGGCTGAAGGAGAAGCTCGGCGGTCCGCTGCTGGTCAACGGGGTGTTCTGGGCCGGGTTGGCGCTGGCGGGCTACTGGTGGCTCTATCCGCTGCTTTGGCTGCTGCCGCTGGCCACCTGGTACCAGCTCATAAGCCGCATCCGGAACATCGCCGAGCACGCCGTGGTGCCCGACAACGACGACCCGCTGCGCAACACGCGTACCACCTTGCTCGATCCGCTCACGCGGCTTTTCGTGGCGCCCTACTGGGTGAACTACCATCTCGAGCACCATCTGTTCCTGTTCGTGCCGTGCTACCGACTTGCCGAGGCCCATCGGCTGCTGGTCGTCAAAAGCTACGGGCCACGGATGGAACTGAAACGCGGCTATCTGCAGGTGCTGCGCGAGGCGGCCTCCGCCACTACCGATTCAAAGCGGGGCGGGGGCGGAGAAAACATGCAGTTCATATAGCGGTGCTGCCTGTCAGGCTCTGTGCTTGATGAGATTCCACGCCAGCTCCGAGAGGGTGCGGGCGCGGTTGCCAAATTTGAGGGCGGTGGTAGAGGCGGAGTTGCCGTCCAGGCCGCGCTTGTAGACGCCCTGCGCGATGCCGGCCAAGCGGAACATCGAGAACGCCATGTAGAAATCCCAGTAGGGAATGCCGTCGCGGCCGGTGCGGCGGCAATAGGCGTCGAGATACTCCTGCTCGGTCGGGAAGCCCAGCGCCTTGACGTCGTGTCCGGCCAGCCCGTTGGTGGCGCCGTAGCCCTTGCCGAAATGGTAGATCATGCAGTTGTAGGAGAGATCGGCCAGCGGGTGGCCGAGCGTCGACAACTCCCAGTCGAGCACGGCAATGATGCGGGGCTCGGTGGCGTGCACGATGGTGTTCTCGAGGCGGTAATCACCATGCGCGATCGTGGTCTCGTCGCTGCCCGGCGGGATGTTGGCCGGCAGCCAGACCTTGAGCCGCTCCATTTCCGGAATCTCTTCGGTTTTGGCGAGATCGTACTGGCTGGTCCAGCGCGCGATCTGGCGCTGAAAATACTGGCCTTCGCGACCGTAGTCGCCAAGCCCGACGGCCTTGTAGTCGACCTTGTGCAGGCGGGCCAGTACGTCGTTCATGTGGTCCGTGATGGCGCCGCGTTCGGCCGGACTGCATTCGGGCATCAGCGTATCGCGGAAGATGCGGCCCTGCAGGAATTCCATGACGTAGAACGCCGTACCGATCACGGCGGCGTCCTCGCACAGACAGAAGGCGCGGGCGACCGGCACGTCGGTCTTGGACAGGGCGGAGATCACCTTGTACTCGCGGTCGACCGCGTGCGCGGAGGGCAGCAGCTTGCCCGGCGGCTTCTTGCGCATGACGTACTGGCGGCCCTTGCCGTCGGTCAGATGGAAGGTCGGGTTGGACTGGCCGCCGTCGAACTGGCGCACCGTCAGCGGCGGCACAAAGCCGTCGACGTTCTCCTTCATGTAGGCGGCCAGGGCGCCTTCGTCGAAGCGATGCGCCTCGCGCACTTCGGTCAGGTTGTCGGGCAGGGCGGCTGCATGGCTTGACGGCATCGGACTCTTTCCTGTCGGCGCGAGGCGGAACTCAGTTGACCTGCCGCTCGCGGCCTTCCCAGAACGGCTTGCGTAGTTCGCGCTTGAGGATCTTGCCGGTCGGGTTGCGGGGCAGGGCGTCGATGAAATCCACCGAGCGCGGAACCTTGTAGCCGGCGATGCGCTCGCGGGCAAAGGTGATCAACTCGCCCTCGGAAAGATTCGCGTCTTTCTTCCGCACCACGAAAGCCTTGACCGATTCGCCCCAGCGCTCGTCCGGCACGCCGATGACAGCGACGTCGGCCACGGCAGGGTGCTCGAACAGGGCGTTCTCGATTTCGGCCGGGTATATGTTCTCGCCGCCCGAGACGATCATGTCCTTCACGCGGTCGTGGATATAGAGATAGCCCTTCTCGTCAAGATAGCCGGCATCGCCGGTGTGGAACCACTCGCCGCGGATCGCCTTGCGGGTCGCCTCGTCGAGCTTCCAGTATCCCTTCATGACCTGCGAGGAGCGCACCGCGATCTCGCCCACGTCGCCCGGCTTCGCCACGTCCCTGCCGTCGCCGTCGAGAATGCGCACCTCGACGCCCTTCTGCAGATAGCCGCAGGACAACAGCTTGTGCGGGTCGTTGGGGTCGTGGTCCGAAGGCGGCAGGAGGGTGATGGCGCCGGTGGTTTCGGTCAGGCCATAGACCTGCTGGAAGCCGCAGGGGAAAACGCCCAGCGCCTGGCGCAACACCTCGACGGGCATGGGCGCGGCGCCATAGACGATGAGGCGGATGGAACTCAGGTCAGTTTCCCTGATCTGCGGCGCCTGCAGGAGGAACAGCACCATGGCCGGCACCAGCAGCAGCACTTCCAGCCTGTCGTCCTCGATCGACTTCAATATCTGCGCCGGTACGAATTCGCGGAAGATGTAGTTCACCGCGCCGCTGTAGATGCCGACCAGGCCCCAGCCAGCGCCGCCGATATGGAAGGCAGGCATGCAGACCAGGTTGCGCCGCCCCGGCGCCATTTCCCAGGTCGGCGTCCAGATCGGCAGCATGTTGAGAAAATTGTGGTTGGTGATCTGTGCGCCCTTGGGATGGCCCGTGGTGCCGCTGGTGTAGAGCTGGATGGCGACGTCCTGCGGTCCGATCGGCAGCATCGGGTCGGTATCAGGCCGGGAATCGCGCCAGGCGGCGAAATCCTGCCACTGCGCATGGCGGCCGTTGAGCGCCACGATCTTACGCACGGTCCTGAGCTGGTCGCGGATCTTTTCGATGGCGGGGAAGAATTCCTCGCCGACGAACAGGATTTCGGCCTCGGCATCGTTGATGACGTAGGCGATCTCCGGGGGCGCCAGGCGCCAGTTGACGGAGACCAGCACGGCATTGGCCTTGGTCGTGCCGAAGAACAGCTCGAAGAACAGATCGGAGTTCTTGTCGAGCTGCGCCACCCGCGCCTGCGGGCGCACGCCGTCGGCGATCAGCGCGTTGGCAATGCGGCTGGCCTGGCGGTCGAGCAGGCCGTAGGAGGTCGTGCGGCCCTCGAAAATCATCGCCGGCGCGTCCGGGCGGAGGGCGGCATGGTGTCGCGTGATATCGGCGATGGCGTTGATCGCTGGCGCTTCGGCCATGGCGGCCTGTCCTCCCTGATCGCGTCGCCTGCGGTTTGCGGCCACGCTTTATCGTTGGCGGCATCCTACCAAGCGGACTGGAGGCATAGAAGAGAATTGCCCGTATTTGGCGCGGATTGCCGCTGCGTTCTGGCAAGAAACGCGCCCGACCGCTATAGTCTTCGTCTCGGGTTCCGCCGTCCGGAACCGCGCCTCGGTCCTGTCGTTCGGTGATGTTCGCGAAGCTTTTCCGCCAGTCGCAGAATGCGCGCAAGTCCGCCTCGCCGCGGGTGCCCGACGGCGTGCGTGTCTATTGCGTCGGCGACATCCACGGCCGCGCCGACCTCCTGAAGGCGCTCCACCGCGGCATCCAGGCCGATGCCGCCCAGAGCCCGCCGGCGCGCAATATCGTGGTCTATGTCGGCGATTACGTCGATCGCGGCATGCACAGCCGCGAGGTCATCGACCATCTGCTGGGCGATCCGCTTCCGGGGTTCGAGAAAGTCTATCTCAAGGGCAACCACGACGATTCATTGCTGCAGTTCCTCCGCGACCCCGATCTCGGGCCAACCTGGTTCTCGTATGGCGGCGACGCCACCGTGTTGAGCTACGGCGTAAGAATGACGCCCGGGAAATCCGGGCGCGAACGCTTCGAGGACATGCGCCAGCAGCTCCAAGCCAATCTGCCGCCTTCGCATCTGGAGTTCCTGCAGACGCTGCGCCTGACCTTCGAGTGCGGCGATTACCTGTTCGTGCATGCCGGGCTGCGACCGGGCGTCGGACTTGAGCAGCAGACAGCCGAGGACATGATGTGGATCCGAGAGGATTTTCTCGACAGCCGTCACGATTTCGGCAAGGTGGTCGTTCACGGGCATTCGGTGACGGAGACGCCGGAGATGCGGGACAACCGCATCGGCATCGATACGGGCGCTTACGCTTCCGACACGCTGACCTGCCTGATTCTCGAAGGCGACGGCCGGCACTTCATCGGCACGGAAAAGGCCAGGCGGCAGCAGGGCGCCTGAGGGCGCCGTTCTTTGGGGGGAAAGATGGGCAAGCGTATCGTGGTGACCGGCGGCGCCGGGTTTCTCGGCTCGCATCTGTGCGAGAGGCTTTTGGCCGACGGCAACGACGTGCTCTGCATCGACAACTACTTCACAGGCACCAAGACCAACATCCTGCCGATCCTCGACAATCCGCGCTTCGAGGTCATGCGGCACGACGTGACGTTTCCGCTCTATATCGAGACCGATGACATCTTCAACCTGGCCTGTCCGGCATCGCCGGTGCATTACCAGTACGATCCCGTGCAGACCACCAAGACCTCGGTCCACGGCGCCATCAACATGCTGGGGCTGGCCAAGCGGACGCGGGCGCGCATCATGCAGGCGTCGACCAGCGAGGTGTACGGCGACCCGACCGTGCATCCACAGACCGAGGACTATCGCGGCAACGTCAATCCGCTGGGGCCGCGCGCCTGCTACGATGAGGGCAAGCGCTGCGCCGAAACCCTGTTCTTCGACTACCACCGGCAGCACCGGCTGCGCATCAAGGTGGCGCGCATCTTCAACACCTACGGTCCGCGCATGCATCCCAACGACGGCCGCGTGGTGTCGAATTTCATCGTGCAGGCGCTGCGCGGTGAGGACATCTCGATCTACGGCGAGGGTACGCAGACCCGGGCCTTCTGCTACGTCGACGACCTGATCGAGGGCTTCATGCGGCTGATGGCGACGCCGGACGAGTTCACCGGGCCGGTCAATCTCGGCAATCCGGTCGAAACCACGGTGCGCCAGCTCGCCGAGCGCATCATCGCGCTGACGGGCTCGAAATCGAAGCTGGTGTTCAAGCCGTTGCCGCAGGACGATCCGATGCAGCGTTGCCCGGACATCACCCTGGC
>JBFWZG010000069.1:16166-17328 GCA_050185515.1 Reyranellaceae bacterium
CGGATGAAATCGAGATCGCGGCGCGCCCGGTCCAGCGCCTGCGTTGCCGCCTCGAGGATCTCCGGCGCCGCCGCCCGCAATTCGTCGATCAGATCGCCGGCGCGAAACAGGAAGATGCCGCCGTTCCAGAAATAGCCGCCTTCCTTGAGCCATGCCATGGCGGTATCGAGATCGGGCTTCTCGACGAAACGGTCGACTTCGTGCGCGCCCGTGCACCCCGAAAGCTCGCCGCCGCGACGAATGTAGCCGAAGCCGGTTTCCGGCCTGTCGGGCGTGATGCCGAACGTCATCAGCCGGCCCTGCTCGGCGGCGTTGCGGGCGATGTCGATGGCTCGATGGAACGCCGCCTCGTCGCCGATGACATGATCGGACGGCATCAGCAGCAGGAGCCCGTTGGGATCATCGCGAGTCACCATCAGTGCCGCCACCGCCGCGGCTGGCGCGGTGTTGCGGCCGACCGGCTCGAGCAGGATGGCTTGTGGGGTGACCCCGATCTGTCGCAACTGTTCGGCGACCACGAAACGGTGCTCGTCGTTGGCGATCAGCAGCGGTGGCGCGAAGACGACAGGGTCGATGGCGCGCAGCACCGTCTGCTGCAGCAGCGTGCGGTTGCCGGCCAGAGCGTGCATCTGCTTAGGATAGAGTTCGCGCGACAGCGGCCACAGGCGGGTGCCCGATCCGCCCGACAGCACGACCGGATGGATGAGCCGGTCCGCCATGGGGGTCAGCCGGCGCGGCGGGCGGCCGGCGCGCCGGTCATCTGGTCGTGGATCCAGCGATAGGTCTTCTCGAGCCCGTCCTCGAGCTTGATCGACGGCGCCCAACCGAGAACGCGCTTCACCATGGTGTTGTCGCTGTTGCGGCCGCGAACGCCCTTGGGCGCGTCGAGCTTGTAGCGACGCTGCAGCTTCACCCCGCCGATCTTCTCGGCGATATCGACCAGGCGGTTGATGCTGACCAGCTCGTCGCTGCCGATGTTGACCGGCTCCTCGACGCCGCTTTCCATCAGCCGGACGCTGCCTTCCAGGCAGTCGCCGATATACATGAAGCTCCGCGTCTGCTCGCCGTCGCCCCAGATCTCTATCTCGTGCCGTCCCGAGCGCTTTGCCTCGATCACCTTGCGGCAGATCGCGGCCGGCGCCTTCTCGCGTCCGCCGTCGTA